>JBGAQN010000033.1:0-26265 GCA_044220725.1 Dermatophilaceae bacterium
AGGTCGGTGCGGGAGACCTCGACGCCCGCGGGCAGGCCTTCGAGGATCGCGACGAGGGCGGGCCCGTGGGACTCCCCGGCGGTGAGCCAACGCAGCATTCCCGCATCTTCCCACGCGCCCCGGGCGTGGTCGCGCCACGACCCGGATGGCAAGACTCAACCGACAAGCACGGCCAGCCAGCCGCCAACGAGCAGGTAAGGCCCGAAGGCGAGGTCGGACCGCAAGGTCAGCCGCCGAGTCAACAGACCGACCGCGGAGACCAGCCCGCTGATGACGAACGCAAGCAGGACCGCGACCCACACCAAGCGCACGTCGAGATAACCCAAACTCAGCCCGAGGATCCCGCCGAGGGTGACGTCACCGAGACCGAAGGCGCCCCGCGACACCACGGCAAGGGCCAACAGCACCAGATATGCCGCGCCCGCGCAGGCCAGCGCCCGGGCCACCGGCCACCACTGGCCAGAGACCGCGCTGGCCACGATATGCAGCCCGAGCACGTGCGCGGCCAGCGGGTAGGTAAGCCCATGCGGGAGTCGGTGGACGTCGAGGTCAATCCAGGCCAGGGCGACCCCGGCGAAGCCCAGCAGCAGCACCGCAGGAAGGGAAGGGAGGGTCACGGGCCCGCCGAGTCGCCATGCCAGCGTCGCCCAGACTGCCGACACCCCGGCCGCCAGCAACCACGACCATCGAGGTGGCGGGTGATCACCTTCGTCGTCCAGTCGATAGCCTCCGTCGGCCAGCTGTCGGACCAGCCAAACACCCAGTCCGAGCCCTGCGATAGCGCCCGCGATGACGAGCCACCAGGACCCCGACGACTGGACCGTGCCCATCTCGCGACCGTCCCGGTCAGATCTCGGCCGCGGCGTGCAATGCTGCCCGCATCGCCTCTAAGGGAGCGGGATGACGCGTCATCAAGCGCACCTGCTCGCCGGCTTGGTGCAGCAACATCTCGGTTCCGTCGACAACGGCATATCCGAGCTCCTTGGCAACCCCGAGCAGGGGGCTAGGACCGTCCCCGTAGATGCAATCCAGGACCGCCGACCCATGGTTCGCCTCTGGCAGCGCGCCGAGCAGGCCGGCATACGCCGTCGCCGGGACGGTGCTGACGACGAGGTCCGCGCCGTAGGGCCAGTGGCCCAAGGGCACGGTTACGGCGTCCAGGCCAAGATCTCGGGCAAAGGCGAGCGTGCCGGGACGGACTGCCTGCCGGACCATGAAACTCACCTGCACGGTCCCCAACTCGGCCAGGGCCGCCAGGGCCGAGCGTGCCGTGGCTCCGGCCCCGACGAGAACCGCCGAATGGACTGTCCCGATGCCGGCCTCCCGCAGCGCCTCGACGATGCCGTGGACGTCGGTATTGTGTCCGATCCAGTCATCGCCCTCCCGGATCAGCGTGTTGATTGCCCCCACTCGGGTCGCCACGGCTGATGCCTGCCGGACGACATCGAAGGCGACCTCTTTGAGCGGCATCGTCAGAGACAACCCCCGCCAGGATTCGTCGAGGACGCGCACATGCGTCGCCAACTCGTCGGCCTCGACCCGCGCCCGGTCATAGCTCCAGTCGGTCAGACCGAGCGCCCTGTATGCCGCGCGGTGAAGCACCGGGGAAAGCGAGTGCTCGATGGGCGAGCCCCGCACCCCGCAGCGGATCCGCACCGGAGAGGTCACCGAGAGCACTTCCCCTTATTCTCCGGGGCGTTGCACCAGGCCTGGAACTCAGCGACGTATTGGTCGTGTTCGGCCTGGGTGGCGGCGAACTTTGTCTCCCCGGTCTCGGGGTTGACCGCGACGAAGAACAGCCATGGGCCGTCCGCCGGGCTGGCCGCGGCCTCGATCGAAGCGGTCCCCGGGTTGGAGATGGGACTGCCGGGCAGGCCTTCCTTGGTGTAGGTGTTCCACGCGTTGACGGCCGCTCGTTCGGCGTCGGTCGTGGTGATCGCGCGCTTCTTCACCCCATAGCTCACAGTCGAGTCCAGCTGTAGGCGCATCGGCTTGGCCAGCCGGTTGAGGACGACTCGCGCGACCTTGGCGCGATCCTCCGGACGCTTGGCTTCGGCCTCGACGATGCTCGCGATGATCATGAGCTTCTCGGCCTGCTCGGGCTGGACCTTGAGATCGGTGAGCACCTTGACCGCCTTGCCGATCATGGCTCTGAGTTGCGTGACCGCCGAGTCCTTCTCGGAGAATTCGTAGGTGGCAGGAAAGAGGAAGCCCTCGACGTTTCCAGCCGCAGAGGAGGGCAATAAGGACAGGACGTCTGGGTTCTTTGCGGCAGCTTCGTAGTCGCTGATTGGGTGCTTGGTCGCCTTGGCCAGGAGGGCATAGATCTCGGTAGCCCAGAGCCCCTCGCGGACAGTGACTTTGGGGTTCTGCCGGTTCTTTGGATCGACCAGGACAGTCAAGACGTCCGCGGCACGCATCTGCTTTTTCAACGCATAGTCGCCAGGCTGAATGCCAGCGCAGCGGGTGTCGGCGTTGCACGCGTCGACGAATGCCTTGGCGGTCAGCACGATCCCCTGTGCCTGCAGGCTTGCGCCGATTGCCCGGCCGGTGTCGCCTTCCTTGACGGTGAAGGAGATCGCGGCCGCACCGGGCCCGGGGTAATCCGACGTGTCGCCGGATCGGTCGAAAAGCGGCCGGAGCGCGGCGAAACCGAGATATCCCGCGCCACCAATGAGGCCCAAGGCCACGAACAAGACCAGCAGCCGCCGAAAGCCCCGCGCGGAGTTGCGCCGTTCGCGACGAGCTCGGCGGGAATCGGGGGCGAACCCGAACGGCGTGGTGACCTCGCCGTGGTAGTCCTCGGAGTAGTCGGCGTCCTCGCCGAGCATGCCGTCATGGGCACCTGACAGGCGGGTGTCAATGGAGTGCTCCCACGCACGCTCGGATTCGGCGACGTCGTCCCCTTGGGGGTCTCCAGGCGGCCAGTGGACATCGCCGCCAGTGAGCTGACCAGAGCCGTGATCGGGCTGGTCCGCCAGGTCGTCCCCGCGTGATGTCCCGAGCGGGCGGTCGGTCATTCTCGTCCCTTCGTCCGGGGCTTTCGCCCACTCGCCACGACCAGCTCCCCCGGTTCGACGCCGGTGGCCCGCTCCGCCTCGAGAGCCGCATCGAGGATGAGAACGGCAGCCACTTGGTCAACGACCGCCCGGTGCAAGCGCCCCGGCCGTCCGCTCTCGTGCAGCAGGCGATGGGACGCGACACTGGTGAGCCGCTCGTCGACCAACCGTACGCGGACCGGTGCCACCAGCGCAGCAAGCTCGGCGGCATACCCGCGGGCGAGTCGCGCCGCGTCACCCGATTGTCCGGACAGGTGTAGCGGCAGACCAACATACACACACGACGCGTGCTCCCCGCGCACCAGGTCGGCCAGGGCTGCCAGGTCGGCGTGTGGGTCGCCCGGGTCACGGACCAGCGTGGTCACGGGAGTGGCGAGTATGCCGTCCGGATCGCTCTGCGCGACGCCCACCCGGACGGCGCCGACGTCGACACCCATGCGTCGGCCTGGCGGCGGCATACCCCTGGCCTAGCCCTGGCCCCGGAGCACGTTCTCGACGGCACCCAACGCGGCACCCATCTTGGCGGCGTCGACTCCGCCGCCCTGGGCGAGGTCGTCCTTGCCGCCGCCACCACCACCGAGGACCTGGGCGGCCAGTCGGACGAGCACCCCCGCCTTGACCCCGGCCTCCCGGGCGCTCCCGTTGGTGGCCACAATGACCACCGGCTTGCCGTTCGTCGACCCGGTCATGGCCACAACGCTGGGGCGCGCGTCGCCGAGACGACCGCGGACGTCCAGCACGAGGGTGCGTAGGTCGTCCGGGGCGATCCCCTCTCCCGCGTCATGGGTGACCAGTCGGACCGGCCCGACGTCCCGGGACGAGTCGACCAGTCCGGGCGCGACGGCGAGGGCTTGCTGCTGGCGCGCCGCTGCGATCTCGCGCTCGGCGTCGCGCAGCTTGGCCAGGATGGCGCTGATTCGCTCGGGAAGCTCCTCGGGGCGGGCCTTGAGCGCCTCAGTCAGCTGGCCGACGATCGCGTGCTCGCGGGCGAGGAAGGAATAGGCGTCCGCCCCGACGAGTGCTTCGACGCGCCGCACCCCCGAACCGATGGAGGCCTCACCGAGCAGCTTGACGACGCCGAGCTGGCTCGTTCGCGGCGTGTGGGTGCCACCGCAGAGTTCGCGAGCCCAGTCACCGACGGAGACTACCCGGACCGCGCTGCCATACTTCTCGCCGAACAGGGCCATGGCGCCGATGTCCCGGGCTTGGGCCTGGGTCATCACCTCGGCCGACACTGGCAGGTCGTCGAGCAGCACGGCGTTGACCCGGGCCTCGATCTCCTGCAACTGCCCCAGCGGGATGGCGTGCTGGGCGTTGAAGTCGAAGCGGAACCGACCCGGGCCGTTCTCGGAGCCGGCCTGGGTGGCCGTGTCGCCCAGCGCCTCGCGGATCGCTTTGTGGACCATGTGCGTGGCGGTGTGGGCCCGGGAGATCGACCGGCGCCGCTCGATGTCGACCAGGGCATGAGCCTGCTCGCCGACCGCAACCTCGCCGGTGACGACCGTCGCCCGGTGGACCGACAGGCCGGTGATCGGGCTCTGGACGTCGCGGACCTGCACGACCGCGCCACCGGCCAGCTCGATCCGGCCGCCGTCGGCCAACTGGCCACCGCCCTCGGCATAGAACGGGGTGCGGTCCAGGACCAGCTCGATCTCGTCGCCGACGGCGGCAACGACGACCGCCTGACCGCCGCGCAGGATCCCGGCGACGCGCGCCTCGGAGACGACCTCGTCGTAGCCGGTGAACTCGACGGCATGCCCGAGCCGGTCGGCGACCTCGCGGTAAACCCCCGTCTCGCCGTGGGCGCTCTTCTTGGCCTTGGCATCGGCCTTGGCGCGATCGCGCTGTTCCTTCATCAGCCGACGGAAACCAGCCTCGTCGACGTGGACGCCCTGCTCGGCGGCCATCTCCAAGGTGAGGTCAATGGGGAAGCCATAGGTGTCGTGCAGCGCGAACGCCTCATCGCCGGACAGGGTTGGCGTGGCACCCCCGTCGCCTGTGCTGCGCCCGGCGCTCTTGAGCCGGGCGACCGCGCCGTCGAGCAGGGTGGTCCCGGAGGCCAGGGTGCGTCGGAAGGCCTCCTCCTCGGCATACGCGATGGAACTGATCCGAGCGAAATCGGTGCGCAGCTGCGGGTAGGACTTGCTCATCCGCTCCATGCTCACGGGGAGCAGGTGCGGCAGCGCCGGGTCGTCGAAGCCGAGCAACCGCATCGAGCGCACGGCCCGGCGCAGCATCCGGCGCAGGACATAGCCGCGGCCCTCGTTGCCGGGGGTGACCCCGTCACCGATGAGCATGAGGCTGGAACGCACGTGGTCGGCGACCACGCGCAGCCGCACGTCATCCGGGTGGCTGTGTCCTGCGTCGCGGCCGGAGTTGGCGCCGTAGATCTTCCCGGTCAGCTCGGCGGCCTTGTCCAGGACGGGATAAACCTCGTCGATCTCATAGAGGTTGTCCACGCCCTGCAGGATGGCGGCCATCCGCTCCAGGCCCATACCGGTGTCGACGTTCTTGGCCGGCAGGTCGCCGAGGATCGGGTAGCCCTCCTTGGCCGCGCCCTCACCGCGGATGTTCTGCATGAACACGAGGTTCCAGACCTCAAGGTAACGGTCCTCGTCGACGGCCGGGCCGCCCTCGCGGCCGTAGTCGGGCCCGCGATCGTAGTAGATCTCGCTGCACGGACCGCACGGGCCGGGGACGCCCATCGACCAGAAGTTGTCGGCCATCCCCCGCTTGACGATCCGGGAGCGCGGTATGCCGGTGTGCTTGACCCACAGGTCGGCCGCCTCATCGTCGTCGAGGTAGACCGTCGCCCAGAGGCGGTCGCCGTCCAGGCCATAGCCGCCCTGCTTCTGTGAGGTCGTCAGCAGCTCCCAGGCCGCTTTGATGGCGCCCTTCTTGAAGTAATCGCCGAAGGAAAAGTTGCCGTTCATCTGGAAGAACGTGCCGTGCCGGGAGGTCTTGCCGACCTCCTCGATGTCGCCGGTCCGAACGCACTTCTGCACGCTGGCGGCCCGCTCGAACGGCGGGGTCTCCTGGCCGAGGAAGTAGGGCTTGAACGGCACCATCCCCGCGTTGACGAACAGCAGGTTCGGGTCGTCGTAGAGCAGCGGGGCCGACGGCACGACTGTGTGCCCCCGCTTCTCGAAGAAGGTGAGGAATCGGCGCCTGATCTCGGCGGTCTCCATGGTGGGTCCTTGCGGTCGGGTCACGTATGCCGGGTGGTCACCGGCCGGTGCAGGTCGGGTCCCAGCGGGCTGGGGGTGGGGCTGGCGATGGGGCTGGGCACGTGGCGGTGGCGGGGTGATGCGCCCGAGTTGTCGGGCCGCGAGCTCACCCCTACCGAGCTCGCCAGCGGGCCGGGTCGTCCAAGAGGTCTCGAGTGGACTGCGGGTCCAACGTGGTCCCGGGCCCACCCGAGTCCAAGCCCAGAGCCACCCGTAGCTGCTCCTCGCGCTCTGCCATGCCGGCCTTGATGTCCTGGAGCAGCGAGCTGGCTTCGGCTAGCGCCGCAGCGAGGACGTCCGGTGGCCCGCCTTCGGTGGCGTAACGGTCGGCGAGCAGCCGATACGTGTAGACGGCGCCGACCCCGACGACAGCGCCAGCAACCACGGCGAGCAGTTTGCGCTTCATGCTTCGTGCCTGCCTCTGCCGTGGCCGGGGGTCGCGACGGGACTGGCGGTCCGGCGCCGACCCACTGCCGACCGCACGCCATAACTGAAGGCCGCGACCTTGACCAACGGACTGCCCAAGGTGGCGGCGAACAAAGAGGTGAGCGCGTTGACGTTCGCCGACATGCTGGCGATGTTCGTCGTCACCGTGTCGATGCGAGCCAGTTGCTCATTCGTCGTCGAGACCGTCGTCGTCACCTCGCCGAGCAGCGGCATGCTGCCGTCGGCCAGTCCCTTGACGCCAATCCGGGTCTCGTCGAGGATCTGGCCAGCCTTACCGACCACCGAACCCAGCCGCCACACCAGATAGGCAAACGCCAGCGCAGCGATGGCACCGGCGATGTCGCCGACGGTCACAGGCGCGATGCTCATCGGCCCACCCTAGCCGACCCGCCGCAGCGGCTGGCTCGGCCCCACGTCCGGAGCCGTCCCGGTCGGTCGTGACCGCACGCTCAGCGCGTGACCTCGGCGACCAGCGAACTCTTGATCTCCGGGAAGTGGCAGGCGATGACGTGTTCATCGCCGGTGCCGGGCCGATCATCATCGCCACCGCCGGGCTTGTCCTCCAGCGGCGGCTCCTGGCTGGCGCACAGGTCTTGGGCCTTCCAGCACCTGGTCCGGAACCGACAGCCACTCGGCGGATCGATCGGACTGGGCGGGTCGCCAACGAGCCGGATGCGTTCCCGGGGCGGTATGCCGCGCACCACGTTGATATCCGGAGCGGCCGACAACAGCGCTTGAGTGTAGGGGTGCTGCGGCACGCCATAGATGTGCGGCTTGTCACCCAATTCGACGATCTTGCCCAGATACATCACCGCGACCCGGTCACAAAAGTGCCTGATAACTCCAAGGTCGTGGGCGATGAAGATGAAGGACAGACCGAGCTCGGAACGTAGCCGGGACAGCAGGTTCATCACCTGGGCCTGGACCGACACGTCCAGCGCCGAGACCGGCTCGTCGGCGATGATGAGCTTGGGCTCGACAGCAAGGGCCCGAGCGATCCCGATCCGCTGGCGCTGACCGCCAGAGAACTCCGACGGGTAGCGATTGATGTGCTCTGGGTTGAGCCCGACAAGCTCGAGGAGCTCCTGGGCCCGGGCCTTTTCTTTGCCCTTGGCCAACCCATGGACTCGCAACGGAGTCGTGAGGATCGCGCCGACGGTCTGGCGCGGGTTCAGTGAACTGTACGGGTCCTGGAAGATCATCTGGATCTCCCGGCGCAGAGGGCGAAGATCCTTCTCCGGGAGTCGGGCAATGTCGTTGCCGTTGTAGCGGATCGCGCCCGACGTGGGGGTCTCCAGCCGGGTGATGCAGCGCGACACTGTCGACTTTCCGCATCCAGACTCCCCCACCAGCCCGAGGGTCTCCCCCTGAGCGAGCGTGAACGAGATGTCATCGACCGCCTTGACCGTGTTGCGAGACATCGTCAGGCCCTGCACTTCGCGCACAGCGAAGTGCTTGACGAGATGCTCCACCTCGACCAGGGGGACCGATGCCGACGGATTGGCGATCATGACGCCCCTTCCTGCGCGAGAACGGATTCGGGGTTGGACAGATGACACCGGATCTGCCGACCGCCGGCGGACGCCCGCAACTCCGGCAGGGTGCTCACGCACAGGTCGCCGGGCACGCGATCGCGGACGGTGCACCGAGGGTGGAAGGAGCAGCCCGAGGGGAGGTGCACCAGGCTCGGCGGGGTGCCCTTGATGGTCTGCAACTCTTCGGTATCTTCGGAGGCCGAGGGCAGGCTCTGCAGCAGCGCGTGGGTGTAGGGGTGCTGCGGACGGGCCAGCACTTCCTTGGCTAGGCCACGTTCGACGGCGCGCCCGGCATACATGACGAGGATGTCGTCGGAAACCTCCGCGACCACCCCGAGGTCGTGGGTGATGAGGATGACCGCTGAGCCGAACTCGCGTTGCAGACGCTTGACCAGGTCGAGGATCTGCGCCTGAACGGTGACGTCCAGTGCTGTCGTCGGCTCGTCCGCAATGAGCAATTTGGGATTGTTGACCAGGCCGAGCGCAATCATCGCGCGTTGGCGCATCCCGCCCGAGAACTCGTGAGGGAACTGCTTGGCCCGACGTTGCGGGTTGGGGATACCGACCAATTCGAGCATCTCGACGGCCCGGCGTCGGGCCACCGCCTTGGAGACGCTGTTGTGCGCCAGGTAGGCCTCGGCGATCTGGTTGCCGACTTTGTAGAAGGGGTGCAGCGCCGACAAGGGGTCCTGGAAAATCATCGCCGCGGTGCTGCTGCGCAACGTGCGCATCGTGCTCTCGTCGGCTCCGACGATTTCTCGACCGTCGAGCAGGATGCTGCCGGTGATCGAACTGCGCTTGGGGTTGTGCAAGCCCAAGACGGCCATCGTCGAGACGGACTTGCCCGACCCGGACTCACCGACGATGGCCAAGGTCCGACCCAGCCGGGCCTCGTAGGTCAGGTCCTGGACGGCGTTGACCGGACCTTCGTCGGAGGGAAATCGCACACACAGATCGGTGATCTTGAGGACCACCTCGCCCATCGGAGCTTCAGCAACAACATTGCGCTCAGGCGCCGGGGCAACTGCGTCGGCTGGCCGGTCGGCCGGGGTCAATGGCTGGGCGGTCATGAGAGCCTCACGCGCGGGTCGAGGAACGAGTAGGCGATGTCGACCAGCAGGTTCATGACGACGACCAGCACGCAGCCCACGAGGACGGTGCCCATGATGATCGGCAGGTCGTCGTTACGCAACGACTCGATGGCAAACCGACCGATCCCGTCGACACCGAAGATCTGCTCGGTGATCAACGTTCCGGAGAGCAGCCCGGCCATGTCCAGCCCAAGGATCGTCACGACCGGGCTCAGGGCCGCGCGCAAGGCGTGCTTGTAAACGACAGTCTGTTCACCAATGCCCTTGGATCTGGCCGTGCGGACATAGTCCTGATTGAGGGTGTCCACCATGGACGCGCGGGCGTAGCGGACGTATCCGGTGGCATAGAAGAGCCCGAGAATGATGGCCGGGGCGATCAGCCCGCCGAACCATGTAGGGATGCCCTCACTGCGGCCCGAGAAACGGGGCAAGATCGGGTAGAGGACGGTGAAGTAGAGAGCGAAGAGTAGACCCGTGATGTATGACGGGATCGAGCCGAAGACCTGACTGAACCCGACGATTCCACGGTCTAGTGCGGTGCCCCGTCTTCGGGCTGCCAAGACGCCGGTGGATACTCCGACGGTCAAGAAGATGACCATGGTCATGACCGCGAGCATGGCGGTGTTGGGGAATCGCGAGGCGATGGCGTCCTTGACTTCGATGCCGGTGCGGAAGGAGAAGCCAAGGCAGGGTGCCTCACACCGCTTTGCCGATCCCGACACATAGATGTCGCGGCCGACAAAGAGACCCTTGAAGTACTCGGAGAACTGCTCGGCGACCGGCCGATCCGTGCCAAGACTGCGCCGAATGTCCTCGAGGCGCTGCGTGGTGCACCGGGTCTCCCCGCACATCGCCTGAGCCGGGTCCGCCGGGCCGGCAAAGAAGAGCAGGAAGGTCGCGACGAGGACGACCAGCACCACGCTGATGGCCATAAGCACGCGGCGGCCGATGTAGATGAGCACTCAGGACCTCGCTACCGAAGTGGGGAGTCTAAGTGCGGGGCGTGGAGGATCTCCACGCCCCGCACTCGACGGGTTTGCTGTCATTCAATGAGCGGTGAGCTCACCTCACTGGTCAACCCAGATGGCATCCAGGATCGGCATGCCGTGGTTGGGGTCATTGAGGACATTCTTGACCTTGGTGCCGAAGAGGATGTTCGACCGGTCGTAGTAGTACGGGATGGCCGGCAGGTAGGTCTCCATGAGCCACTTGTCGAACTTGCCCCACTCCGGGCCCTGCTCGGCGATGGACAGCTTGAGGATGCGAGTCATCTCGTCATCGATCTTTTGCTCGGACAGGTTGCCCCAGTTGGTCCCGTTGTTCTTGATCTGGGTCGAGGACACCATGGGCGGGAAGATCGAGTCGGCCGACGGCCAGTCGTAGCACCAGCCACCGGGAGACTGCAGCATGTTGTGCGGTCCGTCCAACTTGGCGATGAGCTTGCGGCGTTCCTTGTTGGCCACGCCCATGTCGGTCACCTTGAAGCCGGCTTCCTGGAGCTTGGTCTTGCGCACCTGGTTGACCTGCTGGGCAACGTTGCTCGGGTCGTCGTTGGTGTAGTAGTAGACCAGCTCGAAGTTCTCCTTGCCGGCCGCCTTGAGCATTTCCTTGGCCTTGGCCGGGTCACCGTTGCCGGTGCCACCCAGACCAGGCAGCTTGTAGTCAAGCCAACCCGGGATCTGCGGCGGGATCAGCGTGCTGGCGGGCGTCTGCGACAGCGGCGTCGCACCAGCGGCCTTGTTGATGTCGTCGAACGGGTAGGCGACGGCGAGGGCCTTGCGAACCTCGAGCGGGATCTTGCGCGAGTCCATGTTGACGGCGATGACGCACGAGGACTGGCCGTTGATGAACTGGTTGGCCTTGGCCCCGGTGACCTGGTCGGCGAGCGAGGCGTCGATGGCGTCCCAGTTCAGCGTGGTGGCGTCCGGGCCGTTGCTGGCCAGGATGCCCTGCTGCACCTTGATCGAGTCCTGACCGAACTTGAAGACGTACTGGTCGACGTATGCCGTCCGCGCCGCGTCAGTCTTGGCGTCCCAGTTGGGGTTGCGCACGAGCGTGAGGTCCGAGCCCTGGGTAAACGCCTTGATCATGTAGGGACCGGTCGCCGGTGCGTTGTTCCCGTAGTCGCGGTTCTTGGTCTCCTTGGCCTTCTGGACCGGTGAGACCTGGGTGAAGGACGCGAAGTAGGGCAGGGTCTCCCAACGCTTCTCGAGGTGGAAGATGACCTGGTTGCCCTTGGCCTCGACACCGGCGAAGGTGTCGCCGAACTGGTCCTGACGGTTCGCGTCGTCCCAGGGACCCTCGTACTTGGCGCCGTCCTTGAGGAAGTCGACCTGGTAGGTCGGGCCGGTGTCGGTGAACGCGAAGGAGCGCTTGACCGAGTAGGCGATGTCTTCGGCGGTCACCGCGGTGCCGTCGGAGTACTTGATGCCGTCCTTGATGGTGAAGGTCCAGGTCAGACCGTCGCTGGACACCTGACCAAGGTCGGTGGCCAGGTCCGGAACGAGCACCTGCTTGCCGTCACGGTGGACGAACGCGGTGAGCGAGCGGTGCACCAGGCGAGACATGATGGCGCCCGAGTCCTGGTAGAACTGGGCGCTCGGGTCCATGTCGGCGGGGGCCGTCGAATACGACACCGTGAGGGTGCCGCCCTTCTTGGCGCCGGCGACCTCAGGGGCCGGGCCCTTGGCAGCGGGGTCCAGTGCGGCGGCGGCCTTGGCCTCGGCCGTCTTGGATGCGGACGCGCCGCCGGCAGTTCCCGGGGTCGACGCAGGGGCGGAGCAAGCCGCCGTCAGGCCCAAGGACGCGACCGCCCCCACGGCCAGGACGTGAGTCCAGCGCATGTATTTCTCCTTTAGTGGTGAGCTTCGAGAGGTTCCCCGAAGCGGTTCGGCAGCAGCGTGGTCGACGCTACCGACGGGTGTTGGGGTCGAAGGCATCGCGGATCGCCTCGCCGAGCAACGAGAGGGCAAGGACGAGCAGCGCGATGGACGCGACCGGTGGCCACAAGAACAAGGGGTAACGCGCGTAGGCGTTTTGCGCGTTGGAAACCGTTCGACCCCACGATGGCGTCGGCTCCACCAGACCGGCACCGAGGTACGACAGCGCTGCCTCGGATGAGATGTATGCAGGCACTGCGATGGAAGCAGACACGATGATCGGCCCGACGAGGTTGGGCAGGATCTCCCGGAAGAGGATTTGCCGAGTCGGAACGCCGATGACCTTGGCGGCCTGGACGAACTCGCGTTCGCGCAACGACAAGACCTCGCCGCGGATGAGTCGGGCCAGCCCGATCCAGCCGAAGAAGACGAGGATGCCGATGAGCACCCAGAAGCGAATCCCCGAGGTCTCCTCCGCAGTGAGCACCTGACCGGGGTTGGTGAATCGCTTCTGGATGATCGGGACCAGGGCCAACACCATGAGCAGGAACGGCAGGCTCAGCAACACGTCGATGATCCAGGTGATGACCTTGTCGACAGCGCCGCCGAGATAGCCCGCCGCAAGACCCATGACGATCCCGACCATGGTCGAGAACGTCGCGGCGGTGAACCCGATGATGAGCGAGGGCCGAGCGCCGAAGGCCCACACCGCGAACAGGTCGCGGCCGGTCCGCGGCTCAACCCCGAACCAGTGTTGGGGCGTGGCGCCGATGATGGGATACGTGTTGAGCTCGGAGATCAACTCCGGGTGGTACTTGTTGAGTTCTTCGCCCTCAAGCGAGACCAACAACGGCGCGAAGATCGCCACGAGGATGAAGAACACAACAATCGCCAACGAACCGATAGCCACTTTGTCCGTCTTGAGGCGATCCCAGGCGATTTGAGATGGTGATCGCCCAGCGCGCTTGTCCAGCGCCGCCGCCGTCGCGGTGGTCGAAACGACACCCTCCACTGCTTCGGTCGTCGAACCGATCGTCAAGGCCGGCGCTCGCTTTCCTCGGTCGTCGCTGGCGGGGACGCGCCGTGGCTGGGCTCCCTGTCCCGGCCGTCGCATTCCTCGCTGCTGGTCTTCGCTGCTGGTCTGGCGACACGATGTCACACTTCTTCACCGTCGGACAGCAACCGGCCGATCAGCGATAACAAATCGTTACCCTGGCCCCGCCCAGACTCGCAAGCCTTCGGTTCCCGCGCGACTGCGCCGGAGATCTCACCTGTTGGACGCAGCGCTTAGCCCGTGGGATCGCCCACGGGTGGGGCGCCTCGCGAGGGCGTGGAACCGTCCTGTTGACCGCGAAGGAGGCGGCGAATCCAGGTCCACCGAGCCACCAAGCGCTCTTCAAAACCCCTGCCAACGGGCCGGTAGTAGTCCACCTGCCCCGCGAGGTCGTCGGGCAGGTAGACCTGCCCCGACACCCCTTCGGGATCGTCGTGCGGATAGTGGTATGCCGTGCCGTCACCGGATGAAGCGCCACCGGTCGCGCCGCTCGCCTCGACAGCAGCGGACGCAACCGCACGAGCGAGGCGAGCCGCACCGGCATACCCACTGCCGCGGAGGTGGAGCGGAACGGGACCGCCGCGTCCCGCCCGCACGTCGGCGATCGCCGCATCGACCCCGAGGTATGCCGCGTTCGACTTGGGTGCCAAGGCGACGTGGACGACCGCCTGGGCCAACACGATGCGGGCCTCGGGCATCCCGATCTGCGCCACCGCGTGCATGGCGGCGACGGCGGTCTGCAAAGCGGACGGGTCGGCCATCCCGACGTCCTCGCTGGCTGCTATCACCACCCGGCGAGCGACGAAGCGTGGGTCCTCCCCCGCCTCCAGCATCCGAGCCAGGTAGTGCAGCGCGGCATCGACATCCGAGCCACGCATCGACTTGATGAGCGCGGAGGCCACGTCGTAGTGCTGGTCGCCGGCCCGGTCGTAGCGCACGGCCGCCTGGGCCATCGCTCGCTCCAGGTGGGCCAGGGTGAGGACGGCGGGGTTGACCCGGCTCGGTTCGGGCGCCCCGAGACCGATCTCGTCTGCGGCCGCTCCAGCCGCCGCCTCGACGGCAGTCAAGGCACGTCGAGCGTCGCCGCCGGCCAGCCGAACCAGGCCCGAGAGCGCGTCGGGTGCGATGTGGAACGCACCATCGAAGCCACGACTGTCCTCGAGTGCCGAGTTGACCAGGGCAGCGACGTCGTCATCGGATAGGGGCAGCAGGGCGACAATGACCGATCGGGACAGCAGCGGAGCGATGACCGCGAAACTCGGGTTCTCCGTCGTCGCGGCGACGAGGATAACGGTCCGGTTCTCGACACCGGGAAGGAGCGCGTCCTGCTGCGCCTTGCTGAACCGATGGATCTCGTCGAGGAACAGCACGGTATGCCGGCCGAAGAGGTCCCGTTCGCGCGTGGCCTGCGCCATCACCTCCCGAACGTCCTTCACCCCCGCGGTGACTGCGGACAACTCGACGAAGCGACGGCCGGACGCGCCGGCCACGAGGTGGGCCAGGGTGGTCTTCCCAGTTCCAGGCGGCCCCCAGAGCACCGCCGACAGGGGCCCGGCCACTCCGGCGGCCCCTTCGACAAGCCGGCGTAAGGGGCTACCCACCTCCAAGGCCGCCTGCTGTCCCCGGACCTCGGCGAGGGTGCGCGGTCGCATCCGCACGGCGAGGGGCGAGTCCGAACTCCCGTATGCCGGGCTCACCGCGCCTGCTCCTGGGTCGCCATTCGCGCGGGCAGCGGAGAACAGATCGCCCGACGACGTCACCACAGCTCCTTATTCCGGTGTTGACCTTCGTGGTGAGAGGCTATCCCGGTGACCGACCGGCGCAGGTCGACTCGGAGGGGCCGGCACGAGGTCCAGGGGCGGACCGACCCTGGCTTTGCGCTGCCCGCCGGACGGCATCGAGCCCCCCGCCAGCCGGCGTTGGCCCGATGGGGGCTGGCCCTCTCGGCCCACCCGTGGCGGGTCGTGCTGGCCTGGTCGGTGCTCACCGTGGCCGCCTTCGCGGTCGCCGCCGCGGGCGTCGGTGGCCCCTCACTCTTCAGTCGGCTCACGACGGGCGAACCCACGGTGGCCGGCGAAGCGATGACCGGGCGTTCCCTCCTGCGCGCGGCCGAACCGGATCGGTCCTCGGTGCTGATGACCGTCGACGCCGTGGACGTCGCCAGTCCGGCCGTCGCCACCGTGGCGCGGGCGGCCGCCCAACAACTGACCGCGATTGATGGAGTCGCCAGCACGGTCAGCCCGTTCGTCTTTCCCACCGGTATCGCCGACCCTCAAGCGAAGGCCTTCATTCTCGCGAACCCGGCAGCTGGCGCCGGCGCATCGTCGACGCCCGTCTCCGCGCGCGGCTTCCTCGTGGTCACCTACCTCAAGCCCGGTCTCACCGCGGCCCAGGAGGACACGGCGGAGAAAGCGGTGCGGGCGGCATACACGCGATTGGGTCAGGCGCTGCCCGGAGGGGCGCGGACCGCGGTCGGCAGCGGCAGTGCCACCGAGGACGAGATCGTCGGACAGATGGAGTCCGATTTGCGCCTGGGCGAGGGGATCGCGTTGCCCTTGTCCTTCGCCCTCATGGTGATCGTCTTCGGAGGGTTCGTCGCGGCCGGGATGCCGATCGTCGGCGCGGTCGTATCGATCGGCGGGGCCTTGGCCGCGCTGTATGGCTTCAGCGCCGTCATGGACCTGGACGCCTCCACGGTCAACGTCGTCACCTTGTTGGGCCTGGCCCTGTCGATCGACTACGGCTTGTTGTTCGTCTCGCGCTTCCGTGAGGAGCTGCGCGCTCAGGCCCCAGCCCTGCCACCGGCCGAGATCACTCGGGACCAGATTCGCCACGCGATCAGCCGGACGACGGCGACCGCGGGACGCACGGTGCTCTTCTCGGGAGTCACCGTCGCGATCTCCCTGGCCGGCCTGATGATCTTCCGCTCGCCGACCATTCGGGCGATCGGAGCAGCAGGCCTGTCCGTCGTCCTCGTAGCGATGCTCGTCGGCGTGTCGATGATGCCCGCCCTGTGTGCGCTCGGCGCTCGCCGGTTGCTGGCTCGGGGCACCGAGACGGCGCCCGACGAGGGGGTCTTCTCCCGGCTCGCCGCCGCAGTTCACCGGCGGCCGTGGACGGTGATGCTGGCCTCGACGGCCTTCCTCGCGCTCCTCGCATTGCCCGCGACATCGATGCGACTCACCTCGTCGGGAATCGAGTTGGTCCCTGTGGGGTCACCCCAACGGGACTTCTTCGAGCGGTTGGCCGTCGACTACCCGCAGTTGAACGCCCCGACCGCGACGGTGGTGGTCCAGGGGACCGTCGACCAAGCGCGGGGCTGGGCCGACGCGACGGCCGCCTCCCTGCCGGGCGTCACCAGTGCGGTCGCGCGCGACCTCGGCACCGGGTATGCCGCCGTGGCGGTCCACACGTCAGCCGACCCGCTCGACCCGGCCTCTC
Source organism: Dermatophilaceae bacterium (assembly GCA_044220725.1). GTDB lineage: Bacteria > Actinomycetota > Actinomycetes > Actinomycetales > Dermatophilaceae > Phosphoribacter. Next base: position 16,734 of record JBGAQN010000033.1, read on the forward strand.
GGACCTTGGTCGAGTCGCTGCGCAGCCACCGGCCAGCAGAGCCCAGCTGGGTCACCGGTCAAGCCGCTGCCCTCATCGACCTTTCCGAGTCGATCGCCGCCGGCGCTCCGTATGCCGCCGCGTTGGTCGTCGTGGCCACGTTCGTCTTGCTCTTCCTCATGACCGGGTCGATCGTCATCCCCGTCAAGGCCCTGCTGCTCAACGTCGTTTCGCTCGGAGCGTCGCTGGGGGTGGTCACCTGGGTCTTCCAGGAGGGCCACCTCTCGGCCTGTCTGGGGTTCACGTCGGTCGGCGCGGTGGAATCGATCATCCCGCCCATAGCCATCTCGTTCGCCTTCGGGCTGTCGATGGACTACGAGCTGTTCCTGATCTCCCGGATTGCCGAGCTGCACGAGAGCGGCGTCGAGAACAACCGTGCCGTCGAGCTGGGGTTGCAGCGGTCCGGCCGGATCATCACCTCGGCGGCGGCTTTGGTGGTCATTGTCTTCGCCGGGTTCATCGCCGGAAAGATGCTCATCATCAAGGAGATCGGCGTCGCGCTGACCGTGGCCGTGCTCCTGGACGCGAGCATCGTCCGGATGCTGCTGGTCCCTGCCACCATGGAACTGCTTGGTGAACGCAACTGGTGGGCACCGGCGCCGCTGCGTCGCTGGCACGCGCGCAACGGCATACGGGAGTGACCGCGCCTCGCCCCCCCGGGAAGGTGCGGCGAGGCGCGGTCGAGGCGAGGCCGAAATGAGGCTGGCGGGGCGGGTCAGGCCGGCGGCGCGGCGACCGGCTTCGCGTCGACGCCCGCCTCCTTGCGCTGCTGCGCCGTGATCGGAGCGGGGGCGCCGGTGAGTGGGTCGTAGCCGCCGCCGGACTTGGGGAAGGCAATGACGTCACGGATCGACTCGGCGCCAGAGAGCAGCGCGCAGATCCGGTCCCAACCGAAAGCGATGCCGCCATGCGGCGGAGCCCCGAAGGCGAAGGCTTCGAGCAGGAAGTGGAACTTGTCCCGCGCCTCGGCCTCGGATAGGCCCATGACCGCGAACACGCGCTCCTGGATGTCGCGCCGGTGGATTCGGATCGAGCCACCACCGATCTCGTTGCCGTTGCACACCATGTCGTAGGCGTAAGCCAGCGCCGAGCCGGGGTCGGTGTCGAAGCTGTCCATGAACTCGGCCTTGGGCGAGGTGAAGGCGTGGTGAACCGCGGTCCAGGCGCCTGACCCGACCGCCACGTCGCCAGCGGCGACCGCGTCTCCGGCGGGCTCGAACAGCGGCGCGTCGAGCACCCACAGGTGGCTCCACGAGCCGTCCGGGATGAGCCCGCCGCGCTTGGCGATCTCCAGCCGGACAGCGCCGAGCAGCGCGCGTGACGACTTGGCGGCACCAGCGGCGAAGAAGATGCAGTCCCCCGGAGCAGCCCCGACGTGGACCGCAAGGCCGGCGCGTTCGGCGTCCGAGAGGTTCTTGGCGACCGGACCGCCGAGTTCGCCGTCCTCCTGGACCAGCACGTAGGCCAGGCCGCGCGCTCCGCGCTGCTTGGCGAACTCCTGCCAGGCGTCGAGGGTCTTGCGCGGCTGGCTCGCCCCGCCGGGCATGACGACCGCCCCGACGTAGTCCGCCTGGAAGACGCGGAACGACGTGTCGGCGAAGTATGCCGTGCACTCGACCAGCTCCTGCCCGAACCGGGTGTCGGGCTTGTCAGTCCCGAACCGGGCCATCGCCTCGGCATAGGTGAGCCGAGGCAACGGGGTCGGGATGTCAACGCCGATGAGCTTCCACAGCGCGACCGCGATCTCTTCACCGAGGGAGAGGATGTCGTCCTGCTCGACGAAGCTCATCTCGATGTCCAGCTGGGTGAACTCCGGCTGCCGGTCGGCCCGGAAGTCCTCGTCCCGGTAGCAGCGGGCAATCTGGTAGTAGCGCTCCATCCCGGCGACCATGAGCAGCTGCTTGAACAGCTGGGGGCTCTGCGGGAGGGCATACCAGGAGCCCGGGGAGAGCCTGGCGGGCACGATGAAGTCGCGGGCCCCTTCCGGCGTCGAGCGGGTCATCGTCGGGGTCTCGATCTCAACGAAGTCGTGGCCGGCGAGCACCGCGCGTGCCGCCGCGTTGACCTTGGACCGCAGCCGGATCGCCGCGCCTTGGGCCGGCCGACGCAGGTCGAGGTAGCGATACTTCAGCCGAGCCTCCTCCCCGACCGTGACCCGCTCGTCGATCTGGAACGGCAGCGGCGCGGCCGCGTTGAGCACCTCCAGGGCCGCGGCGACAACCTCGATCTGCCCCGTCGGCAGGTCGTGGTTCGCGTTGCCCTCGGGACGTGTGCGCACGTCGCCGGTGATCCGCACGCAATACTCGTTGCGCACGTCGTGTCCGCCCCCCTGCTCGAGCACCTCGTCGCGGGCGACGACCTGGACGATGCCCGAGGCATCGCGCAGGTCGAGGAACGCCACACCGCCGTGATCGCGCCGCTTGGCCACCCAACCCGTGAGGGTGACGGTCTGGCCGGTGTGGGCGGCACGTAAGGTGCCGGCCTCGTGGGTGCGAAGCACGGTAGGTGTTCCTTCTCGGGTTGTTCGGATGGTCTGGCAGGTATGCCGCCCGCTCGCCTTTCCGGGCCAGCCGACGGGCTGCGCCGGGGACGGCGCAGCAGTGACCGGTCAATCCTAGGTGGGCACGGCATGCCTCCTCGACCGAGTTGCGGACGAGGCGACCCGCGCACCCGCGCTGCCCCGCGGTCATGTGGTTGGCTTGTCGTGCCGTGGGGTCCGGGCGATCAGGAGAACGACATGCACACAGGGCTACACCGGCCGACGTTATGGGCCAGAGCGTGGCCGCGGCCGTTGGCGTCGTCGCGCCCCCCACGAGGGGTGGCACGGTTGTCGCTCGTGCTGCTTGCGATGGTCCTCACGGCGGGCGCCTGCCCGGCACCCCCGATCGAGTCGAACGCCGTGGACCGCGATCGAGTCGATGCGCTCCTGGCCAGCGATCCGGCTCTGCCCACCAACGAGGTGCGCCTCGGTGGCGCAGGCGTGGGCAGTCGGAACCTCCGCTACCTGCGGCCCTCGGTCACGACGGTCGGAACCCTCCTGCCCAACCGTCCGGCGTTCTCGACGAAGGGGCTGACCGCGACACACGTGCTCGCCGAGGACGAGGCCACCGCTGCGCTGATGATGAGCGGTTTCATGCGGGACCTGCGCAAACGCGGCTGGGTGGTGACCTACGTCGCGTGCCAGGTGACCAGCCCGGTCGGAGTCGAAATGCATCGGTCCTGGCAGGTCGAGGCAAGGCGCCGAATCTCGAGCACCGAGCCGGGATGGTCCCTGATGCAGGTCAGCTCATACGTCGCTCGACGGTATGGCTCGGAGGAGCTGACCCTCTCCAGGGTCGAATCCCTTCAGCAGGCCTGGTTGCCGTTCCATCTCGACGATCCGAACGTCTTCGCTCCATCCAGCCAGACCCCCGCGGGCGGGCTCACCGCGACGTGCGCCGATGCACAGATACTGCCCCCGACGAGTATTGCGGAGGGACGGGCCTTCCCCCCGCTGGTCGACGGACCTCCTCGGTAGCACGGCCTGCCGGGCTCACTGCACCGGCAGGACGAGGTAGTCGATGTGGGACCAGCCCTCGAACGCGTCGGGAGTCCCATTGCCCAACATGACCGATTCCGGTATCTCAATGACTCGTCCTGTACCTGGTCCGTAAACGGTGAAGACGCCTGATGCATATCCGGTGATGAGCAAGACGTGGCGCGGCGTGAAGTCGTCACCCGCGAAGACGGGCACCGGCGTCCCGTTGTTCGCCGCCGCCGCCGCTCGGCTCATCAGTTCACGGGCCAGTTCCGGGTCCTGATCGTCGTACATCACCGATTCGTATGCCGTCCCCGAACCGAGGCTTGCCAATGACGCCGCCCCCCACGGCGGGGTCCCGAGCGCCTCTGGCCAGGTGCTGAGGTCGCTGTCGGTGGTCGTCAGGACGGAGTGTTGGGCGGCGATGAACCGTTCGAGGAAGGTCGAACCGCGCCATTGTGCGTCGGTGAGGTGCGCGAGGTAGGGGGGTTGCCACCCCGGTGCCCGCTCTCCTGAGGTCAACCAGAGGGCGAGCATGGGGTCGACGCGGGCCAGCAACGCGAGAAGGCTGGTCGACCCGCAGGTGTTGCCGGTCGTGGGGTCCTGGATGACCCCGTCCAGCCCCATGGTTGCTTGTCCGAGGTTGTCCGTGTTGAGCCCCATCATGCGCAGCAGCTGATCGTCGGACATCGCTCGGATGGCATCAGCCACAAAACTCAGTTGCTCCGTGGTCGCGCCGGCCGCCAGCGCCGACAGCAGGACTGCACGTTGGGCCGACGATTCTGCCCTGGCGAGCAAGGCGTTGAGGGCGGCCCGCCAGTCGGGCGTGAGCCCACTGAGCAGGGCGGCGATGCGCGCCCATTGGTCCGGGTGGAGGATCCGGGCGTCTGGACTATCGACGCGCCATTGGTCCACCATGACCGCAACGTCCAGGACCGAGAAGCCGGGCACGCGCGGGGCCGTGGCGAGCACCGCCCACCCGCGAGCGTCACTGCCCGCCCGTTGCAGCGCATACAAGGCGTCTTCCGCCTGCTCATAGGAGCGCAACGCGGTGCGCACTCCGTCGATCGCGTCCCCCACGGCCTTGCCGACCTCCCGCACCACAGCGATGAGGTCGGGGACGTGCGTGTCCACGCCGACCACCTCAATAGTTAGATCCGAGCACCTGCGCAGATGCCGCGCGGCATCCTCGAACCGGTCATCCGCGGCAGCGTGCACACGGATGGCGCTCCGCAGGCTGGCGGCATACATCGTCAGCGCTTTCACGGACAGATCCAGACCTCTGACCTCACGACCAAGGCCGGTGGCCAACGCCGCCACTGCTTCGCTGGCCGTCCCGGCGGCCACTCCGACGACGATGTCAGGCAGCCCGACTTTCGCCCGTTCCAGGTCGACGCGAACGACCTCGACCGCTGCCGCCGCGGACCGGAAACCCTGGGCCAGGGTCTCGATCGACGTCGGGTCCCCGGGCGGAGGGTCGGCGAGGATGCGCCGCATCCGCTCGAGGTCGGCCAGCAGTGCAGGCGGCCAGACCACGTCGAGGACAAGATGCTCGAGCGTCTTGAGGAAGTTCCGGCATTGGTTGAGCAGGTGGGTGACCTGCCACTCGCCACTCACAGCACGGCCCATGGAGGTATGCCGTTGTCCGCACCGGCATCCTCGCCCTCGCGGGTCTGGATCAGGACGGAGACCACGACCATGAGATCGGCCAAGCAGCGCCGAACCCGAACGATGGAGTCCGATGCCGAACCATGGGCGTCACTCACCTCGGCGGCAAGAGGCTCCAGGACTTCTTGGAGTACCGCCCCGGCCCGCGGATCGGTGAGCAGCCCCGGACCCAACGCCACGACAGACCCCAGACCGCCGAGTTCGATGGCCCATGCCACTTGCCTCAGGGCGCCGACACCAACGCCGAGCCGGGCCAGCCGGTCTGCAGACTGAGCGACCAGGAGGGCATCGACGGCCGAGGCCATCAGGTCAACCTCAGCTTCGCATCGGTGCGCTGGACGGCGTCGGTCTGTGCCGCGATGGCTTGGCTCCAGATGTTGAGAGCCTGCCCCCGAAGGTCCAGCTCGGTGGCCCACGCGGTCACCAGGTTGCCGATCATGGTGCTCGCGTCGCCGGCATCGACCTCGCCGCCCGAAAGCCGTGTCGACTGCGTCCGCAAGGACTGCGCCATCGAGGCGGCGTCGACGCTCACATCACGAGCTCTCGGCTCGTCCCACTGCAAACGGACGGTCATCCCCGGTCCTTCGCCTCACCCCGCGCGGCCGCTCCGCGCAGCGTCAGCGCCGAGGCTAGGGGTCCGCCCACAAGGACGCCTGAGTACGTCGTACTCACTTGTCAGGACTCCGCGAGGCCCGTCTGGGCCTGGCCCGGACTCGCCTTCGTGTCGATCCAGTCGTCAGGACCGGTATGCCGGGTGCTCCGGCCAGGGGGCATCATGCGGCCGCAGCGTGCTCCAGCCCTGCGCCCGGGCACCCCAAGCGGCCATGATCCCCAGCAGCGCACCAGGGTTGTGTAACTGGCCGGCCAAGGCCGCGGCATACGCGTCGTCGAGGCTGACCCAGCGGACGGTGAGGTCGGCCTCCTCCCCCGTGCGCTGGTGGGGCTCGCCCGGTGCTAAGGCAACGTCCCGGGCCAGGAACACCCGGTAGGCCTCGGGGAAGGCGCCGGCGGAGGCGTAGGCGTCGATGAGCACGTCCCACCGGGACGCGATGAGGTCGACTTCCTCGCGCAACTCGCGAGCGGCCGCATCCCGGGGCGCTTCGCCGTGGATGTCGAGCAGCCCTGCCGGCAGCTCCCACAGGTAGGACCGGCAGGCATGACGGTATTGGCGGATCATCGCGAGGTGGTCGACGCCGTCGATCTCGCGCAGGGCGAGGATGAGGACTGCGCCGGGGTGGTCGATGTAGTCCCTGGTGACGACTTCTCCGGTTCCGAGGTCGACTCGGTCGCGACGCACGTCGAAGACCAAGCCTCGCCAGGCCACGGCGCTGTCGACGACCGGCTTGGGCGCGATGGTGTCGCACACCTCGGCCCGTGTGCCGACGGGGGCGTGGAGCGACACGTCAGCCGACCGAGGCGGGCGCTGGGTCGTGCCGGGTGGACCGCTCCACCTCGACCAGGCGCTGGGCCCGCTGTCGGTCCAGGGCCGCGCCGACCAGCCCCGCGAACAGCGGGTGGGCCCGATTGGGCCTGGACAGGAACTCCGGGTGAGCCTGGGTCGACACGTAGTAAGGATGCGCAGCGGCGGGCAATTCGACGAACTCCACCAGCGTCCCGTCGGGCGAAAGCCCCGAGAAGACCAGCCCAGCCGCCTCGAGTTGCCCCCGGTAGGCGTTGTTGACCTCGTAGCGGTGCCGGTGGCGTTCGCTCACCTCCGTCGTTCCGTATGCCGTGGCCACGACACTCCCCGGGGTGAGGTGGGCGGCATACCGGCCCAGGCGCATCGTCCCCCCGAGGTCACCGGCGCCCTCGACGAATGCCAGTTGCTCGGCCATCGTCGCGACGACGGGGTGCTGCGTCTGCGGGTCGAACTCGCTGGACGACGCGTCGGCAATGCCGAGCACGGTCCGGGCATATTCGATGACCATGCACTGCAGGCCCAGGCAGATCCCGAGGGTCGGGACCTGACGCTCGCGGGCCCAACGCAGCGCGCCGAGCTTGCCCTCGATGCCACGCACCCCGAAGCCACCCGGCACGAGGATCGCGTCAACCCCGCCCAGGGCCTTCTGCGCACCGGATTCGGTGTGGCACAGGTCGCTGGCCACCCACCGGATCTTGACCTTGGCGTCGTGGTGAAAGCCGCCCGCGCGCAGGGCTTCGGTCACCGAGAGATAGGCGTCGGGCAAGTCGATGTACTTGCCGACCAGGGCGATCTCGATCTCGTGCTCGGGGTCGTGGACCCGCTTGAGCATCTCGTTCCACGAGGTCCAGTTGACGTCTCGGAAGCCGAGCCCGAGCCGGCGGATGACATAGGCATCCAGGCCCTCGCCGTGCAGCACCTTGGGGATGTCATAGATCGACGGCGCATCGACGGCCGCGGCGACGGCATCCTGGTCGACGTCGCACATGAGGGAGATCTTGCGCTTGATCGGCTCAGGGATCGGCCGGTCGGCGCGCAACACGAGCCCATCGGGCTGGATGCCGACCTGGCGCAGCGCCGCGACCGAGTGCTGAGTCGGCTTGGTCTTCAACTCCCCGCTCGGCGCGAGGTAAGGCACCAGCGAGACGTGCAGGAAGAAGCAGTTGTCTCGGCCGATCTCCTGACGCACCTGCCGGGCCGCCTCAAGGAAGGGCAGGCTCTCGATGTCGCCGACGGTGCCGCCGATCTCGGTGATGATGAGGTCAGGCGCATCCTTCGCGCCCGTCGCCAGCGCCCGCATCCGGGCCTTGATCTCATTGGTGATGTGCGGGATGACCTGCACCGTGTCGCCGAGATACTCCCCGCGTCGCTCCTTGGCGATGACGCTGCTATAGATCTGGCCGGTCGTGACGTTGGCGGTGCCCTCGAGGTTGACGTCGAGGAAGCGCTCGTAATGGCCGATGTCCAGGTCGGTCTCTGCACCGTCGTCGGTGACGAACACCTCACCGTGCTGGAACGGGTTCATCGTGCCGGGATCGACATTGAGGTAGGGGTCGAGCTTCTGCATCGTCACCCGCAGACCTCGGCTGCGTAGCAGGTGCCCGAGACTTGAGGCGGTGAGCCCCTTGCCGAGTGAGGAGGCAACGCCCCCGGTCACAAAGATGTGCTTCGTCTGCTCCGCCACGGGGTGCCAGTCTATGTGATTGCGCTACCGGTGCCGGACGGTGAGCGTGCGCCTCGGCGCGTCGCCCGTTCTCGGGTCACCGTGGGTGGGTCCTCGCCTTCCGAGGCGCCCGTATGCCGCCCGCTCACCCTCGCCCGACCCTCACCTCGGCGGCTGGTCGCCTCTGCCAGCAGGACTCGGGCATGTTCGAGTCCGGCGCTGGAGGTCCCGCCGCCCATCATCCGCGCGAGTTCGCGCAGCCGCTCGTCGCCAGTCACTTCGGACACCGCACTGGCAGTGACCGATCCGTCGTCGGCCTTGTGGACGACGAGGTGTCGATCGGCGAAGGCGGCGACCTGGGCGAGGTGGGTGACGACGACGACTTGGGCATGGGCTGCGAGCTCGGCCAGGCGAGCTCCGACGTCCAACCCGGCCTTGCCGCCGACCCCCGCGTCGACTTCGTCGAAAACGAACGCCGGGACGGGCGCCCCAGGCGTCGCCACGGCTTCCCCCGATCTCCCCCCTCCCCGGGTTGACCCGGTTGACCCAGGCGACCCGGGCGACCCGCCGGCGCTCGCCGACGCGCTGACCACCTCGATGGCGAGCATGAGCCTGGACAGTTCACCGCCGCTCGCGGCCTTGCCGACCGACCTGGCCGGTGCACCGGAGTTGGCCGCCAGCTGGATCTCGACGTCGTCGGCGCCGTGCGGCCCGGGAGCCCGCGCAGTGACGGCGACCTGGACCCGGGCCGACCCCATCGCTAAGTGAGCCAACTCGGCACCGATCGCCGCTTCGAACCGATCCGCGGCAGCTCGCCGAGCCGAGGTGAGCCGAGCAGCGCTCGCGGTCACCGCGTCGGACAGCGCGGCGACCGCGGTGTCGAGGGCAGCCAGCCGGTCGTCGGCCGACTGGAGCAGGGTCAGCCGGGCAGCCGCCTGACCCGACCAGGCGAGCACCTCATCGACGCTCTCGCCATACCGGCGGGTGAGGCCAGCCAGGTCGGCGCGCCGTTGCTGCACCCAGGCCAGTCGGGCCGGATCGACGTCGAGGTCGGCCAGGTAGGCGGCCAGATCGGCCCCGATGTCGGCGACGAGGTAGCCAGCTTCGGCGAGCCGTTCGTCCAAGGCCGCCAGTCGGGGATCGTGCCGCGACACCGGGCCGAGGTGGCTGCGAGCGCGCCCGAGCAGCTCGGCGGCCGGCACCTGCGCGGCCGGGTCGGCGGCAT
>JBGAQN010000034.1:0-26226 GCA_044220725.1 Dermatophilaceae bacterium
CGGGGCGCTTCGGGGCTCATCGAGCTTCTCCTGTGTTCAGCCCTTCAGGCTGAAGGCAGCGTCGACCTCGGCGAAGGCCTTGGACGTCTTGCCCAGGTGTCCGCCGAACTGCTCCATCAACTGCAGGGTCGTGGTGATCGAGGTTGTCCACTTCGTGTACTCGTCAGTAAACGACGTGCCAGAAAGGCCCTGGAAGGCTCCGCTCTCGTTGAGCGAGAGGACCTGAGCCTGGGCTCGTTTGAAGTTCTCCTCGAGCTCGTTCTTCATGTTGGCCAGGGCCAAAGCCTGGGCCTCGATGTCGCCGTGATTGATCTTGACGTAGTCTCCTGCACCCATCGGTGTTCCCTTTCCTCGCTGTGTCCCGGGAACAGCCTGACCCCCAAGGTGTCGGCAAACGCCGTCGGCCAGCTGTCTTCCCTGCCGCGAGGTGCTTCTCGCGGCGAGCCACACAGTCGCACGCCCCGCGAAGGGGGGTCAATCCGACGAAGTACTTAGATGCTCGCCTGAGCGCCTAGACTCTCGGGTTGCCAGGTGTCGGTCAGCGGGCACCATCTCGCCTCACGTCAGGGGACATCACCATCGACGACGTCATTGGTCCACGGGGGCGAAAAGCCACACCCGCGCCGGTTGCTCAACCGGTTCGTCCAGGCCAGCGCACGGTATCGCCAGCCCGTCGTCGTCGGCCCGCAATGATCGGGCTGGCGATTCTGCTCATCGTCGGGTCGGCTGCGATCGCGGGGCTGCTGGCGTTGCGGATCGACAGCCGCGTGCCGGTCCTCGTGGCAGCTCGGGAGATCCCGGTCGGGGCCCAGATCAGCCTCGCCGACCTGGCCACCGTGCGGGTGGCCAGCGACGGTCTCGAGGTTCTGCCGGCTTCTGCCGCAGATCAATTGGTCGGCAGATTTGCCGCAACCACCATCCCGGCAGGACGGTTGCTCGACCAAGCGATGTTCGCCCAGACCGGCTTTTTGCGGGACGGCGCGGTCGCCGTCGGGGTGTCCCTGGCGCCGGGCCGGATGCCGGCCAGCGGGCTCAGGGCGGGCGATCGGATCCAGGTCATCGACGTCAAGGACGGCGTGGGGGTCGTCCTTGTCGACCAGGCCACGGTGTCATCCGCCCCCGACGCACCAACCTCCGGCGGTGCCTTTGGCGGAGGTTCAGCCGGCGGTTCCGCAGGGGTCGTGGCCACCCTCATCGTCCCCCCGTCGGCTGCCCCCGCCGTCGCGGCGTCGTCGGCGGCCAACCGGATCGCGGTTGTCCTCATCCGTCGCGGGGGCTGACGATGGGGCTGTATGCCGTGTGCTCGGCCAAGGGCTCGCCCGGCGTCACCACCCTGGTGGCGGCCATGTCCGTGGGCTGGGACCGACCCGTCGTCCTGGCCGACCTGGACGCCGGCGGAGGCGACCTCGCGGTGCGCTACCGGGACAGTCGTGGTCGGCCGTTGGACCAGGACACCGGCGTCGTCTCGCTGGCGGCGGCCTCGCGGCGCTCACCCACGACAACGCCCATCGACCCGCACCTGCAACCGCTGGCCGGTGGCCCGGCCATCCTCGTCGGTGTGGCCCGGCCCGAACAGGTCACCGCGCTGGGTCCGGCCTGGGGTCCGCTGGCCAAGTCGCTCGCGGCATACCCGGGCGACGTGCTGGCCGACTGCGGTCGGGTCACCGTGGGAGCGGCGGTGACCCCGGTGCTGACCGCTGCCGCCGCCCTCGTGTTCGTCGTCCGTCCGACCATGGAGGAGCTCTATCACCTGCGCGAACGACTCAGTGGTCTGGCCGAAAACCTCGGCACCCGAGATACGGCCGTGCCCGTTGCCGTTGTGATCCTTGCGTCCGATCGAGACCGGACCAGCGGTCCGGACATCCAACGATTGATCGACGCGGCCGGGCTGCCGGCCACGGTTGTGGGGATCTTCATCGAGGACCCGAAAGGCGCCGCTCGGCTCCGGTACGACCTCTCGTCCGTGTCGACGCGCTCAGTCCTGCTGCGCTCGGCGGCCGTGATTGGAGGCCGATTGCGCTCCCTGGTTGAGTCCGTATCAGGGCCGGGCTGGGAGTCGGCCCGATGACCGACCAAGCCCTCCTGCGCCGCCTGCGCGAGGACGTCGCCGACATCGTGTCCCGGCAGCGCCGGGAAGATGCGGCGAACGGCGTGCCGGCGATGACCGGCGAGGACGAGCGGCAGTTCGGCCGTGCCGTCATTGCCCGGGTGATGGAAACTCACGCGCGCAGCGAGATCGCCGCCGGACGAACGCCGCCATCGATGGAGGAAGAGGCCGAGCTCGCCGACGGCATCCACGCCGCCCTGTTCGGGGTGGGCCGCCTCCAGCCCCTCTTGGACGATCCGATGGTCGAGAACGTCGATATCAACGGTTTCGACCGAGTCTTCGTGGGCTATGCCGACGGGCGAGAGGAGATGGTCGCCCCGATCGCCGAGACCGACGAGGAACTCGTCGAACTGGTCCAGGTGCTCGCCGTGTACTCCGGGCTGACCAGCCGCCCGTTCGACACCGCCAACCCGCAGTTGGACCTGCGTCTGCCCGATGGCAGTCGCCTGTCGGCAGTCATGGGAGTGACGGCTCGGCCCGCGCTGTCCATCCGTCGGTCGCGCCTGTCCAGGGTCTTCCTCGACGACTTGGTCGCCAACGGATCGATGAGCGCGGAGCTGGCCGAGTTCCTCTCTGCGGCAGTGCGCGCCCGCAAGAACATCATGATCGCGGGTGCCACCAATGCCGGGAAGACGACGCTCCTGCGGGCGCTGGCCAATGAGATCCCGTCCAACGAGCGACTCATCACCGTCGAACGCGCCATGGAGCTGGGCTTGGGCCAATTCGAGGACCTGCACCCCAACGTCGTGGCGTTTGAAGAGCGGTTGCCCAACTCGGAGGGCCAAGGTCACATCGGCATGGCCGAGCTGGTTCGTCGTTCGTTGCGGATGAACCCCAGCCGGGTCATCGTCGGGGAGGTCCTTGGCGACGAGATCGTCACGATGCTCAATGCCATGAGCCAAGGCAATGACGGATCGCTGTCGACGATCCACGCAAACAGCTCCCTGGAGGTGTTCAACCGGATCTGTACGTATGCGATCCAGTCGGTCGAGCGACTACCGGCCGACGCGACGATGATGCTCATCGCCGGTGCCATCGACTTCGTGGTCTTCGTCGAGCGGCGCAACGAGTTCCATTCCGGTGGCGGGATGCGCCGGATGATCACCTCGATTCGAGAGGTCAACGGGGTCGACGGTCGGGTGCTGTCCAGCGAGGTCTTCGCCGAAGGCCCCGATGGGTTGGCCATTCCGGCGGCGGCGATCAGCTGCATCGAGGATCTCGTCGCGGTCGGCTATTCGGGGATGGGCCGGTGAATATCGCCCTCGGCCAGTTGCTCGTCCCTATCCTTGTCGTCCTGGGTGGGCTTCTCGGAGCCGGAGTCGTGCTGCTGATCCAGGGCCTGACGCCGGTCCAGGCGGATCCTCGACGGCCAGCAAGTTCGCTTGCCGACGATCTGCGCCGATTCTCGGCCTGGGCCGGGCGCCGGGTGCCCGTCGCGGTCGGGGCCGGGCTGCTCACGCTCGTCGTGACCCGGTGGATCGTCGTGGCGGTGAGCATCGGCCTGGTCGTCTTCTTCTGGGAGGCTCTCTTCGGCGGCGCGGCCTCGGAACGGGCGGCATACGAACGGCTTGAGGGCCTCGCGGCGTGGACCGAGTCGCTTCGAGACACCATTGCTGGCGCGGTCGGGCTCGAACAGGCCATCCCGGCCACGGCGAACGCGGCATCGCCGACGATTGCCAGGGCCATCAATGACCTCGCCGATCGTCTGCGGGTGAGGGTGCCGATGACGACGGCGTTGATGCGCTTCGCCGACGATCTGGACGATTCGACCGCCGACCTCGTGGTGGCCGCCCTCATTCTCAATGCCAAACTCCGCGGTCCTGGCCTACGCGACGTGCTCTCCTCGTTGGCAGCGAGCGTTCGCAGCGAGGTGGAGATGCGCGGCCGGATCAGCGCCGGTCGACGTGGGACCCGTCGCAGTGTCCAGATTGTCGTCGCGATTACCGGCCTATTCGTCATCGGACTACGGGTGCTCAACCCCGATTACGTCGAGCCCTACGGCACCCCTATCGGGCAACTTGTCTTGGTCTTCGTTGCCGGAATCTTCGCCTTGGGGTTCTTCTGGCTACGGCGCCTGGCCACGTTCCAGACCGCGGCGAGGTTCTTGCAGACCACAGCCAGCGACACGATGACGGCGGGGCCACGATGAGTCTCACGGCCGTCGTCCTCGCAGGGGCCCTTGCCGGGCTTGGCCTCTTCGCCCTGGTCCTCCTGGTGGACGATCGACCGGCCAGGGGGCCGGCCGGGCTAGCTCGCTTCGATCTGGACCGACGCCGGTTCCGCCGCGAGGCGGTGCTGGAAGTCGACGCCATCCATGCAGCCGAGTCCATGCAGCTTCGTCGGATGGGGGCTGCCCTGCGCGAGGCCCTAGAAGCTCGGGGCGTGCGCTTGCCAGCAGGCCTTGTGGCCGACTTGGCGATGACCGGACGGTCGGTGGAGAACCATCTGGCGATCACGGTGGTGTCGGGCGTGGCGGGTCTGTTGCTGCCGCTGTTGTTCGTCGTGCCGTTCGCCGCCCTGTTCGGACTCGGTGTGGGCTTGGTGCCCGTGTGGCTTGCCCTGATCACCGCCGGCCTGGGGGCGGCGCTGCCGAGCCTGAGTGTCCAGAGTCGGGCGGCCGACCTTCGTCGGGACTTCCGGCACGTCGTCGGCAGCTTCCTGGACCTCGTCGCCATGAACCTGAGCGGCGGGCGAGGGGTCCCCGAGGCCCTCGAGGTAGCGAGTTCCGTTTCGACCTATTGGGGGATGGCGCGGATCCGGGACAAGTTGCAGAACGCGCGACTTCAAGGGGTGACGCCCTGGTCTGCCTTGGGTGAGCTGGGCCGGGAGTTGGCGATCGATGAACTCCGCGACCTGGCCTCCGCGCTCACCCTTGTCGCCGAGGACGGGGCCAAGGTCCGTGACTCGCTCTTCGCCCGCGCGACCTCGATGCGCCAGCGAGAATTGGCTGACTCCGAGGGTCGGGCCGCTGCCCGCTCTCAATCGATGGTCGTGGCCCAGATGCTCTTGGCCATCGGTTTCCTCACCTTCCTCATCTACCCGGCCGTGGCTCGGCTGATCACCAGTTGACGGCCGGGCTCGCCTTGGTTGGGTCTCTACGGCCCTTCGGGGTAGCCTGTGCGTCAGGTATCCGTTGGGCCAGCCACTCTGGGCTAGCTTGCTGAAAGGGGACGGCATGTACGTCAAGAGTGTTGGCGCGGCACACTTCCTGGAGGCCACCCTCCGAAACCGGCTGCAGCACGCTCGCCGTGACCGAGGAGCCTCAGTCATCGAGTGGGTCATCATCAGCGCCGTGTTGGTGATTCTTGTCGGGGTTGTCGGTGGCATCCTCTACACCAAGATCAACTCTGCTGCCAACGCTGTCAACTTGGCCCCGGCCGTCGGTGGCCCCTGATCGTCGGCGCGGGGAGGCACAGCGTCGCCCGCGGCGTCGAGATCGGGGCACGAGCGTCATTGAGTTGACGCTGTACATGCCCATTCTCATGCTGTGCATCTTCATCGCCGTTCAGTTCGCCTTGACCTATCTGGGCAACCAGGTGGTTTCTTCCGTCGCCCGTGAAACTGCCCGGGCGGTGCGTCAGGGAGCCGATAGCGCCCAAGCCCAAGCGGTGGCGGTGGACTACGCGCAACGCATCGGCTCTGGGGTGATCTCGAACCTTTCGGTCAACGTCACCCATCCGGACGCCGAGACCGTCCGGGTCACTGTGGCGGCGGACTCTCTACATCTGGTGGCGATCGATGGATTAACGCGTGTGAGCGCCCAGGTGCAGGGGCCGCTGGAGACCTTCCGGCCAGACACGGGAGCCTGACGTGACCCTGATGACCTGGCCACACCGAAGCAAGCGCCGAACTCGGGACCAGGGGTCGATGGCCATCGAGGTCATCATCTTGGTGCCCATTCTCTTCTCGCTCGTCATGCTCATCGTGGCCGGTGGGCGTCTCGTGCAACGCCAAGGTCAGGTCGACGCGGCGTCACGTGATGCAGCCCGGGCTGCCTCCATTGAACGCACGCTGGGGGCCGCCCAGACGGCCGCGTCGGCCGCAGTAGCCGTGACTCTTGCCGGAGTTCGTTGCGATGGAACGGACCTGTCCGGGAGCGACTTTCGGGCCGGCGGAGTGGTCCGAGTGACAGTGACCTGTGAGGTCACCTACACCGACCTAGGCCTGGTCGGGCTTCCTGGGAGCACCCGGGTCAGCAGCGTCAGCAGCGCGCCGTTGGACGTTTTCCGGAGGGCCGAGTGAACACCTGGTTGAGGCAGGCGGTCCGGTGTGGCTGCACCCTGCGCCGCCGCCCGGTGGGCGATCGCGGCGCGTCGACGATCTTCGTGGTCGGGATGGTGCTCGTCCTCTTTGCCGTTGCCGGCCTGGCTATCGATGGCGGCCGAGTCCTCAATGGGAAGGACCGCGCCTACGACATCGCCGAGCAGGCCGCTCGTGCCGGGGCCAACCGGATTGATATCACCGAAGTGCGGGCGGCTGGCGGCGGTCGGGTCTTGGTCGATGAGGCAGCTGCGCGGAACGCCGCCGTTTCATTTGTGTCCGCCGTTCCGGGTTACTCGCTGGAGGCCGTCTCGACCACGCCGACCCAGGTGACCGTGCGGGTGCGTGGGACCGTCCGGAGCATCCTGCTCGGGTTGGCCGGCTTCAATAGTTTCGACGTCGTCGGGGAAGCAACCGCCGCGCCCGTCACCGGCATAACGACAGGGGTCGTGCCATGAGTCGCTCCGCCCAACTGATCTCGGCCACCGCGGGACCGCCCAGTGGTCCGGAGCGCTTCAGACCCCCTCCGCCCCCAACCAGGCGACCGTCCATGCTGACTCGCGTCGTCAGTGGACTGGGGCTGCTTGCGCTCGTGGTCGGCGTCCCGGCCCTGCTCTATTGGTTGTCCGGACCCCCACCCATTCCCACTCGCATGCCCACGCGCGACGACGTGGCGGCGCAGATCGGCGTCGAGCAGGTCATCACGATCCTGGTCGCCGTGGTTTGGCTGGCCTGGCTGCAGTTCGTTTCCTGCGTCATCGTGGAGGCGCTCGCCGCCGTCCGGGACGGCGGCATCGGCAGAGCGCTGCCTTTCGCTGGGCCTAGCCAGCGACTGGCCCGCATGCTCGTCGGAGGGCTGCTGCTCTCGGGAGTCATCGCCGGCCAAGTCGGCGCCGTGGTTGCCGCTGTGGCAGCGGACGCGGGACGCGCGACGACGACGGTGTCCCAGACGGTCACGGTGGGGCACGACGCGCCGACTCCGTGGCTCAACGCCGATCGGTTGTCCGAGGACAGCGTGGTCGTGCTGACAGAGAATGACTCTACGCTCAGCAGCCCACACAGTCATCCGGAAGGTCCGAAGGTCTACACGGTTGCTCCACCGGTGGGACGCCATCATGACTCTCTATGGGAGATCGCGGAGCGGCACCTCGGTGACGGACGCCGCTATCCCGAGATCTTTGCCCTTAATGAGGGCCGCGTCCAACCCGACGGCCGCGCCCTGCACTTGGCTCGGCTGATCCAGCCAGGGTGGCAGTTGGTGATGCCCGAGGACGCTGTCGGTGTGTCGCGCATGTCCATCGATCGGCTGACGTCACCGCCCACAGCATCAGGGTCACTGGCTCAATCGGCTGTCCAGGCATCCGGACCGTCGGCGACCCAGGCGCAACGCGCCCCGGCCGGAGCCCCTGGCCTCGCGAGCGCTGCGGGCGGGACCGCGAAGGCACCGACGGCGGCTACCCCACCCGCGGCGGCCACAACACCAGGGTCGAAAGCCGTGAACTCGGTCAGTCCTCAAGCCGTCGCGGTCGCGTCAGCGCCCAGCGCTCTTGTCGCGGCCTTCGCCACCAGCGGCACGTTCGCGGCGTGCCTTCTCGCAGCCCTGGTCCGGCACCGCCGTCGCACCGGCGGGGGGGCTGACGCAGGGGCGGAGGCGATCGAGGTCGAGGTGGGTCTTCGCGCCGGCGCCGACCCGGGCCGGCTGACTTTCGTTGATGTGGCACTGCGAGCTCTGGCGGTCGACTGTGCCACCAGCGGTCTGGATGTGCCCCAGATCGTCGCTGCTCGAGCGGATGACGACATCCTGGCCATCGAGGTGTCGCCACCCCGTGCCGACGCGCCGGACCGCTGGACGGTCCACGACGATGGCGCGCGGTGGGAGATTCGCCGGTCCGCGTTGGGCCGGGCCGCGGCCGCCGGGCCGGCGGCATACCCGGCCCTGGTCTCCTTGGGCCGGGACGACAGTGGCCGTGATGTGTTTGTCGATCTTGAAGCGGCTGGCGGACCGATCCAGGTCACCGGGGACGTCGCCGTCGCTGGACAAGTGCTGACGGCCCTGGCGGTCCAGCTTGCGAGCGTGCCGTGGACAGACGGCGTCGTGGTGAGTGCGTTCGGCCTTCCCCGCGAGGTCTCGGTCATCGCCGCCGACCGAATCCAGACAGTTGCGGACCCGCGCGAGCCTCTCGCCCGTTTCGCGGCGCGTGCCGGCTCCTCAGGTCAGGACGTGCTCACCGGAAGGGTGGCCCGGCCGGTCGAGGTGCTGCCCGAATATCTCGTGGCGGCCACCCCGGTGGACCCGACGCTGGCAGCATCGTTGTCGACCGTGATGGGAGGAGGGCGCCACCCCTTCGGTTTCGTGAGTGTCGGCGAGGTTCCCGGGGCCGCCTGGTCGATGACGGTTGATGAGGCGGGAACGTTGACGCTGCCTTTGCTGGACATCACCGTGAGCGCGCATCGGATCGTCCCTCGTGCCTTCGGCGCTCTGGTGGACCTCTTCGCTGCAGCGACCCAGCTCGCGCCCGCACAACAGGTGGGGCCGGCCTTGACCACGGGCGCTTCCCTGGCGCCGCCTGCGGCCTTGGTCCAGGACGACGCACTCTTCCATGCTGCTTCGGCGCGGGTCGCAGTCCTGGGTTCCTTGACGGTGACGGCTCCCGGTCGGCTGGACCCCAGCCAGGTCCCGCTGGCCGAGGAGATTGTCGCCTACCTAGCGCTCAACCCCGCTGGGGTCCACTCAGGCGTGCTTGCCGCCGCGGTCTGGCCGCGAGGGGTGGGGCAGGTGGTCGCCACAGCGACGATCGACCGGGTCCGGGATTGGCTGGGGCAGGACGTCGACGGCAACTACCGGCTGCTGTCGGACCCCACTGGACGCCTGCGCCTCGCCGACTCCGTCGGAGTGGACTGGCAGGTGTTCTGCACTCTGGCCGACCGGGCGGCGGCGGCGCGGACTCCCCGGGAAGAGGCGGAACTGTTGCGCCGGGCCTTGCGCCTGGTTCGGGGCCCGATCTTCGACGCCATCGCGCCCGGCCGGTTCTCCTGGTTGGCCAGGACCACGGTGACTCGAACGGTCGAGGCTTCCGTCGTCGCTGTGGCCCACCGGCTCGTGGTCCTTGCCGAGCGTGACCCGGACCCGGAAGGGGCCTCGTTAGCTGCTGGGCTCGGGCTGAGGATGAGCCCCCTCTCCCAGGTGCTCTGGCGCGACCTGCTCAGCGCCCAACATGCGCTCAACGGCCCCGAGGCGTTGAAGGGCGCGGTTGCCGAGTTGGTCCGACTGCTCGATGGAGCAGGGGTGCCCCTCGATGGAGAGACTGAGGCGCTCATCGCGCACCTCTCAGCCGCGCAAGGCTCTTCCCGGGCCTGAGGCTCGTTCCGCTGTCGGCTGACTCCACCTGTCGCAGACTCCACGGGGCTCGCAAGCGGCGGGAAGGTCAGCCATGATGGGCGGCATGTCCGCGACTCCCGCCGCAACGCCCGAGGCCTTCGACGCTGTTGACGTCATCATTGCCAAGCGCGACAAGAAGTCGTTGACCGACGAGCAGATCGACTGGGTCATCGATGCCTATACCCGAGGCGTGGTCGCTGACGAGCAGATGTCTGCCTTGGCGATGGCTGTGCTCCTCAACGGGATGACCCGACGTGAAATATCCCGATGGACAGCCGCAATGATCGCCTCGGGCGAGCGAATGGACTTCTCCGGCCTGTCCCGGCCCACGGCCGACAAGCATTCGACTGGCGGTGTCGGCGACATGATCACGCTGCCCTTGGCGCCCCTGGTGGCCGCGTGTGGGGTGGCGGTCCCGCAGTTGTCCGGTCGCGGACTCGGGCACACCGGCGGCACCCTGGACAAGCTGGAGTCGATTCCCGGTTGGCGGGCCACGTTGACTAACGACGAGATGCTCGCGCAGCTTGAGGACGTCGGCGCGGTCATTTGCGCCGCCGGCGCCGGCCTGGCGCCGGCCGACAAGAAGCTCTATGCCCTGCGGGACGTCACGGGAACTGTTGAGGCGATCCCGCTCATCGCCAGTTCCATCATGAGCAAGAAGATTGCCGAGGGGACCGGCGCGCTCGTGTTGGACGTCAAGGTGGGGTCCGGCGCGTTCATGAAGGAGGTCGCCCAGGCCCAGGAATTGGCCCAGACGATGGTGGCGTTGGGCACCGACGCGGGGGTCCGGACCGTGGCCGTCATCACCAACATGCAGACCCCCTTGGGCCTGACCGCGGGTAACGCCCTGGAGGTGCGCCAGGCGGTGGACGTGCTCGCCGGGGGCGGACCGCCGGACGTTGTCGAGCTCACCCTCACACTCGCCCGAGAAATGCTGTCAGCTGCCGGCCGTGAGGACCTCGACCCAGCAGCCGCGCTTGCCGACGGACGAGCGATGGATGTCTGGCGCCGAATGATCCGGGCCCAAGGGGGAGACCCCGACGCGCCGCTGCCCTGGGCCCGCGAAACGCACGAGGTGAGAGCGGCCGGCACTGGCGTGATCACCGGGCTGGACGCCCTCAAGGTTGGCATCGCGGCCTGGCGGCTCGGGGCTGGGCGCGCCCGCAAGGAGGACCCGGTCCAAGCTGGAGCGGGGGTCGTCATGCATGCCAAACCGGGGGCCTCGGTGCGGGCCGGCGACCCCCTGTTCACCCTGCACACCGACACGCCGGAACGATTCGAGCGAGCCCTGGAGTCCCTGGAGGGTGCTTGCTTCATCGCTCCGGATGGCTCGCGGCCGGACCTGCTGCCCTTGGTCATCGACCGGATCGGTTGACCCCTTAGGCTGCAGGGATGCCGCACGTGACCACGTTGCCCACCCGTATCCCCGTGCCGGGCGGAAAGCTCATCGACGAACACGTGGGAGTGGCCTCGACGGGCACGGGGAAGATCTCGGTCGCCCACATGGTCGCTCCGCCGGGGTGGACCGAGCCCTTCCAGACCCCGGACTTCGACGAGATCACGGTCGTCATCTCCGGGTCACTGCACATCGACTGCGACGGTCAGCGTTACGAGGTGTGCGCCGGCCAGTCCGTCGTGACCCAAGCCGGCGAGCGAATCCGGTATGCCGCGGGCCCGCTGGGCGCGGCATACCTGGCTGTGTGCCTGCCGGCCTTCACCCCCGACGCGGCCCACCGAGAGGACTAAGCATGGACACGATCCCCGGTCCGGACCGCGCGTCGATCATCGCCGCGCCGAAAGTCCTCCTGCATGACCACCTGGACGGTGGGGTTCGGCCACAGACGATCATCGAGCTCGCCGAGCGCGTCGGGTATGCCGACCTGCCGGCCGCTCAGGCGCCGGCACTGGAGCGCTGGTTCCGGGAGAGCGCCGACTCGGGCTCGCTGGTCCGATACCTGCAGACCTTCGACCAGACCGTGGCGGTCATGCAGACCGAAGAGGATCTGCATCGAGTGGCCAAGGAATGCGTCCTGGACCTGGCGGAAGACGGCGTGGTGTATGCCGAGAGCCGTTTCGCCCCCGAGCAGCACCTAGCGGATGGCTTGGCCCTGGAACAGGTCGTCGAGGCGGTCAATGCCGGGTTCCGCGACGGCGAACGGGAGGCTGCCGCGGCCGGTCGGCCGATCCAGGTCAGGTCCCTGCTCACGGCGATGCGTCACGCTGCCAAGAGCACCGAGATCGCGCGGCTAGCCGTGCGCTACCGGGACGACGGGGTGGCCGGATTCGACATCGCCGGCGCCGAGGACGGACACCCACCGACCCGGCACCTGGACGCGTTCGAATACCTGCAGCGCGAGAATGCCCACTTCACCATCCACGCCGGCGAGGCGTTCGGGCTGCCGAGCATCTGGGAGGCCATTCAATACTGCTCGGCCGACCGCCTCGGGCACGGAGTGCGGATCGTCGATGACATCACCATCGACGGGGTCCCCGTCCCGCTGTGGGTGGCTCAGGCCCATGCGGCGCGCGTCGAGGACTACGCCTCTGTCGACCTGTCGACGGTGCGCCTGGGCAGGCTCGCGGCATACGTGCGAGACTCGCGGATCCCCCTGGAGATGTGTCCCAGCAGTAACCTCCAGACGGGGGCGGCACGCAGCATCGGCCTCCACCCGATCTCGCTGTTGCTTCGGCTGCGCTTCCGGGTCACACTCAACACCGATAACCGGCTCATGAGCGGCACGAGCGTCTCGAACGAGGCGGCGTTGCTGATGGCCCACGCCGGTTGGACGCTCGCCGACCTGCGCTGGGTGACGATCAACGCCATGAAGTCCGCGTTCCTGCCCTTCGACGAGCGGCTCGCGGTCATCGACGACACCATCAAACCCGGGTATGCCGCCCTCGGGATCGACTCGTCGCGGCCGCGCTGACGCGGACAGCCGGGCCGCAGCGGCCTCAGACCCGAGGCGTCGACAACGGATCCGCAGGGATGAGCCGATCGCGCAACACCGCGTCCCGCATGAGGCGATCCAGATCCCGGCGGCGTCGGTCGGCGACGACCGCAGCCAAGACGTACTCGGGGTGGCTGCCGGGAGGCGGTGGCGGAGACACGAATGCCATGACTTCCTCGAGGAGCTCTCGGCCTAGTTCGGCTCGGGCGGGCGGGTCCATGGTGAACGCCGCCGGAAGGAAGGTGCGCACGTCGGCCGCGAGCCGGTCGGGCAGCCCTGCAATATCGGCCGCGGCCGCCCAGGACGCCAGGTGGGGAGGCATGGGGACCGGGGGCGGGAGACTGGCTCTGGTCCGTTCGCGCACGACATAGGTCCCGGCGGCCATGTCGCCGAACCGCTTTCCGCGCGGGTTGAGCACCGAGGCGATCACGGCCGGAATTCCCGAGAGCAGGAAGATCTCGATGAAGCCGATCAGGCTGCGGGTGAGCGCGTGCCGGAAGGTGATCGGTCCGGCGTCGTCACGCACCGTGCGCAGCCCGGCAGCGATCTTGCCAACCGTTCGCCCCCGGGTGAGCGTGAGCATTGCCGTCGGGTAGCCGACGGTGACCCCGACGGTCAACAGCAGCATGATGGCTGCGCCGAGTGCCTCATCGAGATTGACGGTCAGCAAGGCTCCCGCCATGACCGCGACGTATGCCCCGAACTGAAGGATGACCAAGTCCAGCAGCCCGGACAGAATGCGCAGCCCGATCGAGGCCGGGGGAAGATCGAGCGCGACCGCTTCGCCGGTGACCAGGTCGTCCTCGGTCACCCCGATCGTTGCGATCGTCGGCTCGCTCACACGGCATACAGTAGCCGCGTGGACCTGGATGCCTACGTTGTTGCGCATTCCCACGAGTGGGCGCGCCTTGAGCAGCTGGTGGGCCAGCGGGGGACGTTGAGCGGGGAGCAGGCCGACGAGTTGCTCGAGCTCTACCAGCGCACCGCCACCCACCTGTCGCACATCCGGTCCAGCGCCCCAGAACCCTCGATCGTCGCCTACTTGTCCTCGATGCTCGCGCGGGCACGCTCGCGGTCGGTAGGGACCCGCTCGTCGTCGTGGCGCGACGTCATCACCTTCTTCGCCGCGACCTTCCCTGCCGCCCTCTATCGAACCCGGCGCTGGTGGCTGGTGACGGCGGCGGTCAACATCCTGGTGGCCTTCGCGATCGGCTGGTGGTTCTTCGACAACCCGCAGTTCGAGTCGGCGCTGGCGTCACCGTCGGAGATCGAGCAACTCGTCACCCACGACTTCGAGAGTTACTACAGCGAGTATGCCGCCGGCTCGTTCGCCTTGCGGGTGTGGACGAACAACGCCTGGGTGGCCGCGCTGTGCCTGGCCTTCGGTGTGTTCGGCCTACCAGTGCTCTGGTTGCTCTGGAACAACATCGTCAACGTTTCGATTATCGGCGCGCTCATGTGGCGCTATGACCGGGCCGCCCTGTTCTTCGGCCTCATCCTCCCTCACGGAGTGCTCGAATTGACCGCGGTCTTCGTGGCTGCCGGGGTCGGCCTGCGACTGTTCTGGGCTTGGGTCGACCCCGGCCCGGCGTCGCGGATGTCGGCGATCGCACACGAGGGGCGGTCGGCGGTCACCGTGGCCCTCGGCTTGATCGTGGTCCTGTTCATCTCTGGGGTCATCGAGGCCTTCGTCACCCCATCACCGCTGCCGACCTGGGCACGGATCGCCATCGGTCTCCTTGCCGAGGCGGCCTTCCTGGCCTACGTCTTCACTCTCGGCCGGTATGCCGTCCGCCGCGGCGAGACCGGCGACGTGAGCAGGACGGATCAAGGCGACGCGGCGCCGATTGCCGGCTAACCCGCTGGTCAGACACCCACCGGATCAGGGGGACTGCCACCGGATCAGGATCAGAGCAGTCCCGCGGCCTTGAGCATGAGGTAGTGGTCGGCGAGTTTGGGGGGTAGCTGCTCGGGAACGGCGTCGATCACCGCGACCCCAAGGCGCCGCAGCACCGTGGCGGTGCGCTCCTGCAGCGCGATGGTGCGCTCCGCTGCGGCCGCGGCATACGCCTCGGGGGTGCTGGACCGCGCCGCTCGCAATCGCTCGAGCTCGGGGTCGGCGACGGATGCGACGACGACCCGGTGATGACGCGTGAGCGCGGGCAGGCTGGGCAGCAGGGACTCGTGAATCGCGGCCGGTTCCAAGGGGGTGAGCAGCACCACCAGAGCCCTGCGCCGACTCGTGTCGGCGATGGCGCTCACGAGGGTGGGCCAAGAGGCCTCCAGCAGCGCGGGGTCCAAGGGTGCCATCGCCTGGACCAGATCGTTGAGCAACGTCGTCCGGTTGGCGGCTGCCGACACCCGGGCACGCAGCCAGCGATCGCCGGCGAGGAAGTCCACCCGGTCGCCGGCGCGGGAGGCCAGCGCGGCCAAGAGCAGGGCCGCGTCCATGGCCGCATCCAGCCGGGGCTGGTCGCCGATCCGGCCGGCCGAGGTCCGCGAGGTATCCAACACGATGATGACCCGACGGTCTCGCTCGGGTTGCCACGTGCGGACCACGACCGTGCGCCGCCGGGCCGTGGCTCGCCAGTCGATCGAGCGCACGTCGTCGCCTTCAACATAGTCGCGCAGCGAGTCGAACTCGGTCCCTTGCCCCCGCACCCGGACCGCGGATCGGCCGTCGAGCTGACGCAAGGACGCCAGCCGAGAGGGCAAGTGCTTGCGGGAATCGAAGGGGGGCAGTGCGCGGATTGTCCCGGGGACCTCCACCGAACGCTGCCGAGCTGCCAGGCCGAGGGGTCCCTTGGTGCGGATCGTCACTCGGTCCGCGAGTCGGTCGCCACGGCGGGTCGGCCGCAACAGCGTCGTCAGGCGCCGACGTTCGCCCGCCGGGATCTTGAGGGTATGCCGTTCGCCCACCGCCCCCGCCGACGGCACCCAAGCGTCCCGAACTGCGCCCCGGATCCGCCGCCGGGTGGGGTTGCTGATCAGCAGACTCGAGCGAGCGGCCTCGCCCAGGCGCACCTGTGGGATTGGTTCCCGGTCGATGACCAGTCGGGTCGGGGACGGGGCCAGCAGGACATCGAGCAGGACCAGCCCGAGGCACAGGAGAACCCAGAGAAGCACGGTTCTCCGGGTCGGTTCGAGGACGACGGCAACACCCCCGAGGAGAACGAGGATGGGCAAGCGCCCGGTCACGGTCATGGCTGTCCGCAGGGCGAGTCAGCGCGGAACCGGGACAGCGGCGATGGCCGTGGCGAGCACGCCGGCCACGCCGACGCCCTCCAGCTCGGCCTCCGGGCGCAGTGTGAGCCGGTGGGCCAGGGTCGCGTGCGCGAGTGCCTTGACGTCGTCCGGGGTGACAAAGCCCCGACCGTTCATCCAGGCCCAGGCCCGTGATGTGGCCAACAACGCGGTTGCCCCACGAGGCGAGACACCGAGGGCCAAGGACGGCGATTGCCGGGTGGCTCGGGCAATGTCGACGATGTAGGCCGCCACCTCGGGCGCAACCTGAACTCGGCTGACCTCCTGCGCGCCGGCGGCCAGATCGGCCGGGCCAGCAACGGGTCTGATCCCCGCTGCCGTCAGGTCGCGTGGGTCGAACCCGCCAGCATGCCGTCGGACGATGTCGATCTCCTGGTCCCGCGGCGGAACCGGAAGGGTGACCTTGAGCAGGAACCGGTCCAGTTGCGCCTCGGGCAGGGGATAGGTGCCCTCGTATTCGACCGGGTTCTGGGTCGCTGCCACCATGAACGGGACCGGCAGCTTGCGCGGGTGTCCGTCAACGGAGACCTGTCGTTCCTCCATTGCTTCAAGCAGGGCGGCCTGCGTCTTCGGCGGGGTGCGGTTGATTTCGTCGGCGAGCAGGAGGTTGGTGAAGACTGGTCCCTCTCGGAACGAGAACTTGCTGGTGGCGTTGTCGTAGATCAGCGAGCCGGTGATGTCGCCCGGCATGAGGTCTGGGGTGAACTGCACGCGTGAGGTCTGCACCGACAGGGCGTGTGCGACGGCTCGCACCAGGAGGGTCTTGGCCACCCCAGGAACACCTTCGAGCAGGACGTGCCCGCGGCTCAACAGGCCGATGAGAAGGCCAGTGACTGCGGCGTCCTGCCCGACGACGGCCTTGCCGACCTCGCCGCGCACAGCCAACAGGGCAGCTCGAGGACCCCCAGGAGTGGTCGAGGGGCTCTCGGGCGCTGTCGTCGCGCCCGTGACGGGGTCGGTGGTCTGCTCGCTCATGAGCGTCGAATCTCCTTCTCCAGGGCCGCGAGTCGCACGGCCAGGTCTAACAGTTCGGTGTCGGTGGCGACGGGAACCCCGGCGAGCAGCCAGCGGATCTCCTCGAGGGGGCGTCGAGTCGCGGCGCTGACCGCCTGGGCGACGGCGTCGGTGGTCGTGCCGGAGGGGAGGCTGAGGTATGCCGCCAGTCGGCGTCGGCTGGCCGCGCGCAGGACGGCCCCGGCGCGGTTGCTGTCGCGGGCCTTGAGATACATCCGTCCCCGACTTTCGGTGGTTTCGACAGCCCGGACGACGACAGGCAGCGGCTCGACCACGAGACGACCGAAGCGGCGGCCGCGCCACCAGAAAGCCGCCAAGGCCGCCATCAGCAGCAAGAGCACCATCGGGCCCCACCATGGCGGGCTGAAGTCCTGTTCCTGCGCGGCGGCGGTCGGCGGGACGTCCCGCAGGTCCGGCACATACCAGACGAGCCGGCCGGAGTGGCCGAGCGCCCGCAGGGCAAGCGCCCCGTTCTCGACCTCGTCGGCGCGCTCGTTGGTGACCGTGTCGGTGCTGCCGATGAGGATGACGGATGGCAACCCCGGCCCAGATGTGGCCAGGTAGACGGCATACCCATCGTTGACGTAACAACTCGTCGTGGCTCGGGCGTCGGCAAACTCGGCCTGTGACCGGGTCAGCCGTTCGCCGGGCCGCACGTCGGGGGTGTCGCAGGAACTCACCAGGGCGTTCTGCGCGCGCGGCCTCTCCTGCATCGACACGTTCGGAGTGAGGGCTCGCACAACACGTCGTTCCGGCCGGACGAGCACGAGGCGTTCAGCTGCGGCAGCCGCGATGGCCAGGGTGTTCAGGGTGGTTTCGCGCAACTCCGACGTATTGGTGACGACAATCGTCGTGTCCTGGTCGATCCCGGCGCGATGGAGGGCATCGTCGCCTTCGGCCACGATGACTGACACACCGCGCGCGGCCAAGACCCGCGCCAGCGCCTGTGAACCGTTCGCCGTCGGGTTGCTCGGGTGGTATGCCGCGCTGCTGGCCCCGGTCGCCCCGGCGCGACCGATGAGGACGGCGGCGCCTAGGACGACAGCGATGACGAGCGCAACGCGGCCCCAGCGCCGCGCCGGCCTGGCCGGCGCGGCAGCGGATGTCTCGGCGCCCACCGCCTCGGCGCCAGGATCACTCCACAACGGCGTCGTCATCGGTCGCTTCCGAGGACTGGCCTGGCCTTGCGCAAGGTGTCGTCGTGGGCGGCAACGGCACGGGCGTCTGCCTCGGACGCGACATGCCTTCCGTAACGGACCAGATCGAACAGGTCCATGGTGCGGGTGGTCTCGGCTCGGTGCTGGGGGAAGATCGGTGCGAGTTGGGCGCCGATCTCATGCGCGGTGAGCGAGGGCGCGTCGACCAGCAGGGTGCGGTCCGCCGCCTCTTTCGCCATCGCTCGGGTGAATTCGACAACCGCGTCGCTCCACCGCCCCTCGCGTAGGGCCGAGCGCCCCCGGTCGCGGAACTCGGGCGGGGTGAGGTCGAGGCCCCCGAGGACGGTGTCGCTGTCGGTGAGCGCCTCCCGGTCGCGTCGCACCCGGGTGAGCAACAGGGCGAGCGCGCCCAACAGGAGTGCGACGAGCAGGGCGACGACAATCGGGGCCGGCCCGCCCCCGGGGGTCGAGGTCCCGCCGAACCCGGAGAACCAGTCGGTGATGAGATCGACCACCCAATCGATGACCCGGCTCAGCAGGGGGCGGCCGTCGGCGTAGTCGTCCTTGGCCAGTTCCTCGGCCAGCCACTGCCGAGCCTCTTGCCCGCCAGGGCTGACGTCGGTGCCCGGGCCGATGACGCGCATCGTCCCCGCCAAGGTCAGCACGGCCGGTTGGGTCATCCGCGGTCCTGCGCGTCGGCGGTTGCGGCGCGGATGAGGGCCAGGTCGAAGCCTTCCTTACGCATCCGGGCGTCCAGGTATTGCAGGACGTTGGAAGCGGCGACAAATGGTGTGACGATCACGGACGCGCCGAGGGTGGCCAACGCGAACGTCACCGGCGCGGCTGCGTCCCGGATAGGTGGGGTGGGCTCGAAAAGGTCGACGGCAAGGTTGAAGGCCAGCCATTGCGGCAGTTGCAGAACCCAGAAGACGAGCACCGCCAAGGCCAGGACGACGAACGTTGAGCCGACCACCGACCATGCCCGACCGGAGGTGAGCCGCCATGAGCGAGTGAACGCAGTGCGCAGGCGGCATCCTTCGAGCACTGCTGCCGGACCGATGAAGGCCAATCGAGGCAGCAGCCAGACGTTGAGGACGATAGCGAGCAATCCGAACGCGGTGCCCAACAGCAAGAGCACGGGGACCGATTCCGCGGAGGCGATGGCGAGCATGCCCACCAGGAGCGCCCACGGGATGGTGGCCACGAGGATGACCAGGGCCAATCCGCCGAGGACCGTCCAGAGCCGGGGGCGCAAAGCGGCCCACATGGCCTCGATCCGCCGCCGACGGCCGAGGGCAGCTTCGGCGACCGCAAACGACAGAAGAGCGGTCAAGACCAGCGTGGCGTAGGTCGTCCCGACCAGCCCGAGCAGCGGGGCGACGACCGCGGAGTCCAGCACCGTGCTGACGCCGGAGGCGCGCATCCATGAGCCGGCGAAGGCAGCGCTGACCAGAGCCAACACCGGCAGGGCGGCGAGGGCATTGACGATGGCGGCAGCGCCAAGGACTGGACCTGGTTGGCGCCGAACGAACTTCGCTGAGGCATCGAGGATGTCGCCCAAGCGCAAGGGGGCCAGCGGGATAATGCCCGGGCGGGCGGTGCGTGTGACGGCATACCGGTGCCGGTATGCCGCTGCGCCGGGCGTGCCCAGCCCTCCTGGAGGCAGGTAACTGGCTCGACGTCCCCGCGCGGGCGCCTCGGGCGGCCCCGGCGGTGGCCCGAACCCGCTCACCGGGTCACCCAGGTCGACGGCCCTGCTCCCACGGGTGTGGCCCCCTGTCTGGCGGTCCTGCGGTCGGTCCCGACGCTATCAGGCGGGCGCGGATCGCCTCATGCACGGATTTCGGTGAGCCACACGAAGCGCCCAACGCGACGGCCCGGTCGATGATGGCCGGCTCCCTGCGCCAGAGTTCCAGCCCTCTGCGCATGAGCACCAGCAGGGGCTTGCGTGCCTCGCGCAGGTCTCGCAGGAAGCGGAACACGGCGTTGCGGGTGCGGCCGTGGGTAATACAGAAGGCACCCGCGAGCAGGCCCCGCTCGCGCAACGCTGGGACGATCTCGGCAGCGAAGATGCCTTCGGCGACGAGGAAGGTGGCCGGAGTGGCGGTGAGCGTCGTGCGGCCGACGGCCCGCGACGCGGCGATGTCGTAGGTCGGAACCTGCGCCGACCCGGTGTCGACCAGTTCCTCAAGCGCGTCGACCGCCGCCGTCGCGTTCCAGGACCGCGGGTCGTCCCAGTCGGGCAGCTCCGCTGCCCCGAGGGTGACCATGGGGAGGGCCGGGTCGTCGCCGTCGCGGTAGAAGTCGTCCAGGCGCACGATCGGCCATCCGTATGCCGTGTGCAGCGCCCCCGCGAGCCGGGACTTCCCAGCTCCGGAGGGTCCGGTGAGGACGACGACGCGCGCTCGACCGGCAGAGGATCCCACGGACCTGGGAGCCTAGCGACCCTTGGGATGCCAGACGGTCTTGGTCTCCAGGAACGCGGTCATTTGGGTGAGGTCCGGGGTGGTCGTCCAGTCCGGTTCGACCGCCTCAGCGCCGTTGCCGGCCGGGCGCAGCACCCGCTTGAGGTTCTCGGCGGCGGCTCGCTCAAGGTCGCCCCACGCGACCCTGTCGGCCCCCGCTGCCCCGGCGAGGTCGATGGCGTTGACGTCCCGATGCGAGGCCAGCCACGGCGCGATCTCGGCGGTCCGGCCGGTGATGACGTTGACCACTCCGCCGGGCACGTCGGACGTGGCCAGGCACTCGGTGAGGGTGACCGCCGGCAGCGGCCGGTCCTGGCTCGCCACGACGACGGCGGTGTTGCCCGACACGACAATTGGGGCGAGCACGGACACCAGGCCGAGCAGCGACGAGCGCTGCGGAGCCAGGACGGCGACCACCCCGGTGGGTTCGGGGGCCGAGATGTCGAAGTAGGGCCCGGCGACCGGGTTGAGCCCGCCGAGGATCTGGGCGAGCTTGTCGGACCACCCGGCGTACCAGACCCAGCGGTCGATCGCAGCCTCGACGGTGGCGCGCGCCCGCGCGGGGGTGAGCCCTTCGGCGGCGGCCACCTCGTCGGCGAACTGGGCGGCCCGTCCCTGCATCACCTCGGCGACGCGATAGAGCACCTGACCCCGGTTGTATGCCGTCGCCCCGGCCCACGTGGGGAAGGCGCCCCGGGCAGCGACGACCGCGTCCCGGGCGTCCTTGCGGGATCCGGAAGCGGCGTTGGCGAGGAACGCCCCCGGTCGGCCGGTGCGGC
Organism: Dermatophilaceae bacterium; assembly: GCA_044220725.1. Taxonomy (GTDB): domain Bacteria; phylum Actinomycetota; class Actinomycetes; order Actinomycetales; family Dermatophilaceae; genus Phosphoribacter. Next base: position 21,374 of record JBGAQN010000034.1, read on the forward strand.
TGGGAGCGGCGTGGACGGCATACGAGCGGCCGGACTCGCTGCGCGGGAACGTGCCGCCGATGTAGAGCTTGTAGGTCTTGCGGACCTCGACGTGCGGGCTCATGCCACGCCTCCCGTCCGGACGTAGGCTTCCAGGCCGTGTCGGCCGCCTTCGCGTCCGTAGCCGGACTCCTTGTAGCCGCCGAACGGCGAGGTCGGGTCGAACTGGTTGAACGTGTTGGCCCAGACGACCCCGGCGCGCAGGCGGTCGGCCATCCACAGGATCCGCGATCCCTTCTCGGTCCACACGCCCGCGGACAGGCCGTAGGGGGTGTTGTTGGCCTTGGCGACCGCCTCGGCCGGGGTGCGGAAGGTCAGCACCGACAACACCGGCCCGAAGATCTCCTCTTGGGCGATCCGGTGGCTCTGGCTGACGCCGGTGAACACGGTCGGCCGGAACCAGAACCCGTTCTTGGGCAGCGGGCACTCGGTGTCCCAGCGGGTCGCGCCCTCGGCCTCGCCTGCCGCGCTGAGCTCGGTGATCCGGTCGAGCTGCCGGCGGCTGTTGATCGCGCCGACGTCGGTGTTCTTGTCCATCGGGTCGCCGACCCGCAGGGTGGCCAGGCGCCGCTTGAGTCGACGCTCGACCTCGTCGGCGATCGACTCCTGGACCAGCAATCGGCTTCCGGCGCAACACACTTGGCCCTGGTTGAAAAAGATCCCGTTGACAATGCCTTCGATGGTCTGGTCCAGCGGGGCATCGTCGAAGACGATGTTGGCGGCCTTGCCGCCGAGCTCCAGAGTGGCCCGCTTGCGGGTGCCCGCGATGGAGCGGGCGATCATCTTGCCGACGGCGGTGGAGCCGGTGAAGGCGATTTTGTCGATGCCCGGGTGGTCGACGATGGCCTGGCCGGTCGCTCCGGCGCCCGTGACGATGTTGACGACCCCGGGCGGCAGGTCGGCCTGCTGGCAGATCTGGGCGAACAGCAATGCGGTCAGCGGAGTGGTCTCGGCCGGCTTGAGGACGACGGTGTTCCCGCAGGCCAGGGCCGGGGCGATCTTCCAGGCGAGCATGAGCAGCGGGAAGTTCCACGGGATGACCTGACCGACGACCCCGAGCGGGCGTGGGTCTGGACCCAGCGCGGCATACCCGAGTTTGTCGGCCCACCCCGCGTGGTAGAAGAAGTGCGCCGCCGCCAGCGGCACGTCGACGTCGCGGCTCTCCTTGATCGGCTTGCCGTTGTCGAGAGTCTCCAGCACGGCGAGCTCGCGGGAGCGCTCCTGCATGATCCGAGCGATCCGGAAGAGAAACTTCCCGCGATCGGCACCCGACATCCGCCCCCACGCGCCCCGGTATGCCGCCCGCGCGGCTGTGACGGCACGGTCGACGTCGTCGGTGCTCGCCTCGGCGATCTCGGCGAGGGACTCTTCAGTGGCCGGGTTGATGGTCTTGAAGGCGTCGCCGGAGCCGTCGACGAACTCGCCGTTGATGAACAGGCCGTAGGAGGGTTGCAGGTCGACGACGGCCCGTGACTCGGGGGCCGGTGCGTAGTCGAAGGTCGGCATGTCGGGTCCTCAGGGTCTGTGGCGCTCGGCGGGAGAGGCTGGGTTCAGGAGAGGCTGGGTCAGCAGAGACTCGGGGTCAGTAGAGGCTGGGGGCGTCGTCCGGGACGTAGTCGGAGCCGGAGTAGGCCCCGATCGCCAGCCGCTGCCGTTGCAAGATGAGGTCGTTGAGCAGACTGGACGCCCCGAACCGGAACCAGTGGTTGTCGAGCCACTCCGGCCCGGCCACCTCGTTGACGGCGACGAGGAACTTGATCGCGTCCTTGCTCGTGCGGATGCCTCCGGCAGGCTTGACGCCGAGTTGTTCCCCAGTGACCTCGCGCCAGTCGCGGACGGCCTCGAGCATGATGAGCGTGACCGGCAGGGTTGCCGCGGGGGAGATCTTGCCGGTGCTCGTCTTGATGAAATCGGCGCCAGCGAGCATCGACAGCCAGGACGCTCGGCGGACGTTGTCATAGGTGACCAGCTCTCCGGTCTCCATGATGACCTTGAGCCGAGCGCTCGTGCCGTCCGGGCGAGCGCAGGCCGCCTTGACCGCGGAGATCTCGTCGAACACCTGCCGGTAGTGCCCTGAGAGGAAGGCGCCGCGGTCGATGACCATGTCGATCTCGTCGGCTCCGGCGGCGACGGCGTCGCGCGTGTCGGCGAGCTTGACCGGCATACTGGCGCGCCCGGAGGGGAACGCGGTGGCGACGGCCGCGATGCGGATGCGGCTGTGGCCCAGGACTTCTCGCGCGAAGGGGACCATGTCGCCGTAAACGCAGACGGCGGCCGGGCTGGGGGTCGTGGGGTCGGCCGGGTCGGGGGTGAGCGCGCGGGCGGCCAGGCCGCGGACCTTGCCGGGCGTGTCGGCGCCTTCGAGGGTGGTGAGGTCGATCATCGAGATCGCCAGGTCGATCGCCCATGCTTTGGCGTCGGCCTTGATTGATCGCGTGCCCAGGGATGCCGCCCGAGCCTCGGCCCCGACCTGGTCGACGCCCGGCAGCGCGTGCAGCCAGCGGGTGAGGGCGGTGTCGGTGAGGCGGGAGACATCCAGCAGATCGCGGGCGCGGGCCGCCGGATCTGTGGTCGGCTCGGCAGCGGGGTCGAGGGAGGTGCCGACGGCAGTGTCGAGGGCGGTCACCGGAGCGAGTCTAGGCCCCGGCGACCGCGGTCGGGTCGTGTCATGATGACCGGGATGAGCGCTACCCCGCCTGCGTCGCCCGGCCGGTCCGACACCCCGGACGCCGGTCACCTGGTCCACGTCATCCGGCCGCGAGGGTCGGTCGCCCTCGGGACGACAACCATCATCGCGGCCGTCGTCCTGCTGGCCTACTCGGGCGGCGCCGGTCTGGGCTTCATGGCCGTCCTGGCTCTGATGGGGACGATGTCGTTCGTCCTGCTTGTCCGCCCGCACGTCCGCGTGTCGATAGAGGGCGTTGCCGTCCACAACCCGTTCCGGCGCACCTTCGTCCCGTGGGCACTCCTGGAGGACGTCGGGTCGCGCTGGAACCTGGAGTTGTATGCCGCGGACCGCACCGTCCGGGTCTGGGCGATCTCGAACCCGATGATCCGCCCGGCGCCTGGTGCCTCGCTGGGGTTCGGCGGGTTCGGAGGGCCACGGGCGTTGAGCGGTGCCGGCGACGTCGGGTCGGCGGGTGTTCTCGGCTCGGCTCGTCACGGTGGTTCCGTGGAACGTGCCGACGCGGGCCGCGGCGCGGGGTCGGCTGCGGACCGGCTGGGTCCGGCGTCGGCGCCCCGGGTGGCCCGGCTGGTGGATGCGGCCAAGGCTGACTGGGTCGACGCGGTGGATCGAGGCATGGTGGTGGAGCCGCCCAGCCCCCGGGTCATCGACCGTTGGGACCTCTGGGACCTCGGCCTGGCCGTCGTCCCTGCCCTCGCCTGGGCCTTCGCCGCTCTCAGGTGATGGCGTACCGGCCAGGTGCGGCGTCGCAGAGCCTTTGTGGAGTGCTGGCCACCGCCGTTTGTGGCATGCACTCCACAAAGCGGCCCATGCGAGTATCGGCTCAGATTCGGGTGAGGGCTTCGAAGGTGGCGCGGATCGCGGTTAGCCGTAATCCGGCCCTTTCCCGGGCCGCTGCCAAGTCGTCGCGACCATCCACCGGTTCGACGGCTTCGAGATAGACCTTCACTTTCGGTTCGGTCCCCGAGGGTCGGACGATCACCCGGGACTGGTCGGCCAGCAAGAACCGCAACCCGTCAGTCGGTGGGAGTCCACCATCACCCCGGGCCAGATCATCCAGCTGGACCACCGCAACCCCGGCCACCTGACTCGGCGGCGCAGACCGCAGCCGTTCCATCAACGCCGGCATGAGCGCCAGGTCGCTCACCCGGACCGAGAACGCGTCAGTGGCATAGACCCCGTGCTCCACGGCCAGGTCGTCAAGCACGTCCAGCAGAGTCCGCCCGTCCGCCGCCAGCCCGGCCGCCTGCTCGGTCACCAGCAACGCTGCCGACACTCCGTCCTTGTCGCGCACCACGTCCGGTGCCACGCAGTAGCCCAGCGCCTCCTCATAACCGAACGCCAGCCCCGGCACCCGGGCGATCCACTTGAACCCGGTCAACGTCTCCTCGTGCGCCACCCCAGCTGCCCGGGCCATCGCCGCCAACAACCGCGAGGACACGATCGAGTTCGCGAACACCCCACCCGGGGCGACCCCCCGAGACAACAGATGAGCCCCCAACAGTGCCCCCACCTCATCTCCCCGCAGCATCCGCCAACCGCCGCCACCCACCGCAGCCGGGTCAGGCACCGCGATCGCGCACCGGTCCGCATCGGGGTCGTTCGCGACCACCAGGTCCGGCCGCACCTGCCGGGCCAACTCCACCGCCGCGTCGATCGCCCCGGCCTCCTCAGGGTTGGGGAACACGACCGTCGGGAACTCAGGATCGGGCTGGGACTGGCTGGCCACGGCATACGGGACAGGGAAACCGGCCCGCGCGAAAGCCTCGATGACGGTGTCGTTGCCGACCCCGTGCAGCGACGTGTGCACCACCCGCACCGACCGCGGCGCGTCCGCGCGCACCAGCCCGGACACCGCGTCCAGATAGGCCTCCAGCACGTCCGCCCCGAGGGTCTCCCACCCGTCGGTCGCCAACGGCACGTCCGCCACCGACACCACCGCGGCGATCCGGGCCGCGATGAGCGCGTCGGCCGGCGGCACGATCTGCGACCCGTCGCCGAGATAGACCTTGTAGCCGTTGTCCTGCGCCGGGTTGTGGCTCGCGGTCACCATGACGCCCGCGTCGGCGCCGAGGTGGCGGATCGCGAACGCCAGCACCGGCGTCGGCAGCACGTGCGGCAGCACCGC
>JBGAQN010000035.1:0-26157 GCA_044220725.1 Dermatophilaceae bacterium
CCTGAGTTCCGGGCCGCGGTCGTCCTCTGCGACATCGAGGGGCTGTCCTACGAAGAGATCGCCGCCACCCTGGGAATCAAACTCGGCACCGTCCGATCCCGAATTCACCGCGGGAGAGCCGCACTGCGCGAGTCCCTCGCACATCGCGCCCCCACTGCGAACCCCCCCGCACCCGCCCGAGTCGCGTCGGCGCCGGCCCAGCGCACCCCCGCTCGCCACGGCATCCCGTTGCCCGGCCGATTGCGTCCCGCAGCGCGCCAAGGCGTGTGATGTCCCGACACCTCGGCGATGTAGTGAGCGCCTACGTCGACCGTCGGCTCAGCCCGGCGGCGCTGGCGTCATGGGACCGACACGTCGTGGTCTGCGCTCATTGCCGGTATGCCGTGGACCAAGAACGCGGCCTACTGGCCTCACTGCGTAGCGCTGCTGCGCCCACCGCGTCCGAGAGCCTGCACGCTGTCCTGCTCGGCCTGTGCGTCGCCTCGCCGCACGAGCGATTTCTGGCAGCAGCGGGCTCACCGACGACCAGAGACCCGGCACCTGGCCCCGGCGTGCCCAGCATCCCGACCGCGCCCTTGGCCATCAGCGCGCTCCGGCTGCCCACGGTATGTCCGGCCGATCCGCCTCGGCACCGTTCTGCACGGCGGGCGGCCCTGTTGGCCGGGTTGGCTGCCGGTGCCTCCGCCGCAACGGCCTGGACTGTCGGGCTCGCTCCGGTCGCGGCCAGCGCGAGCCCGGGTTCCCCGGCTCCGACCAGGTGGGGTGCCGTGAGCGGTGCAGGCGCGGCATACTCGGGGATGCTGTCCTTCCCCGTGAGTCAGGTGGGCTTTGCGGTCACCCGCATCCCGTCAGCTGGCTCCCGGCCCGCGGCCTGGACGACACCCACCCCCTCGACCATGTCCGCCCCCGCGACGATATCCACCCCTTCCATCAAGCCCACGACCTCACACTTGGAGACACCCGGCCGATGAGTTCCAGTCCTGACCGTCCGGCATTCGACCCGGGCGAAGGCCGCCAGGCTGCCACCCCGGGCGGGCCCCCTGGGCCCTTCGAGGCGCATCAGGCCTACTATCCGCCGGGCGGCTTTGCGCCGACTACCCAACCGGTCCCGCAGCCATTCCCGCCGCCGCCTGCCCCGACTTTCCAGGCGCCGACCCAGCCACTACAGCGGGCGATGCCACCGGCGACTGCGGTCACGGCTGGCGCAGTCCCAGCCACCACGCCGACGGTGGCGGGCACTGAGTCTCCCGCTCGCCCCCGCCTGGGAGCCGGGTCTCTCGTGCTTGTCGCGCTCGTCGGGTTGCTCGCCGGCCTGATCGGCGGTGGCCTGGGGACCTTCCTGGTCAACCGTGGGCTCTCTGTCGTGGCTGGACGCTCGCCCGTCCCTGCCCCCCTTCCCGGGGCGACGACGCGGCCCGACGGGAGCATCGCCAAGATCGCGGCGACCGCGCTCCCGGCAGTGGTGACCGTGAAGATCCTCACTGGGTCGGCCTCCGGCAACGGGTCCGGGTTTGTCTTCGATCGCAGTGGTCACATCCTCACGAACAACCACGTGGTGTCGGGGGCCACCGGCACGGGGGAGATCTCCGTCGAATTTGTCGACGGGACATCCATGCCCGCCACGATTGTCGGACGAGACGCCTCTTACGACCTGGCCGTGCTGTCGGTGGCCAAGACCGACGTCACCCCGCTGGATTTCGGGCGGTCGGCGGACGTCGTCGTCGGCGACGGCGTCATCGCAGTCGGCGCGCCGCTCGGCCTCGAGGCGACGGTGACCAGCGGCATCGTGTCCGCGCTCAACCGCCCGGTGTCGGCCGGCGGTGGCGATGAAACGAGCTTCATCAACGCTATTCAGACTGACGCTGCGATCAACCCTGGCAACTCGGGTGGCCCACTCTTGGACATGGCTGGCCGCGTGATCGGGATCAACTCGGCGATCGCCCGAGACCCAGGTTCGGCATCCGGTGTGAGCGGGAACATCGGGGTCGGCTTCGCCATCCCCAGTGACCAGGCCGCCAAGACCGCCGAACAGTTGATCGCCACCGGACGCGCTGTCCACCCGGTCATCGGCGTGCGGCTGGACACGAACTACGCCGGAGAGGGCGCCCGGATCGTCGATCCTGGCGGGGTAACCGACGGCAGCGCCGCCGCGTCCGCCGGGCTGCAGGACGGCGATGTCATCGTCGCTTTCGAGGGCAAACGCGTCGCTGGGTCCAATCAGCTGGTCGTGGCCATCCGCGCCAAGAACGCGGGCGATACAGTGCGTCTCACCGTCCAGCGGGGCGGCCAACAGGTGGATGTGACACTCACCTTGCAGGCATCCAGCTAGGTCGCTGCCCGATCGCGGCAGGGGAGGAAGGAGTAACGCGCCGTGTTCGACATCAACGGCTGGGAAGTCATCGTCTTGGCGATGGTTGCCGTTGTCGTCCTCGGCCCGGAACGACTGCCGGTGTATGCCGCAAAGCTAGGCAGGGGTGTGCGCCAGTTGCGGACCCTCGCCGAAGGAGCTCGGACTCAGCTCAAAGAACAACTCGGACCCGACTTCGACGATGTCAATTGGCGTCAGTACGACCCTCGCCAGTACGACCCACGCAAGATCGTCCGCGAGGCCCTGTCCGACACTGACCCATCACCGGCCGGGTCCCCAGGGCCGCCGGACACCCGGGTCTGGGCTCCAGAGGCATCGTCTGGGGACGCGGCATACGACCCTGGGAAGCCGACCCCGTGGGACCGAGACGCGACCTGAGCCGATCGTCCGCCGCGCGGTGAGTGGCGGCCCCGGTCAGCGTTTGACCGGGCTGACCCCGAGCGACCGACCCGACAACCCTCGCGAGCGTTGGGCCAGGGTGCGCGCCACGGCACGCAAGACGACGGCGGCTGGGGAGTCGGGGTTGCTCAGCACGACGGGCGTGCCCGAGTCGCCGCCTTCGCGCAGGCCAGTGTCGAGCGGCACCTGACCGAGCAGCGGCACGGGCGCTCCGATCAACCGGGTCAGCGAGTCGGCCACGGTCTGACCACCGCCGGAGCCGAAGATCTCCTGACGCGACCCGTCGGGCAACTCCAGCCAGGACATGTTCTCCACGACGCCGACCACCCGTTGATGGGTCTGCATGGCGATCGACCCGGCCCGCTCGGCCACCTCCGCCGCCGCCTGCTGAGGGGTAGTGACGACGAGGATCTCGGCCGTGGGCACGAGCTGCCCGATCGAGATGGCGATGTCACCGGTGCCCGGCGGCAGGTCGAGCAACAGGATGTCTAGGTCGCCCCAGAACACGTCGCCGAGGAACTGCTGCAGCGCCCGGTGCAGCATCGGGCCGCGCCAGACGACCGGCTGGTTGCCGGGGACGAACATCCCGATCGAGATGACCTTCACGTCGTGCGAGATCGGCGGCAGGATCATGTCGTCGACCTGGGTCGGGCGGCCGGTGACCCCGAGCATCCTGGGGATGGAGAAGCCGTGGACATCGGCGTCGACCACCCCGACCTTGAGCCCTTCGGCGGCCAAGGCGGCGGCGAGGTTGACCGTGACCGACGACTTGCCGACGCCGCCCTTGCCGGAGGCCACGGCATACACCCGGGTCAGTGACCCGCTCTTGGCGAACGGGATCTCCCGCTCGGCCACTCCGCCGCGCAGCTTCGTGCGTAGGGCGGCGCGTTGCTCGTCGCTCATCACGTCGAGGGCGACGTCGACCGAGACCACGCCCGGCACCCGCAGGAGCGCCTCGGCGGTGTCCCGACGCAGGGTGTCCTTCATCGGGCAGCCCGCGACGGTGAGGTAGATCTCGAGCGCGACGTGTCCCGACTCGTCGACCGACACCGACTTGACCATGCCCAGCTCGGTGACCGGCTTGCGTATCTCGGGGTCGTTGACCGCGGCGAGGGCGGCGAGAAGGGCGTCTTGAGTGGGCGGCGCGGCGACAGACATAGGCGCCATCGTATGCGGGTCACGGGCCGTTCGTGGCCCGCGTCATACCGGTCCGGTATGCCGCGCTGCTAGCGTCGCAGTCGACCCTGGACCGAACCGACCAGGCGTCGCTCGCCGCCTGTGAAGGAGCGCCATGCGCCACCCCAAGGACTTCTACGCACCCCTCGCCGTCGGCGCCCCGATGCCGTTGCGCGCCGTGCCGGCCCGACCGTCGCGGGTCATTCACTTCTTTGACCCGAGCAACGCCAAGATGGCGGCCAAGATCCCTGAGATGGTCGGGACCGTCGACGTGCTCCTGGGCAACCTTGAGGACGCAGTCAAGGCCGACAACAAGGAGGCTGCGCGCGCCGGGCTGGTCGCGATCGGGCAGGCGACCGATTTCGGTGACCTCACCCAGTTGTGGACCCGGGTCAACGCCCTGGACAGCCCGTGGGTGCTCGATGACCTCACGACGCTGGTCACCGAGATCGGCGACAAGCTCGACGTCATCATGGTCCCCAAGGTCCAGGGCCCCGAGGACATCCACTACATCGACCGGTTGCTGGCCCAGCTTGAGGCCAAGGCCGGGCTGACCCGTCCGATCCTCATCCATGCGATCTTGGAGACGGCCCGAGGGATGGCCAACGTCGAGGAGATCTGCTTCGCGTCCCCGCGGATGCAGGGACTGTCGCTAGGGCCAGCCGACCTGGCTGCCGACCGCCGGATGAAGACGACCCGGGTCGGCGGCGGCCACCCTGGCTACCTTGTCCGACAGGATCCGCCGGGCGGGGACATCGCGGCCGAGCGGACGATCTACCAGCAGGACCTCTGGCACTACACGATCGCCCGGATGGTCGACGCCTGCGCCATGGCCGGGATCTTCCCCTACTACGGCCCGTTCGGGGACATCAAGGACGTCGTCGCCTGCGAGGACCAGTTCCGCAATGCCTTCCTGCTCGGCTGCGTCGGTGCCTGGTCGCTGCACCCCGCGCAGATCGCCATCGGTAAGAAGGTGTTCAGCCCCTCCGCAGCCGACGTGGCCCACGCCCGTCGGGTGGTCGCTGCCATGGGCGACGGGACCGGCGCAGTGATGCTGGACGGCAAGATGGAGGACGACGCCAGCCTCAAACAGTGCCTGGTCATGCTTGAGTTGGCCGATCACCTGGCCAAGACTGATCCCGACCTCGCCAGCCTGTATGCCGCCCCCGCCCCCGATGAGGCGGCCGGACCGACACCCGGCTGACCGGCATACACGCAGCGCCCCACCACCCCATCTCCCGACCACTGACCAGCCCTCCCCAAGGAGCACGTCATGCCCCACGCAAAGAAGCACGGCGCCCGCTATCGGTCCCGTCGTTCAGTCCTCTATATGCCCTCGTCGAACGAACGCGCCCTGGAAAAGGCCAAGACGATCCCGTGCGACGCACTTATCCTCGACCTCGAAGACGCAGTAGCCCCGGACTCCAAGGTGGCTGCCCGGGAGGCCGCCTGTGCCGCCGCACAATCGCGTGACTATGGGCGCAAAGAGTTGATCATCCGGGTCAACGGCCTCAACACCGACTGGCATTACCCGGACATGATGGCCGCCTGCAAGGCCGGCCCGAGCGGCATCCTCGTCCCGAAGGTCAACTCCGCCAAGGAGGTTCACGACCTGGTCCGGGAGATGGAGCGCTACAAGACGCCCAAGCACACCAAGCTCTGGGCGATGATCGAGACGCCGCGCTCGATCATCGACGTGGGCCGGATCGCTGCCGCGTCCGACCGGCTGGCCGTGCTCGTCATGGGCACCAACGACCTTGTCAAGGAGCTCGACGCCCAGCACCTGCCGGGGCGGGCCCCGATCGTGCCGGCTTTGGCGTTCGCGGTCCTCTCGGCCAAGGCCGCCGGTCTGGCCATCATCGACGGGGTCTACAACGACGTGCGCGACGCCGAGGGCTTCGCCGCCGAGTGTGCCCAAGGCCGAGCCATGGGCTTCGATGGCAAGACCCTGATCCACCCCGACCAGGTCGAGCCGTGCAACGCGGCGTTCTCGCCGAGCGACGAACAGGTGGCCGACGCGCGCGGTCTCATTGAGGCGTTCGAGGCGGCGATGGCCGAGGGCAAGGGTGTGGCGACCTACAAGGGCAAGCTCGTCGAGCACCTGCACGTGACGATGGCCGAGAAGGTCCTGGCCACCCGCGCCGAGATCGATCTGCTCGCCTGAGTCGGACGCCCTCGGCATCGGTCGGCGTCAGGCGGACAACGTCTGGGCGAACCACTCCAGGTGCCGTATGCCGTGTGGGCGCCAATACGCGTCGTCGTGCCCGCCTGCGTCGAACGTGACGGCGGCGTGGGGGACGAGCGCGGCGAAAGCCCGATTGGCCGCGATGAACGGGTCGGAGGTGCCGCAGTCCAGGCGCACCGGCATACCGGCCAGGGCCGAGGCTCGCGCGAAGACGTCGTGCGCGAGGAAGTCCTCCCGGTTGTCGAAGGCGCCGGGCGCGCTTGCTCCGGGCGAAGTCCACAGCGCCGAGCTCATCCCGCCGACGGCGCCGATCACCGTCGCGCCATGGCGGATGGCCAGCCACAGCGCGCCGTAGCCACCCATCGACCAGCCGAGCAACCCCACCGGCTTCGGGGACACCCCTTGGGTGCGCAGCATCGGGAGCACGTCGTCGATGACCATCGCGCCGATGTCCGAGCCGTCCCGGCGAGCGTGGAAGTAGGACCCGCCGCAGTCGACCGCCGCCACCGCGAGCCCCAGCCGCGCGACGTGGTCGGGAAGCCCGAGGTGTGCCGTGTCGCCTACTCCTCCACCCTTGCCATGGAGGGCCACGACGAGCCGAGGCGCTGGCACCTGGGCCGGGTCGGGGCGCCACAGCGCCCATCGGGGGCTGGCGCCGGGCCAATGGGACGTGGTGAGGGTCCAGTTCGTCGCGACGACCCCCGAGCTGGAGCCAGTCAGGGGGAAACCGCTGGCGCATCCGCTGAGGAGGGCGGCGCTCGCCGCGCCCGCGCCCACGCGGAGGGCTCCTCTGCGGGTCAGGTCCATTCCTGCAGGGTATGCCGCCTCTCCGCGCGGGGAGCGTGTCATCGGCCCGGCGGGTCTCGGGTTACGCTGGCAGGCATCCAGCCGTGTGTGGGAGGTGTGTGGTGATCCGGTTCCTGCCGGTCGTTCTTGAGCTGGCGTTGCTCGTCTACTGCCTCGTCGACTGCATCCAGACCGATGAATCACGGGTGCGTAACCTGCCCAAGGTCGGCTGGATCGCTCTCATCATCATCGTCCCCATCGTCGGCGGGATCTCCTGGTTGGTCGCGGGCCGGCCTCGTCATGAGGTGGCAGGGCGCGGCGGGTTCGGGCCGCGTCTGGCCCAATCGGGCGGGTCCGGTGTCGGTCAGCGGCCGATGAGTCGCCCGCTGGCCCCCGAGGACGACCCCGCCTTCATGCGCCACCTGGATCGGGGCGACCCTGAGAAGGAACGGCTCCTGCAGCAATGGGAGGCCGACCTCAAACGCCGCGAGGAACAGATGCGCCCGTCAGCGGACGGCGGGAACGGCACGCCAGACGTCAGCCCGCCAGATCCGGCTGCCGGACAGCCTCCTCGACCGGACGACGCCCCGCGGGACGCGACTGACTGACCGATCGACCGACTGGCGGGCCGACTGGCCGGAGATCGTCGGCGGGTGTGATGATTTCGGGGCGATCCGGGGGTATGAGCCCCAGAAGTTGTCGGCGAGTGTGATGAATTCTGGGTCGCACGGCATGCGGGGGCGCGAAAACATCGGCGGGTGTGATGAATTCGGGGCGATCCGGGGTACGGGCCCCAGAAGTTGTCGGCGAGTGTGAGGAATTCGGGCGGCATGCGGGGGACCGTCACCAGCGGGAAGTGGCGGCCCCGAGGAGGCGGGCGAAGAACTCGTCAGGGTCGACGGCATACCCACGCCGGGTGAACCACGCCGCCATGGTGCGGGCGTCGCGTTCGAGGAACTCGAAGCCGTGCGGGTTGCCGATAACGTCGACGATCTGCGGCCAGTCGATGACGACGAGACGATCCCCGTCGAGCAGCACGTTGTAGGGCGACAGGTCTCCGTGCGCCCACCCCAGCTCAGCTAGCCGCATCATCGTCTCCTCGGCCTGCCCGAAGAGCCCGGCCAGGGCCTCGACCGGTGGGCGGCTGTCAGCCAGACGCGGCGCCGCGTGCCCATCGGCCCCGATGAACTCCATGAGGATCTCAGTCCCGTCGAACTGCACTGGGTAGGGCACCGGCAACCCCTCGGTCCAGAGCGCCCCAAGAGTCTCGAACTCGGCGAACGCCCAGCGTCCCGAGATCATCTCCTTGCCGAAGTCGGTCCGCCTCGCCATCGCCCGGTTCTCCCGAGAGCGCCGCACTCGCCGACCCTCCAGGTAGCCGGCATCCCGATGGAACATCCGGTGCTTACTGCTGCGGAACCGCTTGGCCGCGAGGAAGACGTCGCGCGAAGGATCGCCCGGGACCCAGCGCCGGACGACATGGACGTCCGCCTCCTTGCCGGTCTTGAGCACGCCAAGGTCGGCGTCGACGGCGCCGAGTTCGGTGACGACCCAGTCGGGGCGTGGTCCCGGCCCGTGGGAGGCGCCGTCCCAGGTGGACCAGCGCTCGCCTTCGGGCGGGTCGTCAGGGTGCGAGTCGAAGGCGAACTGCTTTGGCTCGCTGGGTGATTCGGGTTGCGACACGAGTGATCTCCGTGGTGAGAAGGGAAGGGTTGCCCAGGGCACCCAGGACGGTACGTGACATGTCGGTCCTCCTTCTCGACCACGGCGCCACCTCGGCGAGGTGGCTGCGGTCGTGTTCTGGTCAGGTGAGGGCGCGCGGTATGCCGTGCGCCCAGTCCCAGCCTCGCGGCATACCCTGCGGTCGGCAACCGAATTCCGGCGGAGCCGTCGCCCGCCGACGGGTGTCGCCCACTGCGGCGCGCGCCGACCTGTGTCGCCCGCTGTGGCGCGCCGTATCGCCTTCGGCATACCGCCTCGCGATGGCCGGATGTATCCAGATCTCTGGTCAAGCCCTCTTCATTCGCGAGAAGGTGGGAGCGGTCGATCTCCCCGATGCGAAGGAGCAGACGTGCCCGACAGGAGTCTTGGCGGCAGCGGACTGCGAGTGACCTACCCCAACAGCCACACAGTCGGCGCGGCACCGACGCCCAAGGACCGCGATCTTGGCGCCGTCGACACGCACGCCATCCTGTTGGATGCTTTGCGGGACAACGACTTCGAGAAGGTCGACGAGTTCACGCTCACTCCGAAGAAGTCCCGGGGGCTCGACCCTGAGATCCCGTCGGCGGACCCCGGCAAGCTCACCATGTCGCTCGACGTCGACGCGGAGCAGGATGCGGTCGTCCTGGTCGAGAAGGACGGGTGCTATTCCTGGCACCTGTCGACCGATGCCGGCCACAAGACCCGGACCAGAGGCTTGCCCGGCGAGAAGCGCACCGTTGCGTTCGACATCGACCTCGCGGCGAGCGACGCGGCATACGCGAAGCGACGGCGCGAGCGCGGGCTGGAGTTGGCGACCGGGCCACGGACCCGGGGGTTGTTCGGTGACCTGCTCTCGGGCGCGGTCCGGGTCGTGGTCATGAAGTTCGCGGCGCCGTTCCTCATCGGGCACGCGGTCGGGTTCCTCGAGCGCAACGTCCGGCCCGGGATTGTCCACATCACCGACCCGGACCCCGGCACGTGGACGACCGTCGACCGGCTCGACGAGATCGGACTGCCCGGGGGCGGGCCCATGCGGATCCTGCTGTTCATCCATGGCACCTTCTCCTCGACGCTCAGCGCGTTCGGGTCGATGGCGGTCTCGGCGGACGGCGCGGAGTTTCTGCGGGAGGCCTTGGGCTCCTACGACGCGGTGATCGGGTTCGACCACCCGACCCTCTCGGTCGATCCACTGGTCAACGCCACCGACCTGCTCGGGCGGGTCTCGTCCGTGACGGGTGGGGTGACCTTCGACGTCATCACCCACAGCCGGGGCGGGCTGACGACGCGCAGCCTCGCCGAATACGTCCTGCCCGGCTCGGGTTGGGACGGCCGTGTCGACAAGGCGGTCTTCGTGGCCGCCACCAACAACGGGACCCACCTGGCCGATACCGACCGCTGGTATGACCTCATCGACCTGACGACCAACCTCACCATGGTGGGCGCGGGGGTGCTCGCCGGTATGCCGGGCGCCGCGCCGGTCGCCGCCGTGGTCGGCGGGGTCGTCAAGGGCCTCGGAGCGCTCGTCAAGTACCTCGGCGCGTATGCCGTGGAGGAGGACGGCGTGCCCGGGCTGGCGGCGATGCGACCCGGGGGGAGGTTCGTCACCGGCATCAACCAGACCCAGCCCGGCCAACCTGCTTCCGGCACGCCGTGGTTCGTGGCCAAGAGCAACTTCCACGTCACGTTTGGGGACGACAGCCATCGACCGCCGGAGTTCCCGAAGGAGCTTGCGGTCCGACTGGCCGAGGGCCTGGTGGACCAGGTGTTCCGCGGCGACAACGACTTGGTCGTCGACTGTGCGTCGATGGGGTCGATCGACGACGCCGTCGGCGGTGGGTTCGTCGCCGACACGTTCGATTTCGGGTCCAACGACGGCGTTTACCACGGCAACTACTTCCTCCAGCCCGACTTCGTGGGCCGGATGGGGCAGTGGTTGTTGGCCCGCGCCCAAGCCGCTGAGGCCGGTCCGCCGGACGAAGCCGGCCCTGAGACAAGTGGTGCCGAGCCGCCCGAGGCGCCGGCGCCCGGCCACGGACAATACGCCAAACCGACCCGCGGGATCGACTTCTCCGACGTCGACGGGGCGGTGCCACAGTCCGGTCCGGAGGCGACACCCCTGCCACCACCGCCTCCACCACCGCAGCCCGTGCCGGCCCCCGTGCCGCAGCCCGTGCCGGCCCCCGTGCCGAACCCCGGTCCGGCACCCGAGCAGACGGCCGAGGCGAACATCCTCGCCTCGATGACTGCCACCCCGGTTGTCAGCGTTCCATCGCCGCTGCGAGTATCCCTGTCCCGCAAGCAGTTACACGCCGAAACCGGGATGGCGAGTAGTGGGGGCACCTTCACGGCTCCCACCTCCCACCCGCTCATCGTCAACGTCGCGGCAACGACCAACGCCCTCGTCGGTGTCGCACCCGATCAGCTGGGAGAGTTCGCGACCGACAGTTTCCAGTTGCCGCCGGGCGGCGGGAGTTCAGAGCTCGAGTTCTTCGTGGCCGCCCAACAGCCGGGACCGGTGACGGTCACGGTTGTCGTGCAGGACGGCGTCAAATGGCTGAAGTCACTCTCGGTGACCGCGACGGCAACGACTCCGTCGAGCGGATCAGCGCTCCTGTCTAGGTCCGCGTCCACCGGGGCCGACGCAACGGCGTCCACCACGGTGCGCACGCACAACGCAGACCAGCCAGACTTCGAGGACTACTTCACCATCCAGGTCCAGGAGGCCCGCGTCGGCGACGACACCAAGTTCCTGTATGTCGTCAGTTGTCCCCGACTGGGCATCAGCCAACGCTTCGAATCGCTGCCACTGCGTCGACGGGCCGACTACCTCGCTGCCACGCTCGCGGACGTCAAGCGGGCGTGGGACGACCACGGCGCCGGGACGGCATACCTGGCGGCACTGCAGGACGTGGGAGCCGAGTTGTTTGACCAACTCTTCCCCGAGGAGTTGCGCGCGTTGTTGTGGGCCCACCGTGCCACCCTGGCGCCCGTCGTCCTGAGGGCGGACGAACCAGACGTGCCGTGGGAGCTCATCCACCTCAAGCCGGCCAAGGGCCCGCGTCAGCAGACGCCGATGTTCCTCGGGCAGTTGGGCCTGCTGCGCTGGCCGTTCGACGGCTACCCACAGGCCACCCTGCAAGCCCGACCCGGCAAGGTGCGGGTGCTCTGCCCGCAGATGATCGGGTCAGCGTCACCGGGCGCCGGAGGGGCATTGGAGGCCCAGTTCCTTGAGCAGCAGCTTGGCGCACGACAGCTGGACGGCACCGAGGCGGCGCTGCGAACCTTGTTGCGCGGTGGCGACTTCGACCTGCTGCATTTCTCGGGTCACGGGGTTGCCGACCCGCAGGACAGCAGCTCGGCGAAGCTGATCCTCGCCCGTGCCGCAGGCGCCGGGGGCAGCGAGAGGTTGCGTTACCTCACCGCCCGGGCCGTCGAACAGAACGCCAAGTTGCGCCGCGACGACGGGACCGGGCCGCTGGTGGTGCTCAACGCCTGCCAGTTGGCGCGCGGTGGGGATCAACTCACCGGGTCGGGAGGCTTTGCCAAGGCCTTCCTCGCGACGGGGGCGGCGGCATACGTTGCTTCCCTCTGGTCCATCCACGACACGCCCGCGCACGACTTCGTCACCGAGCTGTACACGCAACTGCTCGGGGGCGCGACAGTGGCTGACGCGGCGGCGGCGGCTCGTCAGAAAGCGCGCTCCGCGGGGGACGCCACCTGGTTGTCCTATGTCATCTACGCCCGGCCGGACGCCCGGCTCGTGCGGGCCTAAGCAACACCCACCCACCCCATCAGAAAGAGGTCTCTCCCATGGCCAAGCGCGCTCTGTGCGTCGGCATCAACCAGTTCGCTCATCTTCCGATGGCCAGTTGGCTCAACGGCTGCGTCAACGACGCCAACGACATGGCGGCGATGCTGCGCAAACGAGGTTTCACTGCTCGCTCGATCACCGTCCTCACCGACGCCCAAGCGACCAAGGCGAATGTCATCGCGGCGCTGACGGCGTTGGTCCAGACCGCCAAAGAGGGGGACACGATCGTCTTCTCCTTCAGCAGCCACGGCACCCAGGTGCCCGACGCGAACGGCGACGACGGCCAGCCCGAGAGCGACGGTGCCGACGAGGCCTTCGCCTGCTATGACATGGCGCAGGCGGGAGATCAGTGGGACCCGGCCACGGTCATCGTCGATGACGAGTTGCGAGTGCTGTTCAGCGCGCTGCCCAAGGGCGTCGTCATGGAGGCATACCTCGACACGTGCCACTCGGGGACGGGCCTGAGGGCTGAGGACCTGCTCTCGGGTCGCCGACCCCGGTTCGTGCCCCCACCGACGATGAAGGGCCTGCGCGCAGTCGACGCCGCCGCGACCAAGAGCACCACCGTTGAGTTGGTCAAGTCCATCCCCGCCGGTGGGCGACCGGTGCTGTATGCGGGCTGCCGCTCGGACCAGACGTCCGCCGACGCCACCTTCGACGGCCGCTCCAGCGGGGCCTTCACCTACTTCTTCCTCAAGGCCTTGGCGGCCAATCCGACCGGCTCCCGGGCTGACCTGCACAGGGCCCTCACCAAGGGTCTGGTCGACGCGGACTTCTCGCAGCGCCCCACCCTGGAAGCGCCTCCCAAGGCCAAGAAGGTGGGCGTCGGTCAGCCCTGGTGAGCCGGGAACTCAGGTGCGGACGCGGCATACCGGCCGGGTCCCGGCTAGGGTCGGAGGTGCCGCCCACGTGCCGAAGGAGACGAGATGAGCCACGGTAAGGACGTCCTAGACGGACTGCGAATCGAGACCGCCGCGCTGCGCGAGAAGATCCCCGGTGTCTACGAGGGCTTTGCGCACACGCATAAGGCGGCCCTGGGCGACGGTGCGCTCTCCACCAAGACCAAGGAATTGATCGCTTTCGGGATCGCGGTGAGCAAGCAGTGTGATGGTTGCATCGCGTCGCACGCCCGTGGGGCGGCTCGTGCGGGTGCCTCGCTGGAGGAAGCCGCCGAGGCCATCGGTGTCGCCATCCTCATGAACGGTGGGCCGGCGACCGTGTATGGGCCGCGTGCGTATGCCGCGTTCGAGGAGTTCCACGCCCAGTTCGCTCGGTTGCGCGGCGCCCAATCCTGAGGGTCGCGGCATGGCCCGCCGGGCACACGGTGCCGACGGTATGCCGGGACTCACATCGGGACCCGCAGGCGTGGATGGTGGGCGAGCGGCATACTCGGCAGTAGCCCCCACCCACCCCGCATGCACGCTCGCGCCCGACCTGTGAGGTAGCCATGTCCCGACTGCAGACCACCGACGGATTGACCGACGACCAGAAGGAACTGCTCAAACTCGTCAAGGAGTTCGTCGACGAGCAGATCATCCCGGTGGCGACCGAGTTGGAGCACCGCGACGAATACCCGCAGGAGATCGTCGACGGGATGAAGGAGATGGGGATCTTCGGGCTGATGATCCCCGAGGAGTACGGCGGCCTGGGGGAGAGCCTGCTCACCTATGCGCTGTGTGTCGAGGAGATCGCCCGCGGCTGGATGTCGGTCAGCGGCATCATCAACACCCACTTCATCGTCGCCTACATGCTGTTGCAGCACGGCACCGAGGAGCAGAAGCAGCGCTACCTACCGCGGATGGCCACCGGCGAGGTGCGCGGCGCGTTCTCGATGAGCGAGCCGGCGCTCGGCTCGGACGTGTCGGCGATCAAGACCAAGGCCGTTAAGGACGGCGAGGGTGACGGCTGGACGATCAACGGTCAGAAGATGTGGCTCACCAACGGCGGGTCCAGCAACCTCGTCGCCGTCCTGGTCCGCACGGACACCGGCGCCGACTCGGTCTACAAGAACATGACCACCTTCCTGGTCGAGAAGGAGAGCGGATTCGGCCAGACCGCACCGGGACTCACCGTCCCGGGCAAGATCGAGAAGATGGGTTACAAGGGCGTCGACACGACCGAGCTGGTTTTCGAGAACTACCGCACGACCGACGCCCAGATCCTCGGCGGGGTGCCGGGCAAGGGCTTCTACCAAATGATGGATGGCGTCGAGGTCGGCCGGGTCAACGTCGCCGCGCGGGCCTGCGGGCTGTCGATGCGCGCTTTCGAGTTGGGCATCCGTTACGCCCAGCAGCGTGAGACCTTCGGCAAGAAGATCGCGGAGCACCAGGGCATCCTCTTCCGCCTGGCCGACATGGCCGTCAAGGTCGAGGCGAGCCACCAGATGATGGTCAAGGCGGCCCGGCTCAAGGACGCCGGCAAGCGCAACGATCTCGAGGCCGGCATGGCCAAATACCTCGCCGCCGAGAACTGCGCGAACGTCGTCGAGCAGTCCTTCCGGATCCATGGCGGCTACGGCTACTCCAAGGAGTATGAGATCGAGCGGCTCTACCGCGAGGCCCCCATGCTGCTCATCGGAGAAGGCACGGCGGAGATTCAGAAGATGATCATCGGTCGTCGGCTGCTGGAGGACTACAAGCTCAAGGGCTGATGCGGCCGACGAGCGCTGCCCGACCCTCGACGCAGGACCGGTCAAGCGGCATACCCGTGTGAGACTGGAGGTATGAGCACTCAGCCTGGCCGCGTTCCCTTCGGCGCCCTCACCCTGGACTACCCGCTGTCGATCGGGGTGTTCGATACCTACCCCGAGGCGCAGCGTGCTGTCGACGCGCTCTCCGACTCCGGGTTCCCGGTTCAGAACTGCCTGATCGTCGGCACCGATCTGCGCCAACTGGAGCGGGTCACCGGGAGGCTCACGTGGGGCCGGGTGCTCGTGGGTGGCGCGCTGTCCGGGCTGTGGCTGGGGCTCTTCGTCGGCGTGATCTTCTCGTTGTTCACCACGCCGACGAGCGTGTTCGCGCAGGTGCTGTCCACGATGCTCTTCGGTGCCGTGTTCGGGGCGGTCTGGGCCGCCATTGGGTATGCCGCGACCCGCGGCCAACGCGACTTCACCTCGGTGAGTCGGATCGTCCCCAGCAAGTTCGAGGTGTTAGCCGAGCACAAGGTCGCGCAGCAGGCCCGCGAGGTGTTGGCCAAGGCGGGCATCGCAACCGGGCGGCCCTCGTGGCCTGGTGCCCAAGGTGCTCCTGGTGCGCCGGATGTTCCTGGTACGTCGGCGGGGGATGCCTTGTCCCGTTGATGCTGGTTCGTTCCGCAATCCTGGTCTCCAAGCCGTCGCAGTGCCCCGGGGAGGAGCTAGATTGCCCCGTCGGGCATCGAAAGGCGATCGCCCGCGCAGAAAGGGAGACAATGACGTCACAGCGTGCGCGCATTGCCGGTGTTGGGGCTTTGGTCCTCGCCGCGGCCATGTCGATCCCCGCCACGTCGGCGCAGGCAGGAGCGGGTGCGCCCCCCGGACGGTCGGTCCAGGTGCCCATCCAGTTGCTGTCGTTCAACGACTACCACGGCCACCTTGAGGCAACTGACCCTCCGCTTGCCGTCAAGTGGGACCCGGCCAAGACGCCAGTGGGCGGCGTGGAATACCTCTCATCTACGATTAAGGCATTGCGGGCCAAGGTCGGCGACTCCAACAGTCTGACCGTCACAGCGGGTGACCTCATCGGTGGATCGCCGTTCTTGTCCGGCATGTTCCATGACGAGCCGTCGGTCGAGTCGTTGGAGACCCTCGGCCTGGACCTGAGCAGCGTCGGCAACCACGAGTTCGACGAGGGCACCGCTGAGTTGCTTCGGATGCAGTACGGCGGGTGCCATCCCAAGGACGGGTGCTACTTCCCTGACCAGCCCTACGACGGTGCCTCATTCAGCTGGCTCGCGGCCAACGTCGTGCAGAAGTCCAACGGAAAGCCGCTGCTGCCCCCGGTCGCGGTCCGCGGGGTCAAGGGCGTGCAGATCGGCTTCATCGGCATGACTCTCGAGGCGACACCGACCCTGGTCAACCCGTCTGGCGTCGCATCGGTCGACTTCAAGGACGAGATTGAGACCGCCAACGCCCAGGCGTCCGCACTGAAGAAGCGCGGCGTCAACACCATCGTGGTTCTCATTCACGAGGGCGGCGTCAACTCGGCGGGCTACAACGCGTGCACCGGGATCTCCGGGCCGATTCTGGCCATCGCCCAGGGCATCACCCACGATGTCGACGCGATCGTTACCGGGCACACCCACGAGCCTTATGTGTGCCAGATCCCGGATGCGGCCGGCGTCAACCGGTTGGTGACGAGTGCAGCCTCCTACGGCCAGGTCGTGACCGAGACGACGCTCGTCGTCGACAAGGCCACCGGCGAGGTCGACCGGGCCGTGTCCTCGGCCCAGAACCACCTCGTCGCCCGCACCATCGCCAAGGACCCGGCCGAAACCGCAGTCATCGCCAAGTGGAACGCGCTGGCGGCCCCCATGGCCGCGCGGGTGGTCGGCAGCCACGTGGAGGACATCGTGGGCGACGCCGGCGGAAACCGCGGCATCGAGACCCCGATGGCCGACCTCGTGGCCGACGCGTGGCTCTACGGCACCGCCGCAGCTGCCCAAGGAGGGGCCCAGATTGCCTTCCAGAACGTCGGTGGCACTCGGGCCAGCTTCCGGGTCACGTCGACGCCGAATGGCGAACAACCCGGGCAGATCACCTATGCCGAAGCCTATGCGGTGGTGCCGTTCAGCAACCTCATGGTGACCGTGGACCTCACCGGCGACCAACTCCGTCAGGCGTTGGAGCAGCAGTACATCGCCACGCGCGGCCGGCCAGCACTGGCTCTCGGGGTCTCCGCCGGGTTCAGTTACGCCTGGGACGTCTTGGCGCCGCAGGGCTCAAAGGTCGTTCCGGGATCGATGACTCTCAGCGGGGTGCCGATGTCGATGACGGCTACCTACCGGGTGGCGTTGCCCAACTTCCTCGCCGACGGCGGTGATGACTTCCTCGCTTTTAAGGCGGGCACCAACCGGCTCGGTGGTGGTGAGGATCTGGCCATGCTGGTGGACTACCTGCAGAAGCACCCGGGCCTCACCGCGCCGGCCAGCCGGGTCGACGGGCTCTGACCGGTTCCGGTCTTCCCGGCCGGGTGAATGTGGGGGCCGCATCCCTTCGGGGGTGCGGCCCTCGGTTCTGGCGCGTCGTCATGCCACCCCTCGGGCGGCCTAGGGGTTCGACCGCAGTGGAAAGGGTATGCCGTGAGCCAGGTCGAGCCAGGCGGCCGAGCCCTTCTCCTCCTGCTCCAGCCCGATCAGTGGAGTGCTGGCCACACTCCACTGTGGCCACCGCTCCACAAAGCCCTTCCACCTCCCCGGGGGCCGCGTCGCGCCGCCATTCCAGGTCGGCGCAGTGAAAGCGTGCGGCTCAGCGCGCCTGGACCTGCGCGATCCAGGCCTCGACGGCCTCGGCGGTGCGCGGCATACCGGCGGACAGGTTCTCGAACCCGGTGTCGGTGACGAGGACGTCGTCTTCGATCCGCACGCCCTGCCCCCGGAAGCGCTCGGGCGCGAGCAGGTCGTCGGCCTTGAAATAGAGCCCCGGCTCGACCGTAACGATCATGCCGGGGCGCAACTCGGCGTCGAGGTATTCCTCCCGAGTAGCCAGCGCGCAGTCGTGGACGTCGATGCCCAGGTGGTGGCTCGTGCCGTGGACCATCCAGCGGCGGTGGTATTGCCCGGTCTCGTCACTCAGGGTGCCCTCGACGTCGATCCCCTCGGGGAGCAAACCCCACGCGTGCAGATGCTCGGCGATGACCCGGATCGCGGCCGCGTGGATGTCGGAAAACTTCGCGCCCGGGCGGATGGCCGCCATGCCGGCTTGCTGCGCGGCATACACGGCGTCATAGATCTCGCGTTGCGCGTCAGTGAAGGTGCCGTCGACGGGCAGCGTGCGGGTGATGTCGGCGGTGTAGAGGCTGTCAACCTCGACACCCGCGTCGAGCAGGATCATGTCGCCCGCGTGGATCTCGCCGGTGTTCTTGATCCAGTGCAGGGTGTTGGCGTGGTCGCCGGCCGCGCAGATCGAGTCGTAGCCGACGCCGTTGCCCTGGTGGCGGGCGTGTAGACCGAAGGTGCCTTCGACCCAGCGCTCGCCGCGGCCGCGCTCGACAGCAGTGCGCAGGTCGGCGATGACGGCTTCGAAGCCCACCTTGGTCGCCGCGATCGCCTCGCGCATCTGCGCAATCTCCCACTCGTCCTTGGTGATTCGCAGGACGGAGAGGTATGCCGCGAGCGCATCGTCTGCCTCCCCAGTCGCCTCAGTGATGTCGACGCCGGCTTCAGTGCGGGTCTGGTCGACGAGGGCGGCGACGTCGCGGTCGGCGTCGCGGACGACGCGGAGGGTGACTGCGCCGGCGTCCTTGGCCAGGGCGTCGGGGAGCTCGTCGATGTGCCGCGCGCTGAGCCCGAACTCGGCCTCCACGTCTTCCAGGGTGGGGCGGGCGCCGACCCAGAATTCGCCATAGCGGGCGTCGGCGAAGAATTCCTCGGTGTCGCGGCCGGCGAGGGGCCGGAAGTAGAGGACCGCCTCGTGACCGCCGCCGTCGTCCTCGCTGCGCGGGTGCAGCACGAGGACTGCGTCCGGCTCGCGATCGCTGCCGAAGCCGGTGAGGTGGGCGAAGGCCGAGTGGGGCCGGAACACGTAGTCGGTGTCGTTGGAGCGCACCTTCAACCCGCCGGCGGGGATGACGAGACGTTCCCCTGGGTATGCCGCGCTGACCGCGTCGCGGCGCGCGGCGGCACACGGGGCGGCGGGGGAGGGTGACGGACGCTCGGTGGAGCGGGGCGCCCATCCCTCGCGCACGAAAGCGCGGAACTGGTCGGTGGTCGGCCGGGGCCGGTTGTCGCTCTTCTTCTGGGCTTCGCTGCTCACCGGGTCATCGTGCCACGGTAGGCGGGGGGCGGGTGCGTGAGCTGCGGTGACTGAGCCTGCCTCGGCCTGGCAGGCTGGGGCTGTGGTGACCTTCGACTCGGGCGAGACGCTCGCGCAGCGGTTCCGGTCGCACATGGGACACTCCTCGACCCTGTACGGCTTTGCGATGCGCGGGATGGCCGACGACTGGGAGGCAGGCGGCCCGACCCGGGAGGTATGCCGCGGGTGGGAGGACTCGCCCAACGGCACTATGGTCCAACTCCGTTTCCTGGCAGGCGTTTTCCGCCTGGTGCTCACTGGCCAGGCGCCCGAATTGGTGCCCTACTACGCCTGCCTCGGGGGCACCCTTCCCCCTGACGATGTCTGGCCGGCCATGCGCGAGGTCGTCGCCCGGCACATCCCTCAGTTGCAGGAGGCGCTGACGATCGTCCCGCAGACGAACGAGCCGGGGCGCTCGGCGGCCCTGCTCGTGGGGATCTTCGAGGCGGTCCGATCGACAGGTCTGCGCCGGATCAGGCTGTTCGAACTGGGTGCCTCGGGGGGCCTCAACCTCCACGTCGACCGGTTCCGCCACGATGGCCCGGACTGGTCCTGGGGCCCGGAGAGCTCACCGCTCACCCTGCACACCCAGGCCGAAGGGATTGTGCCCGAATCGTTTTCGATCGTGCAGCGCCGCGGGTGCGACGTCGAGCCCGTCGATGCCGCGACTCGCGAGGGCGCCCTACACCTGCGCTCGTTCGTCTGGCCGTGGCAACTGGCCCGCCACGAGCGGCTCTCGGGAGCGCTCGCGGTGGCGGCGGCATACCCCCTCGTCGTGGAGCGCGCGGAGGCGGGGGAGTGGCTTGAGCGCGCCCTGAGCACGCGGCCCCCAGGCGACGACGTGCTGACCATCGTGTGGCAGTCCATCACCCGGATGTATTGGCCCGCAACGGAATCTGAGTGCGTGGCCGCCGCGATCGCCGCCGCCCGATCCCGTATGCCGCTCGCCCACGTGAG
Source organism: Dermatophilaceae bacterium (assembly GCA_044220725.1). Lineage (GTDB taxonomy): Bacteria > Actinomycetota > Actinomycetes > Actinomycetales > Dermatophilaceae > Phosphoribacter. The sequence goes on from JBGAQN010000035.1 coordinate 20,375, forward strand.
CCTGGAACACGGCGACCATCCGGGCGCGGCCGATGCCGAACTAGCCGTCGACGGGCGGGTGCTTGGGGTGGTGCACCCACACGGCATACCCCTGTGGGTGCAGCCGGGAACGCGCGCCTGACGCACGGAAGGCCCGGTCGGCCGCCGAGCATGCCTCAGCGACGCGGGATGAGCACCGTGTAGTCAAGGTCCAGGACGACGTTGGGGAGGTACTTGCCGTCCGCGCCACGATAAGGGAAGTCGGCGCAGGCAAGGTCCTTGGTGGCGACCGTGCGCAGCCGCAACGCCCCCATGTCGGTCCGACCCGGCAGCTCCAGTCGGTCGAGAACTTCGGACCAGGCGTAGATGGTGTCACCGGCGAAGCTCGGGTTGCTGTGAGTGCCACCGTTGATCGCCGAGATGGAGACCGCGTTAGCTAATCCGTTGTAGGACAAGGCCCTTGCCAGGCTGATGACGTGCCCGCCATAGACGATCCGGCGGCCGAAGCGCCCCTTGGACTCGACGTGCTGGTTGAAGTGGACCTTGGCGGTGTTGTGGTAAAGCCGGGTCGCGAGCATGTGCTCGGACTCCTCGATCGTCATGCCGTCGACGTGATCGATCCGCTCGCCGACCTCGTAGTCGTCCCAGAGGTAGGGGCTTCCGCCGAGGGCCGTGTCGTAGTGCCCCCCGCGCAGATCCCACGGCACCTCCAGGTCGCCGACAGCGACCGCCGAGGGCAACTCCGGCAGCACCGTCTCGGGGGCCGGAGCAGCCTCATCGCGCTTGCGGACCATGACCCAGCGGACATAGTCGAGCACGGTCGCGCCGTCCTGGTTGGTCCCCACCGAGTGGACGTAGACCACGCCCGTCTTGCCGTCACGGTTGGCCTTGAGCCCGATGACCTCCGAGCGGGCCGACAGAGTGTCACCGGGATAGACCGGCACCCCAAAGCGCCCGCCTGCATAGCCGAGGTTCGCGACCGCGTTGAGCGAGACGTCGGGCACCGTCTTGCCGAACACCACGTGGAAGACGAGCATGCTGTCCAGCGGCATCCGCTCCAGCCCCATGCTGCGAGCCACCGTCAGGCCCGAGGTGGGCGCGAATCGCGGCCCGTAGAGCGCGGTATAGAGCGCGACGTCGCCCTCGGTCACCGTCCGCGGGGTGGCATGCACCAACTCCATCCCCAGCGTGAAGTCCTCGAAGAAGTTCCCAGCTGCCGTCTTCATCTGCTCTCCCGGGGTGATCTGCGGTCCTCATGAACTCGTGCTGGCGACGCGGCCTTGCGGCCTGCGGCGCCTTCAGAGGAATCTTCTCGCGATCCTCCCACCAGGTCGCCGGGCCGAACCCGGTGGCGTCGCTCACGTCACCCGAGCGTCGCTGCCACAGCTTCAAGAACGCGCACGTCACCGGCATACGGGCCGTCCGGGCGGGGCCAATGGGTGATGACGTCGGTGAAGCCGAGCTCGGCTGCGCGACCGGACATCTCGGCATACAGGCCGGTGGACTCAAGGGCGAACCGCGGTGAGGCGTCGAGGGACAGGTAACGCGCGAAGCCTTCGTCGCGGCCCCGCGCTGCCAGCTCGTCGGTCACCCGGGCGGCCAGATCGCCAACGCCGCGGAACCACGCATCCAGGTCCTCACCGCCGGAGCCAGTGGTCACCCACCCGTCCCCGTATGCCGCCGCGAGACGCACCCCGCGCGGCCCGTTCGCGGCGACGACGAGGGGAACAGCCGACCGGATGGGTCCGGGGAGGGTGCGGGCGTCGACCGTGGTGAACCAGGGCCCGGAGTGGTCGACATGGTCCTCGCGCAGGAGTCGATCGAGCAGTCCGACGAACTCGGCGAAGCGGTCCACGCGCTCGCGGACGGTGAGCGATTCGCCGAGGATTCCGGCGTCGAGGGTGCCGCCGGTGCCGATGCCGCAGATGAACCGACCATCGGTGAGGTCGTGGAGGGTGAGCACGTCGCGGGCGTAGGTGTAGGGGTGGCGGTAGTTGGGCGAACTGACGAAGGTGCCCAGGCCGATCCGGTCGGTCACGGTCGCGGCGGCGGCAAGGGTGGGCACGGCCGCGAACCAGGGCCGGTCAGGCAGGCCGGACCAGACGAGATGATCGTAGGTCCAGGCGTGGTCGAAGCCCATGGTCTCGGCGGCCTGCCACATGGGGGCGGCCTCTCGCCATGGATGCTCGGGGAGGATCGTCAGGCCGTGGCGCATCCGGCCAGTCTGTCACCGGCGGGGGTGGCCTGGCTCCTCAGCGGGCCTCGGCTGGGCGCTTCCGTAGCCCAGACACGTTGGCGGGGCCGCATGGTCACGGCTCCGACTGCGACGTCGGCCCCGGGTGCGGCCCCTACGGGGACTGTAACCGAAATGTGACGTACGCAACGCGGTGAGCCAGGTGAACTTTCGGTGACCTCGCCGCGTGTCGTTTGCCCTGGGTAGTCAGCCCCTGTCCGGGGCCTGCAGCCGGGCGGCATCAGCCGACGCGTCGTCAGGCATGGTCTGGCTCATCCGCTCGGCCTCGACCCGCTGGCGCCAGTGCTCGACCTCCTCATCGACCGTCGCAGCATCCCAGCCGAGCACCGGCGCGACGAGCTCGGCGGCGGGCCGCGACGCGGTGATGGCCCGGTCGAACGACTCGATCGACAGTCGCGTGCGTCGGCCGAGGATGTCGTCCAGGTGCAGCGCGCCTTCGTGCGACGCGGCATACACGATCTCCGCCTTGAGGTAATCCTCCCCGCCGGGGAGCGGCTCGCCCAAGGTGCGGTCCGCGGCGACGAGGGCGAGGATCTCGGTCGTGAGCACCCCGTGGCGCATGAGCATTTTTTCGATGCGCTCGACGTGCAGGCCCGACTCGCGGGCGAGGGCGCCGCGCCGGTTCCACATGGCCCGATAGCCGACCGCCCCGACCAGCGGGATGTCCTCGGTGGCCGACGGAGCGACGTCGCCGCCGAGGCCGCGGGCAGCTTCGTCGATGGCGTCGACGGCCATGACCCGGTAGGTCGTGTACTTGCCGCCGGCGACGACGACGAGCCCCGGCGTCGGGTGGGCGACCACATGCTCGCGGGAGAGCTTAGAGGTCTGGTCGGACTCGCCGGCCAGCAGCGGCCGCAGCCCGGCATACACGCCCTCCACGTCGGCCTGGGTGAGCTCGGTGCGCAGGATCCGGTTGACGTGGCCGAGTAGGTAGTCGATGTCCGCCGACGTTGCCGCGGGGTGCGCCTTGTCCAACGCCCAGTCGGTGTCGGTCGTCCCGATGATCCAGTGCCGCCCCCACGGGATGACGAACAGGACCGACTTCTCGGTGCGCAGGATGATCCCGGTCGTCGAGTGGATCCGGTCGCGCGGGACGACCAGGTGCACGCCCTTGGACGCGCGGACGTGGAATTGGCCGCGCTCGCCGACCAGGGCCTGGGTGTCATCGGTCCAGACGCCGGTCGCGTTGACGACCTGCCGGGCCAGGATGTCGAACTCGCGACCGGTCACCTTGTCGAGGGCACGGACCCCGGTGACCCGCTCGCCTTGGCGCAAGAACCCTACTGCCGCAACGCGAGTCGCGACGTGTGCGCCGTAGGACGCGGCGGTGCGAGCGAGCTCCATCGTATGCCGTGCGTCGTCCACCTTGGCGTCGTAGTACTGCACGGCGCCGACGAGGGCGGTGGATTTGAGGGCCGGCGCGAGCTTGAGGGCCTGCCGACGGGTGAGGTGCTTGTGCCACGGCAACCCGGCCGAGTGGCGGGACGCGCGGGCCATCGAGTCGTAGAGGGCCAGGCCGGCCTCGACGTAGGGCCGTTCGACCAGCGGCTTGGACAGCGGGTAGAGGAACGGCACCGGGCGCACCAGGTGCGGGGCCAGGCGAGTGAGCAGGAGGCCGCGTTCCTTGAGCGCCTCGGCGACGAGCCGGAAGTCGAACATCTCCAGGTAGCGCAGGCCGCCGTGGATGAGCTTGCTGCTGCGGCTGGAGGTGCCCGAGGCGAAGTCACGCTTCTCGATGAGCCCGGTCCGCAGCCCCCTGGTGACCGCATCGAGGGCGCACCCGGTGCCCGTCACTCCACCGCCGATGACGAGGATGTCCAACTCCTCGCCGGAGGCGAGTCGATCGATGGCTGATTGGCGGTAGGCAGGGGACAAGGCGGTGGCGGTGCTCACGGCCCCATTCTCCCAGGTGTCTCGCGGGCCCGGCCGTGGGGCCCTCGGTGATCTGGGACGCTGACGGAGCCTGAATTCCCGCGCCACTGTTTGGTTCAGCGGTGGTGGGTCAGCCGGAGACGGGAGCCCAGTCCAGGGTGCGGGACACGGCCTTGCGCCACGCGGCATACCCGGTGGCGCGTTGCTCGTCCGACCACTGCGGTGACCAGCGACGGTCTTCCTGCCAGTTGGTGCGCAGTTCGTCGGTGGTGCGCCAAAATCCGACGGCCAGGCCCGCGGCGTATGCCGCACCGAGCGCGGTCGTCTCGGCGACGACCGGCTTGCTGACTTGGACGCCGAGGATGTCGGCTTGGATCTGCATGCACATGGCGTTCGCCGTGACGCCACCGTCGACCTTGAGGGTGTCCAGGCGGACGCCGGAGTCGGCATACATGGCGTCGGCCACGTCCTTGGTCTGGTAGCAGATCGCTTCGAGCGTGGCGCGCGCCAGGTGCGCGTTGGTGTTGAACCTCGACAGGCCGACGATCGCGCCGCGCGCGTCTGAACGCCAATAGGGGGCGAAGAGGCCGGAGAACGCGGGCACGAAGTAGACCCCGCCGTTGTCGGGCACCTGGGCGGCCAGGCGCTCGATGTCGGCCGCGCCGCTGATGATGCCGAGCTGGTCGCGCAACCACTGCACGGCCGAGCCGGTCACGGCGATGGAGCCTTCCAACGCGTATGCCGCCCGCTCGCCGGCGAACTGGTAGGCCACCGTCGTCAGGAGGCCGGCTTTGGAGCGCACCGGCTCGGTGCCAGTGTTGAGGAGCATGAAATTGCCTGTGCCATAGGTGTTTTTGGCCTCGCCGGGAGCGAAGCAGACCTGGCCGACGGTGGCGGCCTGCTGGTCGCCGAGGTCACCGGCAATCCGGATCGGGCCACCCCAGGGGGTGTTGCTGCCGGACGGGGCGGTCTGGCCATAGCGCTCGGCGTCGCCGCTCGGGACGATCTGCGGGAGCATCGCGCGGGGCACGGTGAAGAAGCTGAGCAGTTCGTCGTCCCAGTCCAGGGTGCGCAGGTCCATGAGCATGGTGCGGCTGGCGTTGGTGACGTCGGTGACGTGCCGACCGCCGTTCGGGCCACCGGTGAGGTTCCAGATGACCCAGCTGTCGGGAGTGCCGAACAGGGCGTCGCCTCGCTCGGCGGCGGCGCGCAGGCCGTCAACGTTGTCGAGCAGCCATTGGAGTTTGCCGCCGGAGAAGTAGGTGGCCGGCGGCAGTCCGGCGCGCTCGCGGATGACCTGGCCGCGGCCGTCGGCATCCAGGGCGGCGGCGATGGCGTCGGTGCGAGTGTCCTGCCAGACGATTGCGTTATGCCACGGCCGGCCGGTATGCCGGTCCCACACGATCGTCGTCTCGCGCTGGTTCGTGACCCCCATGGCGGCCAGGTCGCTGGAGCTCAGGCCGGCGGCGGTCAGGGCTGAGCCGATGACGGTCTGGGTGCGCTCCCAGATCTCCAGCGGGTTGTGCTCGACCCACCCGGCCCGGGGAAGGACCTGCTCGTGTTCGAGCTGGTGCTTGCCGACCTCGCGGCCGGCGTGGTCGAAGATCATGAACCGGGTGCTCGTCGTCCCTTGGTCGAGTGCGCCCACGAAATCAGCCATGGGTCAAGCCTGTCAGCC
>JBGAQN010000036.1:0-25991 GCA_044220725.1 Dermatophilaceae bacterium
CCGGGTGCGCTCGTGGCCATCCGGCTGGCCGCGTCGTCAGGCAAGGCGTCGAAGCGAATGCGCTGCTTGCGCCGCATCTTGTCCAGGAAGACGTTCGTCGTGATCCGGTGCAACCAACCCTCGAAGGTGCCCGGGGTGTAGCTGTTGAGGGACCGGAACACCCGGACGAACACATCATGGGTGAGGTCTTCGGCGTCGTGCGGGTTGCCGGTCAACCGGTAAGCCAGTCGATAAACCCGAGCGGAGTGCTGGGTGACGATGTCTTCCCACGTCGGCGGCGTCCAGGCGGCCACCTCGTCAGTGGTCGTGTCGCTCCCCGAGAGCGGACGGGTCAGGATGTCGGTCACTACCTTGCGCCTTTCGCAGCCTTTGACGTCAGACGAATGTCCTGCACCCAGGGTTCCCTGGGTGGCCATGCAAGGACTGTGCCCTACCTGTGAGTGTGCCAACCATCCGGGTCGCCCCTGGTATTCCACCCATTCGATCATTCCGCCGTTCGTTCCGAGCGGCCCCGCCGCTTCGCGTAGGGCCGCGGGCTAGGGTTCCTCCATGAGCGCCAACCGAGCCGCCAGTTGGGCGTATGCCGAGCAGTTCGTCACCGAAACCGTTCCCATGGAGTCGGCCCGGGAGCGCGGGCTGGCAGCCGGTGCCGTGCCCGTCGGGCCGGCGACCGGTGCAGCGTTGCGAATGTTGGCGGCGGCCGGCGCGGCCCGCGCGGTCGTCGAGATCGGCACCGGCGCCGGGGTGTCCGGGTTGTGGCTCTTGGCCGGTATGCCGTCCGATGGGGTCCTCACGACCATCGACGTCGACGCCGATCACCAGCGCGCGGCCCGGGAGGCCTTCACCGCGGCCGGCATCGCCCACCAACGGACTCGGGTCATTCTCGGGCGGGCGTTGGACGTGCTCGCCCGGATGACGGATGCGGCATACGACTTGGCGTTCGTCGACGGCGATAAGGAGGAATACCCCGCCTACGTCCGCGAGGCGACCCGGCTCCTGCGCCCAGGGGGCGTTCTCGCCCTGGACAACATGCTCTGGCACGACCAGGTGGCCGACCCGGCGGCCCGCGACGAACGCACGCGGACCCTGCGTGACCTCGGCAAAGCGCTTCGTGACGACGACGACTACGACGTGTCCCTCCTTCCGGTCGGCGACGGGCTGCTCGTGGCCGTCAAACGCTGAGTGCCCCCAACAAGGGCGAGGCCCCCGCTCCGGTTCGGAGTGGGGGCCCCAGGGGGGACCTCAAGGCGTCAGTTGACGCCGTCGCAGCCTTGGATGGCATCGCGCAAGGCCGCCGCCTCGTCGGGGGTCATTTCGACGACCAGTCGACCGCCGCCTTCCAAGGGCATCCGCAGGACGATTCCGCGACCCTCCTTGGTGACTTCGAGCGGACCATCTCCGGTCCTCGGCTTCATCGCCGCCATGGGTTCCCCTTCCTCGGAAACTCGTCGGACACGGGCAGGTCTCGGCCATCGTCCACAACACCCAGCCTGTGTCGGAGACCATTATCACGCGGCGACCATGCTCCGGCGAAATCGTCGTGCGGCACGATGGGGCCCATGACCGACGACACCACCGCCGCGAGCGCACCCGTTCTGCTGACTGTCGAGGGTGGCGTGGCTACCGTGACCTTCAACCGCCCGGCGGCGATGAACTCACTCGATCTGGCGACCAAGGAACTGCTCGTCCCGACGATCACACAGGTTGCCCAGGACCCCGCCGTCCGCTGTGTCGTGGTCACCGGAACCGGCCGAGCGTTCTGCGTCGGACAAGACCTGAAGGAACACATCGCCGGTCTCATGGCCGGCGACGAAGGTCTGGGTGTCACCGTCGTCAAGCACTACAACCCGGTCGCCGAAGCCTTGGCGACGATGAACAAGCCGGTCATTGCGGCCCTCAACGGGGTGGCCGCCGGCGCAGGCGCATCCATCGCCATGGCTGCCGACTTCCGCATCATGGTCGAGGGCGGCGGCATGAACCTCGCCTTCGCGGGAATTGCCTTGTCCTGTGACACGGGATCGTCGTTCTGGCTGCCGCGGCTCGTGGGCGTAGCCAAGGCCAAGGAACTGCTCTTGCTGCCCAGAACCCTCTCGGCCGCCGAGTGCCTGGACCTGGGCCTGGTGACCAAAGTCGTGGCCGCCGACGACTTCGCCGCCGAGGTGGCTGCTCTGGCCGCGACGCTGGCCGCCGGGCCGACCTTGGCCTATGGAGCGATGCGTCGGGCCGTTGTCTACAGCGCGACGCATAGCCTGTCGGAAGCGCTGGCCTTCGAAAGCGAACTGATGAACTCCACGGGTGAGGCGACCGACCACCGGGTCGCTGTGGATGCTTTCCTGGCCAAGCAGAAGCCGGTCTTCCGGGGCTGCTAAGGCGCGAAGTCGATCGGCGGGGTGAAGAGCCAGACGACGGACACCCACTTCCACTGCAGCCAAAGGAAGGCTCCACCAAGCAAGACTGCCCGGAGGCCGGTCGGCAGTCCGCGCCCTCGCCCGGCGCGCCCCGCCACCCCGAGCAGGACCGCAAGGTAGGGGAACATCGGCAGCAAGTAGCGTGGCGTGCTCGTCCCCGGCGTCTGAACCGTGATGACGTATGCCGCGTAGACCGCCGGCCACACCCGTAGCTCCGGCCCCAGCCGACGGGCCCACGGTCCGACCATGCCCACGACAAGAAGCACGACCAACACCCAGAACAGCCGCGGCCCCCAGTCGCCGAGGTAGTACCGCGGGATGGAGAACCAGGGTTCGAGGAACTCCACCTTCCCGGTCAGGGACCAGGCGCCCATCGTGTCAACGTAGGCCGAGCGCTCACCGGTGCCCAGCCATGCGATCCCGGGCCACAACAACCCCGCCAGCCCACAGCCCACGAGGCTGGCCAGGGCGGCACCGACCTCCCGACGGGCCATCGGTCGCGACCGCCGGTTGCGCCACCTCAGCACGACGGCGACGAGCGTCACCACTGCGAGTGGGAGGGCGATGGGTCTGGTCAGCCCGATGAGCAGCGCCAAAGCCGTCGCCACGAGCCAACGCTGCCTGGTCAGGGCCACCAGGTAGGCGCACAAGAGCAGCATCGCCAGTGACTCGGTATACGACACCTGCAAGGCCGGTGAGGAAGGGAAGACGGCATACAGGCCGACGACGAGCAGCGCGGGCACCCGACCCAGGCGTGGGCGCAGCAACGCCCCCATGGCCACCGCCGCTCCGAAGCCGAGCAGGAGGGCCAGGGTCGAGGCGGCCACGCTGAACGGCGCTCCGGTGACTTCCATGACCGCACGGGACAGGAAGGGAAACAGAGGGTAGAACGCCCAGGTGTTCTGCAGCGCCTGGCCCGAGGCATCTCGAGGCACCTCAGCGGGATAGCCCCAGGTGGCGACCCATTCGTACCACTGACCGTCCCAGATGCGGGTGAAGCCGACGTAGCCGACCGACAGCCCATCGGTCATTCCGGCCGGCTGTTGGCTCGGCGCGACGACCGCCAGCAAGACCGTCGAAACCACCCGTGCTACCGCATAGAGAACGACGATCTGCAACACCCAATGCCCGCGCAACACCCGGTCCAGGAGGGCCTCGGCCCGGGCGAAGGGTCTCGGCAGCGCAGGTTCTGCGTCCGAAGGCCCAGCCCCGGGTGGGTCAGCCTGTTCCACCTGTGCCATTCGGGACATGCTAACGGCGCCGAGGGCCATCGCCGATGGCGGTGTCGGCACGGCGGAGCGCACGTGGCTTCGTGCTGGTCCCGGCTCGGTGACAGCCAGCGACGTGGTCATCGACCAGACCGCATGCCTGCATTGCGGCATACAGGGTGGTCGGCCCGAGGAAGACGAAACCGTGCTTCTTGAGCGCGCCGGAGAGGGCGACCGACTCCACCGAGGTGGCCGGCACCGCCGCCATCGTCCGCGGCCTGGCGTGGTGCACCGGCGCGTGCGACCAGAGCAGGGCGTCCAGGCCCCCGCTGTCCCGCAGGGTCAGCACCGCCCGGGCGTTGACCAGGGTCGCGTCGATCTTGCGGGCGTTGCGCACGATCCCCGGATCGGCCAGGAGCCGGGCCCGGTCAGTCGGCCCGAAGCCCGCGACGAGGTCCGGGTCGAAGCCGGCAAATGCGGCCCGGAAACCCGCTCGTTTTCGCAGGATCGTCAACCAGGACAGCCCGGACTGAAACGACTCGAGGATCAGTCGCTCGAAGAGTTGCTGCTCGCCGCGCACCGGGACCCCCCACTCCTGATCGTGATAGGCCGCGTAGTCGGGCGGCCCGGCGGCCCACGAACACCGGGGTATGCCGTCGGCGCCCGTGACGATCGATGGTGGGATCACGCGCGTCGCGTCAGGTCGGCGACCGCCCGCCGGAAGATCGCCCCGACGAGTCGGTCGACCACCGGCGCACCGAGCCGCCCGACGGCATAGGGATGGGGAACGATCTCTTCGCGCCAGGTCAACCGGGTGACTCCACCGCCGACGTCGTGCATGGCGACCTCGGCCCATCCGGCCAGCCAACGGCCGGTCTTGACCACGGCGAATTCGGCTCGACCGTCGGCGGGCGGCTGCCACCGAGTAACGATCATCCGGTCGGCAAAACGCGCGCGACCGACCCCGGTCTGGGCCACGAAGGACCAACCCACGGTGGTGGGACCGGGATCACCTTCGATCCGGGTCAACGCCACCCGATGCCCGACGAGGTCGCTGACGACTGCCCAGACCGCTTGCAGCGGGCGCGGGACGACGCGCTCAACGGTGACGACACCCATGACTCAGGCGATCGGTTCGGTGACTGAGATGTCGGTGGCGGGGTCCCCTTCGGGATCAACGTCAGGGTCGGGCTCTGGGTGGAGCTGGGCCCGCAGGTCATCGATCTCGGCGGCGAGCCGGTCGATGACCTCGTCCACTTGCGCCATGCGGTAGCCGCGCAGCCCCGTGTCCAGGCGGATCATCTGGACATCCTGGCTCGTCAGTGGGGCGGACGGGAGCGGCTGATAGGACAACGAATCGGTCGGCTCGCCCAGCGACCCGTCCACGCGCCCCAAAATCGCGGCAACGGTCAAACCGACGAGCACGACCGCGACCACCAAGGCCAACCAGATCATCCGAGCCCTCCCGATGGGCGGTTGTGGTCGATGACGAAGCGGACCGCCTCGTCGACGTCGTCGGTGACGAGCAGTTGTTCGACGTCTTGCGCCGCGATGGTGCCCTGTTCGAGAAGGGTCATACGCAGCCAATCGATGAGCCCAGCCCAGTAGTCAGTGCCGAGCAAGACGACCGGGAAACTGGTGATCTTCCCAGTTTGGACCAGCGTGAGCGCCTCGAAGAGCTCATCCAGGGTGCCCATCCCGCCAGGCAGCACGATGAAGCCGCGGGCGTACTTGACGAACATCGTCTTGCGGGCGAAGAAGTACCGGAAGTTGACCCCGAGGTCGACGTAGTCGTTGAGCCCAGTTTCGAACGGCAACTCGATGCCCAGTCCGACGGACACGCCGCCTGCTTCGAGCGCGCCCTTGTTGGCCGCCTCCATGAGGCCCGGGCCACCCCCGGTGATCACGGCATACCCCGCCTGGGCCAAAGTGCGCCCCACCTGGACACCGAGGGCGTATGCCGGGTGGCCGGCTCCCAGGCGGGCCGAACCGAACACGCTGACCGCCGGACCCAACTCGGCGAGCGCGCCGAAGCCCTCGACGAACTCCGACTGGATCCGCATCACCCGCCACGGGTCCGCGTGCAACCACTCCGTGGACCCGCGGCTGTCCAGCAGCCGCTGGTCGGTGGTCGTCGAGGGCACGCGCTGCCCGCGCAGGGTCACCGGGCCGCGTTGGTAGGAGCGCCGACGGTTGCCATTCACGGGAGGCAACGCTACGCGACCGGTGTGGTCAGGCCAGCCAACGACGCATCGCCGCTTCCGCCGCGACATATTGGGCGATGGGGGCCCGCTCGTCGTCCATGTGCGCGAGGAGCGGGTTGCCGGGGCCGAAGTTGACGGCCGGCACCCCCAGCGCAGCGAAGCGTGCCACGTCGGTCCAGCCCTCCTTCGCCTGCACGGGCACCCCGAGGGCCTCGACGAACGCGCGGGCAGCCGGACGGTCCAGACCGGGCCGAGCCCCTCCGGCGTTGTCGGTGACCTCCACCTCGAACCCGTCGAACACGTCCGTGACGTGAGCGACAGCCTCGGCCTCGGACCGGTCCGGGGCGTACCGGTAGTTGACCGTCACGGTGCACGCGTCCGGGATGACGTTCCCAGCGGTTCCGCCCGAGATGAGCACGGCCTGCAGCGCCTCGCGGTAGATCAAGCCCTCGACCTCGACGACCCGCGCCGAGTAGCCGACCAACCTGGCCAGGATCTCCCCTGCGTCGTGAATCGCGTTGTGTCCCATCCATGGCCGGGCCGAGTGAGAGGCCACCCCCGTGGTGCGCACGTCGGCACGCAAGGTCCCCTTGCAGCCACCCTCGACGGTTCCGTCGGTCGGCTCCATGAGGACGGCGAAGTCAGCCACCAGCAGGTCCGGCCGCAGCTGCGCGACACGGCGCAGCCCATTGCGGTCTGAATCGACCTCCTCGCAGTCGTAGAAGCAATAGGTCACGTCCCGGTTGGGCTCGGGCAGGGTCGCCGCCAGGGTGAGCATGACCGCGATGCCTCCCTTCATGTCGACGGTGCCCCGTCCGATCAATTCGTCGCCGACCAGGCGGGTGGGCACGTTGGGCGTCCGCCGCGTCAGCGGCACCGTATCCAGGTGCCCTGCCACCACCACTCGCTCGGGGCGTCCAAGTTCGGTGCGTGCGACGACGGTGTTGCCGTCTCGGACGACCGCCACGTGGGGCAGGGCGCGCAGGGCCGCCTCGACAGCGTCGGCCAACGGCTTCTCGTCGCCACTCACCGATTCGATGTCACACACGGCGGCGGTGAGGGCGACCACGTCGAGAGTCAGGTCCAGCGAGGGGGCGTTGAGCGGCATACCCACCAGGCTAAGGGCAGGCCACGACACCCGGGACGTGCACCGACCCAAGCCGAGTGCCGAGCCGACCCGCACGACTCGCCTAGGCTGGCCCAATGAGCGAGCGGACGGCGTGGGGATTCGGGTTGGCCACCCTGACCAAGGGTGGGGATGCCCTGGACACCTGGTTCCCCGAGCCAGCCCTGGGCACGCCGCCCGACGACGTCGCCCCGCCCACGGCGCTGACCCAGTTAGCCGGCAAGGACAAAGTGCGTCGGGTCAGCCAGACCGTCGTGCTCGTCATCGCCGACCTCGACGCGGCCCCCGCCGACGTCTCGGATGCCTACCTGCGGCTGCATCTGTTGAGTCACCGGCTCGTGCCGCCCAACTCCATCAACCTGACGGGCATCTTCGGGGTGCTGCCTAACGTTGTGTGGACCAACCACGGGCCGTGTGCCGTCGAGGTATTCGAGTCGACGCGGGCCCGGTTGCGAGGTCAAGGCCCGGTCACCGTGTGGGGCGTCGACAAGTTCCCCCGGATGGTCGACTACGTCGTGCCGTCGGGGGTCCGGATCGCCGATGCCGACCGGGTGCGGCTGGGTGCTCACCTGGCCCCGGGAACGACGGTCATGCATGAGGGGTTCGTCAACTTCAACGCCGGAACCCTGGGCGCCTCGATGGTCGAAGGGCGCATCTCGCAGGGCGTCGTCGTCGGTGACGGCTCGGACATCGGCGGCGGCGCTTCGACGATGGGGACCCTGTCGGGCGGGGGCACCGAGCGGGTCTCGATCGGGCGGCGCTGTCTGCTCGGCGCCGAATCGGGCCTGGGGATCGCCTTGGGCGACGACTGCGTCGTCGAGGCGGGTCTGTATGTCACGGCCGGCACCAAGGTGACCCTCCCGGACGGGCAGGTCGTCAAGGCACGAGAGCTGTCCGGGCAGGATTGCCTGCTGTTCCTGCGCGACTCGGTGACCGGCGCGGTCGTCGTCCGGTCCCGGGATGGGCACGGGATTGCTCTCAACGTCGCGCTGCACGCGAATGACTGACCTGCCCACGACCGCCTGATCGGAGCACGATCCCGTATGCCGCGCACCCCCGCGGGCCTGGTCCTCGCCGAAGAACGGCCGCCGTCCCGGCGCCGTCGGACGGTGCTGCGCACGTTCGCCGCCGGGTTGGTCCTTGTCGTTGCGGTTGCCGGGTTCATCGGGGTGCGGACGATCCTCGACACCTTGAACCCGCCTGCCTGCTGGACGCTCCCTCCCTCGGCCCGGGTCGAGTTCACGCCCGAACAGGCCGGCAATGCCGCGACGATCTCGGCGGTCGCCGTCCGGCGGGGGCTGGCGCCCAGGGCCGTCACGATCGCCATCGCGACTGCCATGCAGGAGTCGAAACTGCGCAATCTGCGCTACGGGGACCGCGACTCCATCGGCCTGTTCCAACAGCGACCGAGCCAAGGTTGGGGCACCGTCGAGCAGATCCTCGACCCGGTCTATGCCAGCAACGCCTTCTACGACAAGCTCGTCAAGGTCAAGGACTACCTCACCCGTCCCCTGACCGAGGTCGCCCAGGACGTGCAGCGCAGTGGCGCTCCCACGGCATACGCACGGCATGAAGATCAGGCGCAGGCGCTGGCCGCCGCGCTCACCGGGTCGGCCCCAGCGACCCTGGTATGCCGCCTCGCCCAGCCGTCGACGCGACCGCCATCAGGCGCTGTGGGCACCGCACTGAAGGCGGAGTTCGGGATCGAGCCCGTGGTGTCCGGAAGGACCGTCACGGCCACCGCAGACGGAGCCACCGCGTGGGCGATCGCGTCGTGGGCGGTGGCCCGCGGGGACGCACTCGGGGTCATCGAGGTCGAGGCGGACGGGCGGTCCTGGATGAGAGCCGACCCCGAGGCATGGCCGACCGTGATCCCACCGACCACGGGAGCGGTCGTCATCACGCTGGCGGCCACGCCCTGACCGAGCCCCGGCCACGAGGGCCAGGGACCCACCGGTCGACCGTCCGGGCTCAGCGGTAGTCGATCCCCAGGTAGTCGCGTGCGGCCGCCCCGGTGTAGATCTGCCGTGGCCGACCGATCTTGGTTTCCGGATCGCCCATCATCTCGCGCCACTGGGCAATCCATCCCGGTAGTCGGCCGAGGGCGAACAACACGGTGAACATCTTCGTCGGGAACCCCATGGCCTTGTAGATGAGACCGGTGTAGAAGTCCACGTTGGGATACAAACGGCGCTGGACGAAGTAGTCGTCAGCCAGGGCAATAGCTTCCAATTCCTGCGCCAAACCCAGCAGGGGGTCCTCCACGCCCAGCTTGGCCAGAACGTCGTCGGCGGCCTTCTTGATCAGCGAGGCGCGCGGGTCGTAGTTCTTGTAGACCCGGTGGCCGAAACCCATCAGGCGGACCCCGCCCTCCTTGTTCTTCACCCGGTTCATGAACGACTGTGGGGATTCCCCGGACGCCCGAAGGGTGCCGAGCATCTCCAAGACCGCCTGGTTGGCCCCGCCATGCAGCGGACCGAACAGGGCATTGATCCCGGCCGAGACCGAGGCGAAAAGGTTGGCATGCGACGAGCCGACCAGGCGCACAGTCGAGGTCGAGCAATTCTGCTCGTGGTCGGCATGCAGAAGCAGCAGCAGGTCCAGGGCCTTGGCGTTGACCGGGTCGACCTCGTAGGGCTCCGCCGGGGTCCCGAACGTCATCCGCAGGAAGTTCTCCGGGAGGGAGAGGTTGTTGTCGGGGTAGAGGAAGGGCTGACCGATGCTCTTCTTGAAGGCGTAGGCCGCGATGGTCGGAAGCTTGGCCAGCAGCCGGATCGTCGAGATCTCGACTTGCTGGGCGTCGAAGGGGTTGAGCGAGTCCTGGTAGAAGGTCGACAGCGCGCTCACCGCCGAGGACAACACCGGCATCGGGTGGGCGTCGCGTGGGAAGCCCGAGAAGAAGTTGCGCAGGTCTTCGTGGAGCATCGTGTGGTGGCGGATTCGGGAGTCGAAGTCGGCCAACTGGCTCGGCGTCGGGAGCTCGCCGTAGATGAGCAGGTAGGCCGTCTCCACATAGGTCGACTTCTCGGCCAGCTGCTCGATCGGGTAGCCCCGGTAGCGCAGGATGCCGACATCGCCGTCGATGAAGGTGATCGCGCTCTTGCAGGCTGCGGTGTTGACGAACCCGGCGTCGTAGGTGACATGCCCGGTGTCCCGGAGCAGAGCGCCGACGTTCACCCCGGATTCTCCGACCGCTGCTGGGACGATCCCCAGCGACGCCGTGCGATCGGCAACGTGCAAGGTGGCGGGCGCTGTGCTCGTGGCAACTGCACTGGTCTCGGTCATGACCCATCCCTTCATCAGGCGAACGTGGTGCATACCGCGGCTGAACCGGACGTTACCGGAGCCGGTCAGCCCCGGCGATGTGAGCCCGATGACACCCGGTCGGCGGCAGCGGCAATGCGCTCGTCGGTCGCCGTCAGCGCCACACGCACATGTCGCCGTCCCGCTTCGCCGTAGAACGAGCCAGCGGCAACGAGAATGCCACGCTCGGCGAGCCACCGCACGGTGTCCCAGCAATCCTCATCGCGAGTGGCCCAGAGATAGAGCCCGGCCTCGGAGTGGTCGATCCGGAATCCGGCCGCGACGAGGGCCTCGAGCAGCACCTCCCGGCGCACCCCGTAACGCAACCGCTGCTCGGCCACGTGTTCGTCGTCAGCCAGGGCAACGGTCATCGCGGCCTGGACTGGCGCCGGCACCATCATCCCGGCGTGCCGACGGACCTCGACGAGCGCTGCGACGAGCGCCGGATCACCGGCGACGAAGGCCGCCCGGTAGCCGGCGAGGTTGGACTGCTTGGACAACGAATAGACCGCCAGCAGGCCCTCGTGGCTACCCGCGCACACCGCGGGGTCCAGGATGGACGGCGTGGTATGCCGCGGGCCCGGACGTCGTGGGTCGGGGCGTCGCCAGTCCAGCTCGGCGTAGCACTCGTCTGACGCGACGACGACTCCGTGGCGGCGCGCCCAAGCCACGACCTTGGCCAAGTGTTCGACCGGCAGGACCGCTCCGGTGGGATTTCCGGGGCTGTTGAGCCACAACACCTTTGGCGTCGTCGACGGAGTCAGCGGACCGAATGCCGCCAGCCCGTCGACGACGACCGGAGTGGCCCGGGCCAGGCGGGCCCCCACGTCGTAGGTCGGATAGGCGACGGCCGGAATTCCTACCAGGTCACCTGGGCCGACCCCGAGCAGGGTCGGCAGCCAGGCCACCAGCTCCTTGCTGCCGATCGTGGGCAGGACGGCATCAGGCGGCACGCCTGGCACCCCACGACGGCGCTCGAACCACGCGGCCACTGCCTCCCGCAACGCGGCCGTCCCGACGGTCAGCGGGTAGCCAGGCGAGTCAGCTGCGGCAACGAGGGCAGCCTGCACCGCCGCGGGGGTCGGATCGACCGGCGTCCCCACCGAGAGGTCGACAAGGCCGCCGGGATGCTCGGCGGCACGCTGGCGGAAGGGGACGAGCGAATCCCAGGGAAAGTCGGGCAGGCTCGGAGGGCGCAGTGGCAGGGTGATGCTCAGTGCTCGGAGGCCTGTGGCCCGAGGGCGGCGACCAAGGGGTGATCCTTGGCGATCAGGCCGAGCTTGGCCGCCCCACCCGGGCTGCCAAGGTCGTCGAAGAACTCGACGTTGGCCTTGTAGTAGTCCGACCATTCTGAGGGGACGTCATCCTCGTAGTAGATGGCCTCGACCGGGCACACCGGCTCACATGCGCCGCAGTCGACACACTCGTCGGGGTGGATGTACAACATCCGCTCGCCCTCGTAGATGCAGTCGACCGGACATTCCTCGATGCAGGCCTTGTCCTTGAGGTCGACGCACGGCTGGGCGATGACATAGGTCATGTGAGCGGTCCTCCTACGGGGCCCTGGGGTGACGCCTCTAGTATGCCGAGAATGGCCCGGTGGCACAGCACCGCCGAGCGCTGAAAGGCAGGATAGCCGTGAGCATCACCGTCCGCGGTCTGGAAGTGGTCATGGCCGACGGCTGGCGCAGCCTCGAGGAGGAGCACCTTGGGGATTGGCTGCTGCGGGCATCCCATGGCTTCACGCAACGGGGCAACTCCGCACTCGTGCTCGGCCCGCCGCCTTTGCCCCTCCCCGGCGCCGTCGATGTCGTGGACCGCTGGTATGCCGCTCGCGACCTCCCCACCCGGTTTTGCCTGATCACCGATGCCACGGGTGCCGCGGCCGACCCGATCATGCATGGGGAACTCCTCGACCGCGGCTATGCCGCCCAATCGGCCACGCTGACCATGGTCGCCGGGGTGGCCGACCTGCCGGTCCCGACCGAACACTGCCCACACGTGCTCGCCGACGCCAGCCTCACCCAGGCGTGGCTGGCCGCATTCGCGGCATACCGCAGCATCATGCCGGGCGTCGCGGCGGCGATCCTGGTCAACTCGCGGTCCCAGCTGTTCCTTTCGATCCCGGGTGCGGTCGGTGAGAATCCGACAGCCATTGCCCGGATGTCGGTGTACCCGGGGTGGGCCGGCATCCACGCCATGTGGGTTGACCCCGCCCACCGACGTCGGGGGCTAGCAACGACCGTGGTCGGTTCGATCGGCCAATCGGCCGTCCGGCTCCAGTTGTCCCAGGTCTATCTGCAGGTCGAACGGGCCAACGACGCGGCGCAGGCGGCATACCGGACGATGGGTTTCCGGGTCCACCACGGACACATCTACCTCACCCGAGAGCAGCCCTCGGCCGTCTAGCGCGCGGTGCAGATCACCCGATCCGCCGGCTGATAGCGCGTCGCGTAGGACTCCTGGGCGACGACGGTCCCGCCCTTCCGGATGATCCGGCGGACGGTGATGTCAAACCCGTCGGTGAAGGCATGGGGCACACACGAACGGCTGTTGTCGACGATCGTCGTGCCAGTGCGGACGTTCGTCCGCGGTCCGGGCACAGCCTCGACCTCGACGTTCTTCGTGCTCCACATCCGGCCGTGCACCTGCCCGCCGGACAACCACATCTGGACAAGGATTCCGTAGGGGGTGTTATTGACCCATTTGTTGTCCAGGTTCGGCCAGCTCACCGTTGCCTCGCGGCCCGCGGGATAGCGCGAGATGTAGAAGGAGTGCGCCTTGTGCTCCTTGAGCTCGACCCCGGCGAACCACGCGAGGTTGTAGGTCACCGTCGAGATCTGCGAGACCCCTCCACCGACGTTCTTGGTCAGCCGACCGTCATTGATAACGCCGGCCTCCTGATAGCCCTTGGCCGTCGTGCGTTCCCCAAGGACCTTGTTGAGGCTGAAGGTCTCGCCAGGCTTGATCAGGGTTCCGTTGACGGAGAGGGCGCCGATGGTGAGGTTGTTGGTCCGAGGGGGGTCGTAGGGGTATGCCGAGTCGAAGCTCGAGATGACCTCCTTGACTCCAAGTGCCTGGGCGGACTCGGTCGTGAACGCTGCCTTGGCCAGGGTCGTGGTCAGGGTCACTCGCCGCTCGGCTGTCGAGAAGGCCGCCAGCAGCAGATCGGCAGCGGAGGCCGTGTCGACGGCCACGCCGTCAACGGCCGGGCGGACGACCGGTCGATCGCCCTCAAGAACGATGGCTGCGTCCTTGGCCGGCACGGCGATACTGCTCGTAGCCGCGGTGACGACGCCGCGCAGGGCCTCCTTGTCGACGACGGGCGCGAGAGCGCCGCCGGCGTCGGGGGCCATGGACAACGCTTCGGCGAACTTATCCGGGGTCAGTGCCACCGTCTTGTCGCCGACGACGATGGTCACCGGACCGGCCATCGCCGGGTTCGCAAACGAGGCCAGGGCCTGGTCGAGCTTGGCCTGGGTGACCTTGGGTTCGGTGACGTCTGCTGCCGCCGACACGACGGACGCACGCGGCCACGCCTGGGTGACCTTGCTGACCGCGTCGTCAACGTTGAGCGCCGTCCCGCGTGCGGGCGGGGATGTCGTCACCTTGCCGCCGCTGAAGGAGACCGTCCCGTCGACGGGAGTGGTCTGAATCGCGGAGGCCTTCTCGGTCAGCACGGCACGCAGCCGTTGCTGGTCCACTCGGATCTGCACGGGCACGTCGGTCCGACCGCTGAGCCTGGACCAGATGACCGAGGGGCTGAGGGTGAAACCGGTCAGTCCTTCGAAGGTAGCGGGGAGATCGAGGCTGAGCCCGGAGTCTGCCGGGTCGATGGTGACGAAGGTCTGGGTGCCAGCCAGGTCAACCCGGATCGGCGCGGCGGCCTTTGGCCCCAGCGCCGTGGTCAGGCGCTCGGCCGCCTGGTCGGTCGTCATCCCCCCGACGCTGACTCCTTCGACTTGTAGCGCCGCGGGCACTTGACGCCCGGTCCACCACGCGACGGCCGCATACGCACCGGCGAGAACCGCGATCGCCACGAAAGACCGGGCCACGATTCGGCCCCATTCACGCACGATGCCACTCCTCATCCCCGGGCTGCCCCCGGCCACCGCACACGGTAACCCACCTGCGCCTGTTCTCCGGCACCTGTCCGGGGCCCTTCAGTTCGCGGTTCCGTATCGGCCGCGGAAGAAGGTGAGAGCTGCTGGTGCCTCCGACGCCAGGGCCAGCCCCTGCACCTCGCCGACAACAATGGTGTGATCGCCGCCGTCATAGGCGGCCCAGGTGCGCACCTCCAGCCAGGCCAGCGCGTCGTCGAGCAGCGCGGCTGCGGTCAGCGAACCCCGGTGATGAGCGACCGGGTCGAGCTGGCCGGCCAGCGGGCGCCCCCGGGTGGCCAGCCAGGTCGCGGCGCCTCGGGCCGGTGCGCCCAACACACTGACCCCCCAACCGGCAGCGGCAAGGATCGCCTCATGGAAACGGGTCTCGCGTTCGACGCAGACCAGGACGAGCGGGGGATCCAGCGACACCGACGTCAACGAGTTGGCCGTCATCGCGTGATCCGCTCCGTCAACGACACAGGTCACCACGCAGACTCCCGTGGCGAGCCGACCCAGTGCCGCGCGGAAGCTCGCCTCGTCTACCTCCGGCACCTGTGGGTATGCCGCCCCGTCTTCGCTCACGGGGCACCCACCAGCAGGCCATCGATCCAGGCTCCCCCGGAGCGAGGCAGGCGATGCCCCGTCGCCGGATCCAGGCGGGCGTATGCCTCGCGGCCGGGTAGCCGTGAAGCAACGGAATTGGACAGCTCATACCACCGGTCGTGGACGACAACCTGGGTGCGGTGGGCGCCGAGCGCCCCCTCCTGCCGCTCCCGAGCCGCCTCATCGATGACGACGTGGCTGACGACGTCGTCGTCAACGACGGACACGGCATACGGGTCGGACTCGGTCGGGACGAGCACCCCGCTGCCCGGGGGCACGTTCTCGGCCAGCCACGCCCGGTCGGCGACGGCCCATGAGCGGGGGGTGAGGATCTCGAAGAAGCGCGGTGGCCGGTCCGGCTCGGGCAACCGGGCCAGGGCCGCTTCGACCACGCGTCGGGTCTGGATGTGGTCCGGGTGGCCATAGCCACCCTGACGGTCATACGTGACGACGACATCCGGGCGACGGTCCAGCAGGTATGCCGCGACCTCGCCGGCCGCAGCATCGACATCGGCGGCCGCGAAGGCTCGCGGATGGTGGGCCGACGGCATACCGGCCATTCCGGAGTCACGCCACAAGGGTCGGGCCTGCGAGTCGGTGCCTGCCGTCAACCAGAAGTGCCGAGCTCCGAGCCTGGCCATCGCCGCCTGTAGCTCGCCACGCCGAAACGGCCCCAGCCCGCCGTCCGGGTCTTGGGTGAGATGGGCCAGCTCGACGGGGATGACCTCGCCCTCCTCTCCGAGCGTGGCGGTGAGTACCTCGACATCGTGGCCGCGTGCCGCGTAGTGGGCGATGGTGATTCCGGTGGCCAAGGATTCGTCGTCGGGGTGCGCATGGACGAAGAGCAGTCGGGCCATCCGAGAACAGTACGGGCCCGGGCTGGTCCCCGGGGGTCAGCGCAGGCCGACCGGCGCCAGATCCACGTAGCCGCCCAGGAGCGGGGCAGCGACGATGTCGGTCACGCGTGACCCCGCCAGGAACGTGAACGAGTGGTTGGCCAGGACAATGTGACCACCTTGGGCGGCGATGGCCGCGTCGAGCTCGCCCCAGGCGAGTTCTCTGGAGAACCGGTCGCTGATCTGGTGGGTTTGGTCGATCCGAGCGTTGATCGCGGCGTCGTTGAAGTAGCCGTAGTCGGCGCCCGACCCGGCTGCCGTGACGTTGAGTCGACTGTCGAACAGCGTCCCGATCACCGTCGACCCCGAAGGCCATTCGGCCCGCCAACTGGCCCAGAAGACGTCCGTACCGACAGCTTGCGCGCTCCGAATCGTCGCGTAATAGGCACCTGACGGCACGGGATCGAGGGTGACCTCGAATCCGGCCTGGTCCCATCCGGCCTTGAGCGCCGCCATCGCCGCGTCAAGATCCGGGCGCTGCCGGTAGGCAACCCGCACCGCGACGGGCTGCGGCAGCCCAGACTCGGCAAGGGCGTCCTTGGCTCGAGCCACGTCCCCGGAATAGGGGACACCGAACGGATTCATGTCTCGATGGCAGGCCAAGTACGGGTGGCACATCGCCATGGTCGGCGTCATCGCCCGCTGACCGCCAAGGGACGTGACGTAGGCGTCCCGGTTGGTGGCCATGGCGAATGCCTGGCGAGCTTTCTCGTTGGCGAACACGGGGCTGCGGTAGTTGGGTACGAGGTAGTCAACGTAGGGCGATGCCGTAACGACCGCACCCGTGGCCTCGCCCGTCGGGTCAAGACCGGTCAGAACGCTCGCCGGGGCGCTGACCAGCGGAACTGCCCAGGCGTCATCGCCGACGCTCGCTCGCACTCGCCGATAGATCTCGTCGGCATCCAGGCCCAGGCGCACGTCGATCGTGTCGGGAATGGCCTTGCGCACGGCATCACTCTCGGCAACCCAGTGCGCGTTGCGGACGAAGGTGCCGCCGGTGTTCTTGTCGAAGCTGCTCTGCAGTTGATAAGGCCCGTTGGAGAAGACGGCGAGATTGCTCAACGCACCCCCGTCCCGGTCGGCGCGGACCGGGGCGTAGGCCGGCAGCGTTGCCGCGATGTTGAAGTCGGTCCAAGGCGCCTTGAAGGTCAGCGAGAGCTCGCGCCCCGCACAGGCCACCGCCTTGTCGAAAAACTCTTGGCCCTCTCGACGGAACGGACCGTTGTAGGCCGCAACGGCTGACCCCGCGGAGTCGTTCTTGGTCGGGATGTCCAGGAACGCGACCAGGAAGGACGCACCCGAGGCCTGGATGTCTGGGTCGAAAGCCCGGGACAAGCCGTAGGTGACGTCCTCGCAGGTCACGGGTTTGCCGTCCTGCCAAGCCGCGCCCTCCTTCAGAGTGAATCGCCAGGTGCGGCCGTTGTCGCTCATGGTTCCCAGATCCGTGGCCAGGTCGGGCACGAGGGTCGCGTTCGGCCCGGAGGTGAAGGTCGTCAGGGTCCGGAGGAAAACTCGCCCGGCGAACTGTTGCTCCGCCCCGACGAGCATGCGCTGGGGATCCCAGGAGTGCTGTGGGCCGGTGCCATAGACGATGAGCCGACCGGGCGCGGCGGCCATCGTCTGCTTGCCGGATGCATCGGTCGCCGTCGGCGACACATTCGCCGACGGACCGGGTGGGGCGTTTGGATCGGGGACCGCAGTGCAGGCCGACACCGACAGCAGGGTTGCCGTGAGAACCCCGAGAAGGGGTGCTGCGGCTGACCGCACTCGCCTGACAAAGCCCGAATCCGCTGACGGCATCATCACCCCTGTCACCAGTCGTCGGACTGGCTCGACGTGCACACCTCTCGCTCTTGACACCACGGTAACCGCGCCGATCCCATGACGCGAGTCCCCTGCCCCAGGAGCACCCTCAGCGGGAGACCGCGATGTCGGCCAGATCTACCCAGCCGCCCAGGTAGGGATTTTCGCGATAACCGGCCACAGCTGAACCCCTCAGGAAGAAGCGGCGTCGTTCGGCCAACGGGATCTGGCCACCGCGGTCGCTCACCATGGCATCGATGGCCGCCCATGCACCAGCTCTGGTGACCGGGTCTGGGTCGATCTGCGCTGCCTCGATGGCGGTGTTGACCGCGTCGTCGTTGAAGGAGCCGAGATCCTGGCCGGTGCCGGCGTCGGTGAGATTTGCGCGTCCATCGAACAACTCGGGTAGCACGGCCGCTCCGGAGGGGTAGTCCGCGAACCAGGATCGGCGGAAGACGTCGAACTGGCCGCCAGCGTCTGGCCTCGACACGACTCGGTAGTAATCGTCCCCCATACCGGTCAGGTCGACTGCGAAACCGGCCCTCTCCCACCCTGCTTTGAGGGCGGCATACGCCGCATCGGCGGGCCCGGACGAGCGATAGGCGACCCTGATCCGGACCGGGAGTGCGACACCCGCCCCGACCAGGACTGCGCGGGCGGCGCCCGGTCCCGTCGCCGTCGCCGTCGGCATCGGCGTCGTCGGGGATGCGGTCGCGGAGGTCGGCGCGTCGGTCGCCGTCGACGTCGTCGCCGGAGCCGAGCCGGTCGGGGAGGCGGCCGCGGAAGCCCGCATCGACGCCACCGATGGGTCCGCAGGATGGCCGGGTATGCCGTTCGCGAGGGCCGAGCTCGCTGCCGTCATCACCGTCCCTCCGTATGCCGCAACGAAAGCTTCCCGATCGGTGGCCAGGGCCAGGGCGCGCCGGACGACGGGGTTTTCGAGAACCGGGCTCTTGACGTTCGGTTGGAGCAATTCGACGGTTCCCGAGAAGGGGTTGGAGGCTCGGTCTCGGGTCGCTGAGTCGGCCAAGAGGCCGGCGTGTAGCGAAGCCGGCAGGTCGGTCAGGCCGATGGCGGTGTTGTCCGGCGCCTTATCCTGCACGAGTCGCTGCAGGATGGTTTCCACGGGGAGGGCCTCCCGGATGTCGACGACATCCGGCCACCCCTGGCGCAGCGCGTCGGCGGACCGGTCCCAGGACTCGTTTCGGACAAAGCGCCCCCCCGTCGCCGGCTCCCAGACTCCGTCCAAGCGGTAGGGGCCGCAGGAGAACACGTCGAAGGTCCCGGCTCCGCCACGGTCGTGGTCTTGCCGGAAGGCCGCGAAGACCGGCAACGCGGCGATGACCGGGAAGTCGGGCACCGGCACCTTGAGCCGGATAGTGATGGTGGCGCCCTGACACGACACCGCAGAGTCGAACTCGGCCGAGCGGCTGCCGGAGTCTGCTGTTCCGGTCGATCCCACCGACGCCGGCGCGGTCGATCCCACCGACGCCGGCGCGGTCGATCCCACCGACGCCGACGCGGTCGATCCCACCGACGCCGGGGCAGTCGCCGCGGCATACGGGCCGGGGTAGCTGGGCACCTCACGCCCGGAGGCGTCGATGCGGCTCGGGATGTCCAGTAGCGTGCTCGGATAGGGAGCGCCACCGGGCAATTGGTCGCGGGCGAAGGATCGGGCGATCCCGTAGGCAACGTCCTGGCAGGTGACCGGTCGGCCGTCCTGCCACGTCGGCCCGGACCGCAACGTAAAGGTCCACGTCTTGCCACCGTCAGACGGCGTTCCCGTGTCGGTGGCCAAATCCCCCCGGAGGGCCGCGACGCCGCCGACACCGCCGGCCGGATAGCCGGTCAGGGTGCGACTGAACATCCGCAACGCCAGCGCTCCCTCGGGCCCGGCATACATCCGTTGCGGGTCCCAGCTCGTCACGGTCTTGTCATAGAGCAGCCGCACGGTCCCACCGGCGGAGTGGGGAGTGGACGGGGTGGGCGCGGTCGACGCGCTCGTGCAGGAGGTGGCGAGCATGACGACGGCAACCAGGTATGCCGCTGATGCGGCATACCTGCTGCTGCCTCGCCGACGCATGAGGCTAGCTTTCGGCCTTGGCGGCCGACCGGGCGCGCGCCGCGGTGCGGGCCCGCTCGATCTGGTCCAGGACAACCTTGCGAATGCGGACGGCTTCGGGGGTCACCTCGACGCACTCGTCCTCACGACAGAACTCCAGGGACTGTTCCAGGGAGAGCCGGCGGGGTGGGATGAGCCGCTCGAGCACCTCGGAGGTGGACGAGCGCACGTTGGAGAGCTTCTTCTCCTTGGTGATGTTGACGTCCATGTCCTCGGCGCGGGAGTTCTCCCCGACGATCATCCCTTCGTAGACCTCGGTCGTGGGTTCGACGAACAGGGTGCCGCGCTCCTGCAAGTTGAACATCGCGTAGGAGGTGGCCGGACCGCTGCGGTCGGCGACGAGCGAGCCGGTGAGCCGGGTGGTGATCGTCCCCGCCCAGGGCGAATAGCCCTCGAAGACGTGGTGGGCGATGCCGGTCCCCCGGGTCTCGGTGAGGAACTCGGTGCGGAAGCCGATGAGCCCACGGGACGGGACGAGGAACTCCATCCGCACCCAGCCGGTGCCGTGGTTGGTCATCTGCTCCATGGCCCCCTTGCGGGCGGCCATGAGCTGGGTGACGGTGCCGAGGAATTCCTCGGGGATGTCGACGGTGAGCCGCTCCATCGGCTCGTGGACCTTGCCGTCGACGGTCTTGGTGACGACCTGCGGCTTGCCGACGGTCAGCTCGAAACCCTCGCGACGCATCTGCTCGACGAGGATGGCCAGGGCCAGCTCTCCTCGGCCCTGTACCTCCCAGGTGTCGGGGCGGTCGGTCGGCAGGACCCGGATGGAGACGTTGCCGACCAGCTCGCGCTCGATGCGGTCCTTGACCAGGCGCGCGGTGACCTTGGCGCCGCGGACCCGACCAGCCATCGGCGAGGTGTTGGTGCCGATGGTCATCGAGATCGCCGGCTCGTCGACCGTGATCAACGGCAGCGGACGCGGGTCGTCCAGGTCGGCCAGGGTCTCGCCGATCATGATGTCGTCGATGCCGGCGATGGCGATGATGTCGCCGGGGCCGGCGCTCTTGTCGGGGTCGAGCGGCTTGCGCTCCAGACCCTCGGTCATGAGCAGCTCGGTGACCTTGACCCGTTGCACGCTGCCGTCGCGTCGGCACCAGGCCACCTGCTGACCCTTGCGGATCGTCCCGTTGTGCACCCGCAGCAGGGCCAGACGGCCGAGGAAGTTCGACGAGTCGAGGTTGGTGACGTGCGCCTGCAGCGGGGCCCCGTCCTCGTAGACCGGCGCCGGGATGGTCGCCATGATCGTCTGGAAGAGCGGCTCCAGGTCAGGACCGTCGGGCTGCCCGCCGTCAGCGGGGCGCTCCAACGAGGCGCGTCCGGCCTTGGCCGAGGCATAGACGATGGGGAACTCCAGGGCCTGGTCGTGGTGTCGCTCGTCGTCGGACCCTTCGAGCAGGTCCATGAACAGCTCGTAGACCTCGTCGACGACCTCGGCGATCCGGGCGTCGGGGCGGTCCACCTTGTTGATGCACAGGACGACCGGCAGGTGCGCCGCGAGGGCCTTGCGCAGCACGAATCGGGTCTGCGGCAGCGGGCCCTCGGAGGCGTCGACGAGCAGCACCACGCCGTCGACCATCGACAGACCACGCTCGACCTCGCCGCCGAAGTCGGCGTGCCCGGGGGTGTCGATGATGTTGATCGTCACGCCCTGCGGGTGCCCCGCGGCGACGGCCGACGGGCCGTTGTAATGGATCGCCGTGTTCTTCGCCAGGATGGTGATGCCCTTCTCGCGCTCCAGGTCACCCGAGTCCATCGCTCGTTCTTCGACGTGCTGGTGGGCGCCGAAGGCACCGCCCTGCCAGAGCATCTTGTCGACCAGGGTGGTCTTGCCGTGGTCGACGTGGGCGACGATGGCGACGTTACGGATATCGCCGCGGTGCTGCGTGGGCATAAGGGTCAGTCTCTCAGGTCTTCGGGTCGTTCCCGACCAGCAGGGGTGCCAGCGCGCGCACGACCGGCAGGTCGGCGGGGAGCCAGGGGACGGCATACAGGGTGTCCGCGGCGAGCCACCGGATCTCGTCGTGGTCCTGCAACGGGGCTGGTATGCCGCCCTCCCGCACGTTTGCGAGCCACACGAGCATCTGGTGGGTCGGGCTGATCGGCCAGGCCCCGGCAGCGAGCGGGCCGACGATTTGGGAGCCCAACGTGACCTCGACCCCAAGCTCTTCGGCGAGCTCACGGCGCAGCGCAACCTCGGGTGATTCCCCAGGTTCGAGCTTGCCGCCGGGCAGTTCCCAACCTCCCGCGGCATCGGCGGGCCGGGTGCGCCGCGCGGCCAGCACCCTCGTCGGTGTGTCGAAGGAGTCCACGATCGCCCCGGCAACGACCATCCGGATCGGGCCAAGCCGCCGTGGACCTGCCGCCGACCCCGCACTCATCGCAGGCTCAGGGAGCCGTCAGCAGCACCCATGCGTCGGCGATGGCCTGGCGCCGCCGCCGCTCGCCTGCGAGCGATCCGGAGTCGACGGCGAAGGCGAGCGCGTCCTCAAGCCACTGAAGCCGCTCGGCGGGGCTCAGGCAAGCGCGACGGGCGACGACGGACTCGCTATCCGAAGTCCCGCGCCAGTCGCCGGGAGAGAGGTCATTCATCAGGATCAAGAATAGGGGCAACGCCTTCGGGTAGCTCGTTGAGCGCAGACAACGCGGCGATGTCGGCGCGGTCCTGAGGTCGATCCGCTCGCTGCTTCATCGCGACGAGGTCCTCGATGGATGCCACGGGCACCAAGACTCCAGCGACGTCGAGTTTGTCCGCTCGAACTGCCAAATCAGAGAACGTGATTGGCGGGTCTGCGAACAGGTCGACTTCACGACGCGAGTCGTTCGGATCGTGCAGCGTGAAGGCGACCAGGTGACGGTTGTCCACCCAGTCCGCCCGCGTCACCGGATCCGCGAAGTCGTCTATGTCCACGGGCAGACGGGGCCGCAACCCCAAGTCCGTCAGGGCGCGCAAGGCTGCATGGATGTTGTCGGCAGACAAGTCGATGACGAGATCCAAGTCGACGGTCATCCTCGGGTGACCGCGCAAGACCACGGCAACACCGCCGACGACGACATAGTCGACACTGGCCGCGTTCAGTGCCGCGAGAACGTCGAGGATCGGTCGCACGCTCTCAACCGTAACGGCCTCAGAGCGGGTGGCCGACGAGGGTGGCCGCGAGGACGGCCTTGATGGTGTGCATCCGGTTCTCGCTCTGGTCGAAGACGATCGAGGCGGGGGACTCGAAGACCTCGTCGGTGACCTCCATGGCCTCCAGGCCGTGTTCGGCGAAGATCCGCTCCCCGACGGCTGTGTCGCGGTTGTGGAAGGACGGGAGGCAGTGCATGAACTTTGTCGCCGGGTTGCCGGTCGAGGCCATCACCGTCGAGGTCACCTGGTAGGGGGTCAACAGGGCGATCCGCTCGGCCCAGACCGCGTCGCCCTCCCCCATCGACACCCAGACGTCGGTGTGGACAAAGTCGACCCCCGCCACCCCGGCATCGAGGTCCTCGGTGAGCGCGATACGCGCGCCCGTCGTCTCGGCCAGACGTTGCGCGTGCCCGATGATCTCCTCGCTGGGCCACAGTTGCTTGGGCGCGACAATCCGCACGTCCATCCCCGACATCGCGCCGGCCACGAGCAGCGAATTGCCCATGTTGTAGCGGGCGTCCCCGACATAGGCGTAGGAGATCTCGGGCGCCGGTTTGGCCGAGTGCTCGACCATGGTGACGATGTCGCACAGCGCCTGGGTGGGGTGCCAGGTATCGGTGAGGCCGTTGTAGACCGGCACCCCGGCATGCCGGGCCAGGGTCTCGCAGTCCTCGTGCCGCGAGCCACGGAATTCGATGGCGTCATAGAGCCGGCCGAGGACGCGGCCGGTGTCGGCGAACGATTCCTTGTGCCCGATCTGGCTGCCGTGCGGGTCGAGGTAGGTCAGCTGAGCCCCCAGGTGATAGGCGGCCACCTCGAAGGCACATCTCGTGCGGGTCGAGGTCTTCTCGAAGATGAGGGCGATGGTCTTGCCGTGCAGCATCCGCTCTTCGCGGCCTTCGCGCCTGGCCGCCTTAAGCCGCCGGGCCAGGCCGACCAGCCCCATCCACTCCGCGGGGGTGAAGTCGATCTCCTTGACGAAGTGCCGGTTGGTGAGGTCCACAGCCATGCGTCAACCGTATGCCGTCAGCTCACCTGCGCGAGGACCCCACCTCGCGAGGTCGGTCACCTCCGACTGAGGCTCGACGCTGGTCGGGCGCACGCTCGGAAGCTACCGACTGTTTGAGCCAGTGACACTTCCGGGGCTGGGCCGCTGAGGACGGCGGTCGCGTTCCATCCAGGTCGCGGGGTTGGCCAGCGGCTCGAACCCCAGCCGCGCATAAACCTCGTGCGCATCGCGGGTGGCGAGCAGCACCCGCTGGATCCCTTGAGCCTCAAGGCTGTTCACGAGCTCACCGACCATCCAGCCCCCAACCCCGATCCCCCGGACGTCTGGCGCCACGTAGACGTCGCAGACCCAGGCGAAGGTGGTCCCGTCGGTGACCGCGCGGGCGATCGCGACTTGCTCACCCGGCATACCGTCACCGAGGTCCCGATAGACGCCCATGGCGCGCGACCCCGCGAGGGCGCGGTCAACGGTCTCGCGCGAGCGACCCAGCGCCCAATAGGCATCTAAGGACAACCAGGCATGGACCCGGTCCACCTGGAGGTAGGTCGGGTCCATGCTGATGATGAAGCCGTGCAGGACGTCAGCCCTTGGCAGCGGGGGCCACCGTCTGGTCGTCGACCTTGGCGTCCGGAGCGTTCTTTCGGATCGACTCGATGCCGTTGAGGCAGCTCTTCTTCGTCTCGTAGCCCTGGCCGGTCGCTATGACCTGGCCGTTGGTGGCCTTGAGGCGGAAGCGGTACTTCCCAGCGGTGTCCTGATAGACCTCGAACTTGCCCGCCATGAAAACCTCCCACTCACGAGTGACTTGACAATCGAAGCGTAGAACCCGTGCCGGTGTCTGCGGCCGCACGGGGCGGCGCCACGCCGGAGGACGCACCACGGCCGGGTGCAGCTGGCTCAACCTCGGGCGAGCACGTCCTCCAGCGAACCTGCCAATCGACCCTGCTCCCGCTCGCGCAATTCGTAACGCGCCCGGACGATCGGCTTGCTCACCGACAGGACACGGGTGAGGTCGATCGGCGTGCCGCTGACGATGGCGTCCGCGGGCGTGGCCTCAATGGTCGCGGTGAGATCGCGGATCTGCTCGGCCGAGTAGCCCATCGCCGGCAGGACTCCGCACGCGTTGGGATACTTCGCGTACGTCGTCGCCAGGCTGCCCACGGCATACGGGGAAGGGTCGACAATGCCTGCGACGCGAGCCGCACTGGCACCGACCACGCCGGCACCGAAGGTCATCGACCCGTGGGTGAGGGTCGGCCCGTCCTCGATGACGATGACGTGCTTGCCGGCCACCACCTCGGCGCCCTCGACGGTCACCGGGCTGTCGCAGCGGTGGATCTGGGCAGTCGGGTTCATCTCACGCACCGAGGCGTCAACGGCCTCGATGTCCTCGGGGCGCGCCGCATCGCACTTGTTGATGATGACGACGTCGGCCATCCTGACGTTGGCTTCACCCGGGTGGTAGCGACGCTCGTCGCCGGGCCGCAACGGGTCGACGAGGCAGACGTGTAGGTCGGGCTGGTAGAAGGGCAGGTCGTTGTTGCCGCCGTCCCAGAGGATGACGTCGGCTTCCGCTTCGGCCTGGCGCAGAATCCGCTCGTAGTCGACGCCGGCATAGACGATGCAGCCGGCGTCGATGTGCGGCTCGTACTCCTCGCGTTCCTCGATCGTGCACTGGTGCCGATCCAAGTCGGCGTATGCCGCGAACCGCTGCACCGCTTGCGCCGCCAGGTCGCCGTAGGGCATCGGGTGGCGAACAGCGACAACGCGAAGGCCCTTGTCCCGCAGGAGCTTTGCCAGATAGCGCGTCGTTTGGCTCTTGCCGACGCCGGTGCGGACCGCCGTGACCGCAACGACCGGTTTGGTCGAGGTGAGCATGGTGTGACGGCCGCTGAGCATGGTGAAGTCGGCACCTGCCGCCAGGCATTGGGAGGCCAGGTGCATCACGCGATCGTGCGGGACGTCTGAGTAGGCGAAGACCGCGAGGTCGATGCCCTGGCGCTCGATGAGGTCGACCACCTCCGCCTCGGGGATGATCGGGATGCCGTCGGGATAATGGGGTCCCGCGAGCTCCGG
>JBGAQN010000037.1:0-25497 GCA_044220725.1 Dermatophilaceae bacterium
CTCCCTCATCGACAGCCTCTACCTGTTGCCATTCTCCGTTGCCTATGTCTCCGGGATCATGATGGCGGCGATCAACTCGCCAACGACCACACGCAGTGGCACCGTCGTCTCGCCGGGCAACCCGGGGGCCATGTGGCTCGGCGTCGCACTGTTGGTCCTTGGGGTGCTGGGCATTTTCGTCGTCGGCTTCTACAACACGGTCGTCGTCCAAGGCCGGACCGGCCAGTCCTGGGGCAAGAAGCGGCAGGGAATCCGGGTGATCCGCCAAGACAACGGGCAGATCCTCACCATGGGCAACACCTTCCTGCGCCAGCTGTGCCACTACCTCGACGGTGCCGTCTACATCGGCTACCTCTGGCCGCTCTGGGATCCCATGCGTCAGACGTTCGCCGACAAGATCATGAAGACGGTCGTCGTCAAGGAACGGTGACGAAGCCGAGCCCCCTGCACTGCTGAGCTTGAACCACTGCTGGGGCTGAACCACTGCTGAGCCTGAACCGCCAGGTGGGGCGGCACCCCGCCGTGCCGATCAGCGAGGTCGATCCTTATAGCGGACTCGGGCCGGAGCCGGTTCGATGAGGATCTGCCCGAAGAGCACAACGACGAACAGGGCAAAGGTCAGCACGTGAACCACGGTGCACCACAAACAGATCGCGTGGATCTTGAACAACTCGGCCCACACGAGATAGAGGACCATCGCTAGGCCCACCCAGACCCCACCCAGGCGCAGTCGGTCCCACCCCGGGTCCTGAGAGCGCAAGAGGGTGGGCCGGCAGAGCCAGGCCATCGCAGCGAAGAAGACCAGGCCGAGCGGCGCCACAGGGACACCGAAGAGCTTGGACCATTCGCTCTCGGTCACCTTGGCGCAGTTGATGGTCTCGCCCTCTGGGCAGGCCAGCGTCGCTCCGCCGGTGAACGCGTCGATTGTCAGATAGACCGAGACGAGCAAGCCGAGCAGACACAGCGCCAACGCCACCTTGGGCAGCCAGGTCGGCACGATCCGATCAGTGGATCGGGCCCTTCGACCGGGCGGTGACGCCGACGAGCCCGACCGACCGGCTCGCACGGGCACCGGCCCCCCGTGAGGCTTGGCCGCGCTCACTTGAGGGTCGCAGCCGCGGCGACGACTCCGGGAGCGGTGCAGACCGCTGACGGCTGGCCGCCGGTCGAACGACAGATCTGGGCAGTCAGCACGTTGGCCGTCCCATCGACCCCCTTGGCGATCTCACTCGTCGGATCGGACAAGGCCGCAGCGATCTCGGCCTGCGTCTTGCCCATCAAAGCGTTGCTGTCGAACGACGCCCCGGTCTGGATCGCCGTGCCACCGATGTTGATCCACGGGATCGCGCCGCCGTTTTCGACATAGGGCGGGGAGTTGAACTTCTGGAAGAGGGCCAGGTCATCACCCTCCAGGACGTCGAGCTTCCCCCACTGCCCGTTAGTCATCTTGTTCGTCGCAGTTTCGTAGCCGGTGAACGAGAGGTGCTGGCTGGTGTAGGTCGCCCCGTGGAAGGACACCGTCGGGGTGTTGGGGTTCGTTTCGGGTGCCGGAGCCGAGAACGACGCGCTGAGGTTGTTCCACGTGCCAAACCGGGACAGAGCCACGACGAGCGGCCAGCGCTGGGACGCGCAGAACGGGCAGTACTCCGCCCCGACGTAGACCACCCGCGGTTTGCCGTCCTTGGTCAGGGCCGGAGCGTCGATGGCCTTCGGGGGGTTGGCGCTGGTCCCCACGCCAACGGTGTCCAAGGCGGTTGCCGGGACACTGGTCAGCTTGGCGAACGTGGCCTGGTCCAACGCGCTGGCTGACTGGCCCGCAACGTCCTTGGTGCCTCCCTGCAGCGCCGCCACGACCAGGGCGATCACGACGATGGCGACCACCCCCACAGTCGCACCGGCGATCATCAGCTTGCTGCGGCGTTCGGCCTTGGCCTGTTCGGCTCGCAGCTCAACCAAGCGGGCGTTCTGTGCGCGCGCGCTCTTCCCCACGGCATACTCCTTGTTGTCGGCCACCGCTTGTCGCGGTGGGCACATGCTAACCAGCCGGCCTAGGCGCCTGCCCGCCCGCGTCCACGCACGGCCACGTCCGGCCGCCCGCAGCACGAGTCAGCGCCGCGTCCTCACCGCGTCGACCCCGCTCGGCCGCCTCGCTGCCGGGCGATCTCGTAAAGCGTGACGCTCGCCGCGACCCCGGCGTTGAGCGACTCCACGGTGCTGGCCATCGGGATCGAGACGATCCGATCACAGGTCTCCCGCACCAGACGGGACAGCCCCTTGCCCTCCGAACCGACCACGACGACGACGGGCTCGTCGTCGAGATCGAGCTCAGGCAGGGTGACGTCGCCGTCCATATCCAGGCCGACGACGAAGAACCCTGCCTTCTGATAACGCTCGATGGCCCGGGTGAGGTTGCCCGCGAGCGCGACCGGAACCCGGGCCGCCGCCCCTGCCGAGGTCTTCCACGCCGCGGCGGTCATGCCCACCGACCGGCGCTCGGGGACGACGACGCCGTGCCCGCCGAACGCCGCCACCGACCGGATGATGGCCCCGAGGTTGCGCGGGTCGGTGATGCCATCCAGCGCCACGACCAGCGGCACGCCGGGAGTCGGCGGGTCGATGAAATCGTCCGGGTCGACATACGAATAGGGCGGCACCTGCAGCGCCAGCCCCTGGTGAACGGCGCCGTCGGTGATCCGGTCGAGTTCGGCACGAGGACATTCCAGGATCGGTATGCCGCGCTGCGTCGCCTGGGTGAGCGCCTCCCGGACCCGGTCGTCCGAGTCGATCCGGCTGGCGATGAACAGGGTCGATGCCGGGATGTCGGCCCGCAAGGCCTCGACGACGGAGTTGCGCCCAGCGACGACCTCGGAGCTGGGTTTGCCGCGCCGACCCGCCGCGCTGGGGCGACTCGTGCCGGGGGCCCGGGTGGCTCCCGTGGCCCGGGCGGGGCGGGCGGCATACCGGCCCTGCGGTCTGGAGCCAGCGCTTGAGGTGTCGGAGCCGGCGCCCTGAGCGCGTTTGTGGGCCTTATGGTTTTCGCGGTCGGCGGCCTTGGGGGTGGGACCTTTGCCCTCCAGGCCGCGGCGGCGTTGACCCCCCGAGCCGACTGTGGGGCCCTTGCCACTCTTGCGGACCGCCCCGCGGCGTTGGGAGTTGCCGGCCATGTCAGTCCTTCGGTCGTGGGGCGGGCGCGTCGGCGGGCGTCTGGCCCGACGGCGCTGTCACGGAGCCGTCCGTCGCGCGAGCAAGCGACCAGCGCGGGCCGGACGGGGTGTCCTCGATGGCGATCCCCGCTGCGGTGAGTTGGTCGCGGATGGCGTCCGCAGCGGCGAAATCCCTTGTCGCACGAGCTGATTGGCGTGCCGCTAGCTGAGCCTGGACGAGGGTGTCGAGAGCCGCCGTGGCGTCACCCTGACCGGGCGTGCCCGCACCGGCCCAGTGCGGGTCCATCGGGTTGACGCCGAGGATGTCGGTCATCGCCACCACGGCAGCGGCCAGGTCGGCAGCCCCGTCGAGGTCGCCGTCATCCAGCGCCGTATTGGCCGCGCGCACGGTGTCGTGGACGACCGCGAGCGCTCCGGAGACGTTGAGGTCATCGTCCATCGCGTCGCAGAAAGCCGGCGGCAGCGCGCCGATGCGGTCGGCGAGCGGACGGACCTGGTCGACCCGAGTGAGCAGCCCCTCGATCCGGTCGACGGCGGCGCCGGCCTCGGCGAGCGAGCCCTCGTGGTATTCGATCATCGAGCGGTAGTGGGCGGCCGTGAGGTAGTAGCGGACGGCGAGCGGGCGGGCCACCCGAGTCACGGCCTGAATCTCCAGGGCGTTGCCCAGCGACTTGCCCATCTTCTGATTGCGGACGGTCACCCAGGCGTTGTGCAGCCAGAAGTTCGCGAACGGCAGCCCGGCCGCCCGGGATTGGGCCTGCTCGTTCTCGTGGTGGGGGAAGCGCAGGTCGATCCCGCCGCCGTGGATGTCGAAGGCGTCACCGAGATAGCGCCGGGCCATCGCCGAGCACTCCAAATGCCAGCCGGGGCGGCCGTGGCCGAAGTGGGTCGGCCATTGAGCGCTGGCCGGTTCGCCGAGCTTGTGGCCCTTCCACAGGGCGAAGTCGCGCGGGTCGCGCTTGCCGCGTGGGTCGGCGTCCTCGGCGGGAGCCATGTCCTCCAGGGCCTGACCGGTGAGCGAGCCGTATTCGGGCCAGGACTTGACGTCGAAGTAGACATCGCCGCTGCCGTCGGCGGCGGCATACGCATGGCCCTTCTCGACGAGCGTGTCCATGAGCTCGACCATCTCGACGATGTGCCCGGTGGCCCGCGGCTCGTAGGTCGCGGGAAGTACGCCGAGCAGATCGAGGGCCTCGGAGGTGAGCCGCTCGTTGCGGTAGGACCAGGCCCACCACTCCTGCTGGGCCTCGGTCGCCTTGGCCAGGATCTTGTCGTCGATGTCGGTGACGTTGCGCACGAGGGTGACGTCCAGGCCGTGCCCGACGGTGAGCCAGCGGCGCAGCACGTCGAAGGCGACGGCGAACCGGACGTGTCCGATGTGCGGGGCCCCCTGGGTCGTGAGGCCACAGATGTACATGCCGACCTTGCCGTCCTGCAGAGGGCGGAACACGCGCATCTCGCGCGCGGCGGTGTCGAACAGGTGCAGGCTCACCCCGGCAAGTTTAGGGGGGTCTGCGGCACGTCTCACGCCCCCGTTCGTCCCCGCCCCCACATCGGTCATCGACCTGTCGCCTGGGGTCGAGTTGCCTGCTCGCTGACCGACCTCAAGCCATGCGACGTGAGGACGAGGCGGGTCACTTAGCCCCTTCGATGACCCGCCCCGTCCGTTTCGACGCGGCCCGCAACGCTCGCGCGTCAATGACCCCGCGCCAGCCACTCCCCCACGTGTGGCTGCTCGGTCCCGATCGTCGTCGCATCGCCGTGCCCAGTGAGCACGACCGTCTCAGGCGGCAGCGACAGCAACCGCGCCTGGATCGAGTCGATGATGGTCGGGAAATCACTGAACGACCGACCGGTCGCGCCCGGCCCGCCGTTGAACAGGGTGTCGCCGGAGAACAACACACCCAGTGCCGGCACGGAGAAGCAACACGCTCCCGGGGCGTGACCCGGAGTGTGCAGCACCTCCACGTCGACATCGCCGACGGTGAACACGGCTCCGTCGGCAAGATCATGGTCGGGGGCCGTGTCGTTCACGCGATCCCAGAGCACGCGGTCGGCCGGATGCAGGTATGCCGTCGCCCCGGTTGCGCCACAGACCTCCCGGACCGCGGTGATGTGGTCGTCGTGCGCGTGCGTGCACAGCACGGCGAGCAACCGGCGCTCGCCGATGGCCGCAAGGATCGGCTCGGCGCGGTGGGGAGCATCGAACACCACGCACTCGCTGTCGTCTCCGAGGATCCAGACGTTGTTGTCGACCTCCCAGGTGCCGCCGTCGAGGCTGAACGTCCCCGAGGTCACGAGGTGTTCGACGCGCACGCCACCAGGCGACCGCGGCAGAGCGGCGACGACGTCCGTGAGGGTGGGCGGCATACCGGTCATGCGGACGTGCCACCCGCGATCTCGACGACCGAGCGCAGGACCTCGCCATGGTGCATCTTCTCGAAGGCGGCCTCAACGTCGCCCAGCCCGATCCGTTCGGAGACGAAGTCCTCGAGCGGGAAGCGGCCCTGGCGGTAGAGCTCGACGAGCATGGGGAAGTCGCGGGAGGGAAGGGCGTCGCCATACCAACTTGACTTGAGCGCGCCGCCCCGACCGAAGATTTCGATCATCGGCAGGGTGACCTGCTTGTCCGGCGTCGGGACGCCGACGAGGACCACGGTGCCAGCCAGGTCGCGGGCATAGAACGCCTGCTCGTAGGTCTCCGGGCGACCGACCGCCTCGACGACGACATCGGCACCGTGCCCGCCGGTGAGCTCCCGGATGGCCTCGACCGCGTCGCGTTCGCGCGAGTTGACGGTGTGGGTGGCACCGAAGTGGCGAGCGCCCGCAAGCTTGCGCTCGTCGACGTCGACGGCAACGATCGTCGTCGCGCCGACGAGCTTGGCCCCGGCGATGGCGGCATTGCCGACCCCACCGCAGCCGATCACCGCAACCGAGTCCCCCCGATGGACTCCGCCGGTGTTGACGGCCGCACCGAAGCCGGCCATCACCCCGCATCCGAGCAGACCGACCGCTCCCGCGTCGGCCTCGGACACCTTGGTGCACTGCCCCGCCGCCACGAGGGTCTTCTCGATAAAGGCCCCGATGCCCAGGGCTGGCGAGAGCACCGTGCCATCGGTGAGGGTCATCTTCTGGGTGGCGTTGTGGGTGGCGAAGCAATACCAGGGCTTGCCCTTGAGGCACGCCCGGCAATTGCCGCACACCGCGCGCCAGTTGAGGATGACGAAGTCACCAGGAGCCACGTCGGTGACGCCGGGACCGACGGCCTCGACGACGCCCGCCGCCTCGTGACCGAGCAGGAAGGGGAACTGGTCGTTGATGCCGCCCTCGCGGTAGTGCAGGTCGGTGTGGCAGACGCCGCACGCCTGGACCACAACGACGGCCTCGCCCGGGCCCGGATCGGGCACGACGACATCGACCAGCTCGACCGGCGCCCCCTTAGCGCGGGCGATCACTCCCTTGACGGTCTGCGGCATACCGGGGCCTCCTGGGCAGCACGACGTGGACACAACGTGGGCCCAGCAGACTCCGAGGGGACCTGCGCGCACAAGGCCCTGCCCGCGAGCCGTGACGTTTGCGCTGGTGGGAGGCCATCTGAGGGGTTTCCTCGGAGGCAACCCGGGGCCTATCGTGAACGTATGCCGTATCCCTTGTTCGACGATCTCATCCACGAGCGCACTCGGCTGCAACTGTGTGGGCTGCTCGCGGCCGTCGTCGAGGCCGAGTTCGCGACGTTGCGCAACAGCCTGGGGGTGAGCGATTCGGCGCTCTCCAAGCACGTGCGAGCCCTGGATGAGGCGGGATACGTCAGCACGCGTCGGCAGCGGGAGGGGTCGCGCACCTTCACTCTCGTGGCGATGACCGACGTCGGCCGCCATGCCTTTTGTGGGCATGTTGCAGCAATCCAACGGTTGGCCGGGGTGGCCTCGATGCGCGGGAAGGGTGCCGCCGGGGCTGCTCGGGTGCCGCGCAAGCACGTGACGCTGACCCGCCGACCCACCGGCTGAGCGGCGGTCAGCGCTCGGGTGAGCACCATCGACGTCAGGGCGTCGATAGCTCTCACCCGAGTTTGGCTCGAGCCCGGCAGTGTCAGAGGATGAGACCCGGATCCCAGCGCCACGTCGACATGATCGCGTCGAAGAGCCCGACAAGGTGGTCGATGATGGCCTCGGGCAGTTCTGGAGTGCGCATCGCCGTGAACGAGGCCATCACCCACAAGGCCGCGTCGCCCGGCACCGGCCAGACGTAGTCGACTCGAACACCCTCCAACTGCGGATTGGCCTCGGACGCGTCCGCCGTGACCGGGCGCACCGATCGGACCGCGGGCCCAGCTGGCATAAGGCGCACCTCGGCGGCCGGCAGCGTGGCCGCCAGATTGGCGGTCAACGAGGCAACGAGGGCTTCGGCGCCCTTGGCGGCCAGGTCGGGAGGCGGCGCGGTGGCGAACCTCCGGACCGCGACGAGGAACGACGCCGGGATCGGTATGCCGCGCACGCCTCCCAACGGCAGGTAGAGGTCGAGTGCGCCCCCGTCACGCGCTTGGCGCCAGGCCGCGTGGGCCTGAGAGCGCGCTTGGGCGACGACCGGCGCGAGAGCGGGGTCGTAGCTGCGCGGCAGGACCCGGTCGAGCTCGACATCGAGCCTGGCCCGCCCCGTGTCGGTGCGGGTGTCCAGGCGCAGCCATCCGGGCGGCAGCAGGAGCCGATAGCCGACGGCCGTGTCGGGCACATCGCGCAACAACGGGGCGTCGTCGTCAGTCACTGCTCTCCATCCGAAGCGTCATGGCCAACACGTCGATGTCCGGCTCGGCCCCGATGACTTGCCGGGGTGACCCACTGGCCCAGAGGCGCACGATCCCCAGGGTCGGGCGACCGTCGTCGAGCAGGCGGATCGGCCAGACATAGGCCAACGTCGCGTGGACTTCGGCCAGCCCGTCGGCCTCGTGAGCACTGTAAGTGAGGCCGCGCAGGCCCGAGCCGAGGGCGGGCGAAGAGACCTTTTCAATGATCGGGGCCTCGATGGCGCCGGGCACACCATCACCACAGTGCGCCCGCATCTCCTCCGGGCCACCGCCTCGCAGAGCGGGAAAGCCACTGAGGATCAACACCGTCGGGTAGTCACGAAGGCGGGGCCAGTGAATCCACTTGTGCAGCCAGAACGGGTCCCAACTGGGATAGTCGAGGCTGCCGAGGGTCCGCAGGATCCGCCCGATGGCTGCCGCTTTCGGACCGGCCGGATCGTCGGCCGGCGTGAGGAACCGGCTGCCTGCCACCGTCACCCAGCGCTCGAACTGCTCGGCTCCCGTGCTGGGGATTCGCCGGCTGGGAGGTGCGGGGATCCACCGGCTGGGGTCGCACGTCGCGGTGAACAAGCCCCCGGGTTGCGGTGGCGGATCACCCCCGGGGGGTATGCCGTCCCGCCTCACCGGGGCTTCCGCCTGGTAGCCCTATCAGCGGCCAGCACCCGGCATCGATGCCGCCAGAGGCTGAACGCCGAGATCCGTCCGGCGGGAACCCCGGCCGCGTGGAAGGCCGGGGACGCGATCCTCGGAGCAAGCAGGTCCAGCGCGATGACGACCAGCACCCCCAGAACTACCCCTAGGGACCGGGTCGCCAATGCGACGGCGACCGACGGGATCAGGGCGGTGCGCATCATGATGATCACATCGGCAGATCGCCGCTCAGGGGCCCACCACCAGGGCAGCAACACGAGCGGCCCGGCGATCCCCGGCAGGGCGATCAGCCAGGGGGTCCAGGCGTCCTGGGCGCGCAGCCACCCCAGCATGAGCGCAATCACACCGAGGACCCCGGCGACAACGCACCCCCGCAGGACATGTTCGACCCACGTCCGCGCACCGGGGGGATCCGCGCCCGGTATGCCGTGAAACGTCGCCACGGCGCCAGCGTAACGCCCGATGTCTGCGACCTCCTGGCGACGCCCATGGCGGGCCCCTGGTGAACCCCGTCGCGGCGTCATACCCCTGGCGGTGTCCGATGAGAGGTCACGCCCAGCGACCCACCCTCGCCGTTCACGCACCATGAAGGCACCGATGACGGCGCCATTCCTGCTGTCCCCACGACAGCGGCGGCGCCGTCATAGGCGCCGTCAAGTGTCACGACGCCCACAGCGCCCACGCTCGCCGCCGCGTGGGCACGACGCCGTCACCCCGACGGCCGGCTCAGGTGGCACAGGGCGGTCGCTGCGCGACGCGCCGGAGCGTCTGACCGCCGGGGCTCCGCTTGAAGCAGCTAGCGGTGCAGGCTGCCCCATTCCCAGACGAACGACTCCGAGAAGTCCTCCCACCACTCGGGCGCGAGCTCGGACACGATGGGCGCACCCACGTCCACGGCGAGCCCCGCGCGGAAGACGTTCGCGGCCCTGGAGACAGCCGCCTCAGCGGTCCTGATGCTGGCGGCAGTCGCCTCCTCCAAACCCCGCAGGTATGCCGCGTCGTTGGCGACCTGCACGGCAATGCGGGCGACCTCGTCATCGGCATATCGCAGAACGTCGCCGACCCCGACGGTCACCTTCTCCACCAGCTTCGCTTCCTCGGCGGCAAGGCGCACCTCGGCGGCCTCGGCCTGCCCGGCCCTCGCCACCGCCAGCGCCTCGTCCTCAAGTCTCGTAGCCTTGCCCCATTGCCAGATCTTCCACCACGGGATCGCCGCCCGAGCCTTGGCCAGCTCGTCGACCTCGGCCGCAGCCTTGGCGAGAATAGGTGCGGCGGCCCTTTCGCCGGCCACGGTCGCCGCTTCGACGCGAACGGCTCCCGCCGCCTCCTTGGCGCCTACGCTGAGGAACTTCCCCGCGCCGAACGTTGCCAGGGAGAAGGCATCGAGACCGACATCCAGCCACGACCCGGTGCCGCTGGCCGCTTGGCCGGTATGCAGCAGGAGCGAAGCCGATGTCGCCCCGATCCCGACCCAGGTGGC
Organism: Dermatophilaceae bacterium; assembly: GCA_044220725.1. GTDB lineage: Bacteria > Actinomycetota > Actinomycetes > Actinomycetales > Dermatophilaceae > Phosphoribacter. The sequence goes on from JBGAQN010000037.1 coordinate 10,097, forward strand.
GACCGCCACCAAACCCGCACCCGCCGCGATGTTGAGGCCGGGCACAACGAGGCACACGACGAGGGCGACCATGGCGACGACCCCGAGGACCTTGCAGATCCCGTCGATGAGTTCCTTGTGCTCGGCGAACCAGTCCTTGACGTTGTCCCACCAGGAATCGGTCAACCCGTCCTGGCTCGCGCCCTCGATCTTGTCGGCGACGCGTTGCGCCGCCCGGTCACGGCGGTCTTCCAGATCCGTCAACCGTCGCCGAGCCGTCGTCAGCTCACCTCGCAGCGCCTCGCCCTGGCGCTGACGACGAAGCGAGTCGGCCTTCTGTTCGTCGGTCATCTGGTCAGAGGGGACCGTCACCACGACGAGGCGATCCAGACCACGTTGGGCCTCTTGGGCGTCGTCGAGCAGCCGTTCGGCCTCCTGCTGGAAACCCAGCAACTCGGGCGACCACGCCCTGAGCAGCCCCCCGACCTCGCGATAGCGGCCCTTGATCTTGCCCAGATCGTCTTTCACCGCCCGGCAGGCCTCTTCCAGGGTGCCGACATACCCACCCTTCAGCCCGGCTGATCCCTGGGCAATCTTGGCGAGTTCGCTGATCTGGCGTTCGATTTCGTCGGCGACGGCCTGGAACTTGCGGCCGGCCGCGTCGATCGTTTCGTCGTCGCCGGGGGTTGGGTCGTGCGCGCACAGCGGCTGCCAATGCGTCGATCGCGCGATGCTGCTCATCGCGGCCTATCCGGGCCGCCGGCACTGGGGCCGACCTCCTGGAACGAGTCGGCTCCGCTCTGGTCCTGGGCCCGGAACGAGGCAGCGACCGATCGGAAGGTCGACTCGGTCTTCTGCAGCCGCTCGACGAGGTCCTTGGCGTGCCGGTCCCAGTTGCCACCGAACTCCCCCAAGGCACGTTCGATCGCCGCCGACCCCATCGCCCTGCCGTAGCGACTCTTGATGCTCACCGCGTCGTTGAATTCGCCAGCGATGCGCCGAAGCGCGTTCGCGCTGTCGGTGAGCACCTCGTAGTTGACCTCAAGCGACACTCGTCGACCCTCTCGTCCGGACGTGAAGGAGTTTGGCACCGTCCGCTACCCGCCGCCAGTCCGTACTCATACTCAGGCGGCGGGCGCTCGCCCGGTTACGGCGTCGACCGGACGGCATACACCAAGGCGGTGGCGACAGCCGCGAGCCCTTCGCCGCGACCGGTGAGGCCAAGCCCGTCGGTCGAGGTGCCCGACACGGTGACCGGCGCGCCGCAGGCGGCTGACATGGCCGCTTGGGCGAGGTCCCGCCGACTGCCCACCCGCGGCCGGTTGCCGATCACCTGCACCGCCACATTGCCGATCTCGAACCCGGCCGCGCGGACCAGACGCGCGGCCTCGGCGAGCAGAGCGAGTCCGGAGGCGCCGGCATACTCGGGCCGGTCGGTGCCGAAATGGGTGCCGAGGTCGCCGATCCCCGCAGCTCCGAACAGGGCATCGCACGCGGCGTGGCAGGCGACGTCGGCGTCGGAGTGTCCGTCCAGCCCGCGCTCCCCGGGCCACAGGAGGCCGGCAACCCACAGCTCCCGCTCGCTGTCCTCGGACGCGAACGCGTGGACGTCGACCCCGATGCCGACGCGCGGCAGCACTGGCGGTTCAGTCATGGTGGCAGGGTGCCACAGCGAGACCTGCCGGGACGGCTGCCACGACCCGATCCGCCGCCTGCCCCACCGACAGGTATGCCGTGTCCACCCGAACGTCCGGCTCCCACGGCTCGTAGTCGCGAGCCTGCACCGCGGCCCAGGTCGGCAGGGTCAACCCAGGCACGTCGGTCACCCGGGTCTCGACCCGGGCGCGGTGCTGGGCCAGGTCCGAGCAGACCACCTCGACCTGCACGGCTGGCACCCCAGCAGCAGCGGCAACCCCCAGCCAGGCGTCCCGGGTGATCGCCAGCGGGTTGACCGAGTCGGCGACCACCGACAGATCGAGCGCGAGCTGGTCGGCGGCCACGGCATACCCGACCTCGTAGCCGGCCACGATGACCGGTGAGCCGAAGTCCTCGCTGCGGGAGATGGCCGTCTCGATCGAGTCGATCCGCAGATGCGCAGCGTGCAGCCGACGGGCCACCTCGCGGGCCACCGTGGTCTTGCCGACCCCCGGCAGCCCGCCCATGATGACGAGAATCGTTGCCGCCGAACCGGATCGGTCAGACACTCCCACGACGATCCCAGTCGATCGGCGCGCGGATGACCTTGTGCGGGGCGGCCTGGGCGACCGGTTTGACGACAAGTCGGTCGATGTTGACGTGTTGCGGCAGGCGCACGCAGAAGGCGATGCACTCGGCGACATCGGCGGCCACGAGCGGGCGGTCGACACCGGCATACACGGCGTCGGCGCGGGCTTGGTCGCCGTGGAAGCGGGTGAGCGAGAAGCCGTCCGTCCACACCATCCCCGGGTCGATCTCGACGACCCGGATCGGCTCGCCGGCCAGCTCGAGCCGCAGCGTCTCGACGACTGCGGTCGCGCCGTGCTTGGCCGCCGTGTAGCCCGCCCCACCCTCATAGACGAGCAGCCCGGCGATGGACGAGACAACGACGATGGTGCCGCCGGTTGGGGACCGGCGCAGGGCGGGCAGGAACGCCTGAGTGACGTGCAGGACGCCGATGACGTTCGACTCATACATCGCCCGCCACTCCTCGGGCTTGCCGTCCTCGACCCGCTCGGCGCCGATCGCGCCGCCGGCGTTGTTGACCAGGACGTCGCACGGGCCGATCTCGGCGGCTGCTGCGGCCACGCTCTCGGCGTCCGCGACGTCCATCACCACCGCGCGGGCGCTGACCTGGGGGTATGCCGTGCCGATCGCCTCAGCGGTTGCCTCCAGGGGTTCTCGGCGCCGGCCACAGACGACGACGTCGAGCCCGTCTTGGGCGAGGCGTTCGGCGGTGGCGGCCCCAATCCCGGTGCCCCCACCGGTGATGACGGCGACCGGTCGCCTCGTGGTGCTCTGCATGAGGCCAGGGTATGTCGCTCCGTGCTGTCGGCGCCGATCCAGGCAGTCGGCTAGTGCCCCGTGGGCGGTGGTGACAGTGGTCCGGTTGCCCGTGGCGTCGGGGTGCTCATGGGGGCGGTGATAAACACGCCATCCCGCACCACCATCAACTCGTGAAGACTCATGACGGATCCGGATGAATCCTGGAGATAGTCGGCAACCGCCGCTGTGGGCACAGGCGTCGGCGTATAGGCCGCCACCGTCGGGCTCCCCGTGCAGGCCCCAAGAGGAGTGACCACCGCGAGCATCGCAGGCAGCACGAGCCTCGCTGAGGCCGTCGATCCCAGTCTGGCGGCGCCCCGCGCCATCAGACACCGGCCCGGTTCTGAGTCCCCAGAATGGGTTCCACGGTGGCCAAATCAGCGGGGGTGGTCACCTTGAGCGCGGCGGGGTCGCCCGGGACGGTGCCGACCCGCAGCCCGAGGCGCTCGACCAGGCCTGCGTCGTCGGTGGCCAGGCTCCCGTGCAGCCGGTGGGCCCCCAGCAGCACGTCACGCCGGAAGCCTTGCGGCGTTTGCACGATCCGCAGCGTGTCCCGGTCGGCCGTGCGCACGACGAACCCATCGGCGTCGACCACCTTGACCGTGTCGATCACCGGCTGAACGGGCACGACCGCGGGTGTCTGGACGCTCACCGCCGCCGCCACCCGCTCGAAGACCTCGCTCGGGGCAAACGCCCGAGCCGCATCGTGCACGAGGACCACCTCGCACTCGGCCGGCAACCACCTCACCGCCGCCAGGACGCTGTCGCCCCGCTCGGCTCCCCCCGGAACCACCTGGACAGGTATGCCGTGCTCGCCCCGCAACGCGTCGATGGCCTCATTCGCGTCGTCGAGATGGGTCGCAGGCGCGGCGACCACGACGGCAGCTGGGCGGGAACGCAACGCTGCGCGGACGGCATACCAAAGCAGGGGGCGACCAGCGACGGTGACGAAGGCCTTCGGGACGTTCGCGCCCAGCCGCGAGCCGGAGCCCGCGGCAACGATGACCACGCCAACAGCCATGGCGGGCTCCGATCAGCCGGACCGGCTCAGGACGCGAGAACCTCGTCGAGGATGGACTCGGCCTTCTCCTCGTTGGTCTTCTCGGCCAGCGCGAGCTCGGAGACGAGGATCTGGCGGGCCTTGGCGAGCATGCGCTTCTCGCCGGCCGAGAGGCCACGGTCCTTGTCGCGGCGCCACAGGTCGCGGACGACCTCGGCGACCTTGATGACATCGCCAGAGGCGAGCTTCTCCAGGTTGGCCTTGTAACGGCGCGACCAGTTGGTCGGCTCCTCGGTGTAGGCGGCGCGCAGCACCTGGAACACCCGGTCGAGACCCTCTTGCCCGACGACATCGCGGACGCCGATGTCCTCACAGCTGTCCGCGGGGACCTGAATGGTCAGATCGCCTTGAGCGACCTTGAGCGTGAGATAGAGCCGCTCCACTCCCTTGATCGTGCGGGTGTTGATTTCCTCGATCAGTGCTGCACCGTGGTGCGGGTACACGACCGTCTCGCCGACCTTGAAGACCATATGGTGTTAACCCCTTTCGCGACCCCCAGGATACCACGCACCCACCGACAGCCGCACGCCGATCTCAGCGTTTGTGCAGGTCAGAGGCCATACCGGGGTGTCCGAAGGGTCGAGACGGGCCTTGACAACGGCCGGTCTGCGTGCATCCCGCCCGCCCGTCGGTGCGCTCGCCGGGTCCGCGGGCGGGCGGCATACCTGCGGGGTATGCCGCCCGCTCACCGCGACGTGTCCCGCACCACCCCCTCCCGGGGGCTGCGGGGTCAGGGGGTACCGCTACGCTGACCCCGTGATGCGACTCCACCGGGTTCTCGCCGTGACCGGCGCCGCGGCCGCCACCGCCGCCCTTTCCGCCTGCTCGTTCTTCTCTCCGGTGCAGACGGACAACAAGTACATCCCCGCCGACGGCGTGCCCGTGCAGCTCGGCACCATCGCCGGCCGGAACCTCGCCGTCGTCGCCGAGAAGGCCGGCGGTCCCGGCACACTGACCGGGGCCGTGCTCAACCAGGGTGACGCTCAGGCGCAGGTCGGGTTCCTCACCCGCGAAGAGTCCGAGGCCGGCGGGGCCGTCAAGTCGCCGCTGAGCCTGGGGGGTCGGGAGACCAAACCGATCGATGGCGTCACGTTCGACAAGGTGGCCAGCGCCCCTGGGACGATGACCGACATCTACCTCGTCACCGTGGACGGTAAGCAACTGGTCTCTGTGCCGGTGTTGGCGCCGCAAGGGCTCTACGAGAAGTACAAGCCGAAGGCCTGAGCGAGCGCGGCGCCATCGATGCGCCGCCGGCTCAGGTCTCGCGCTCAGGTCTCGAACTTGTAGCCGAGCCCTCGCACGGTGAGGATGTGCTGGGGGTTTCCAGGGTCCGGCTCGATCTTTGCACGCAGTCGCTTGACGTGGACGTCGAGGGTTTTGGTGTCCCCGACGTAGTCGCTCCCCCACACCCGATCGATGAGTTGGCCCCGGGTGAGCACCCGTCCGGCGTGGCGCAGCAACAACTCGAGCAGTTCGAACTCCTTGAGTGGCATCGGCGTCACCTTGCCGTTGACCGTGACGACGTGCCGGTCGACATCCATGCGCACCGGGCCGGCCTGCACCGGAACTCCAGTGCTCTCGTCGTTCTCGGAGAGCCGCCGCAGCACCGCCCGCACCCGAGCGAGCAGTTCGCGGGCTGAGTAGGGCTTGGTGACGTAGTCGTCAGCACCCATCTCCAGCCCGACGACCTTGTCGATCTCCGAGTCCTTGGCGGTGAGCATGATGATCGGGACGCTGGACCTGGCCCGCAGCGCGCGGCATACCTCGGTCCCGGACAGCCCCGGGAGCATGAGGTCCAGGAGCACGAGATCCGCGCCGTTGGCATCGAACTCGGTGAGCGCCTCAGGGCCGGTCGCTGCCACTGCGACGGAGAACCCCTCCTTCTCCAGCAGGTAGGAGAGTGGATCGGAGAAGGATTCCTCGTCTTCGACGATGAGGATGCGGCTCATGCGGGTCGAACCTCCTTCGTAACGTCCGGTGTGGTCGGTAACGCGACGCCGCTGGTCGGAGCGCCCTGGTCACCATCGGCGGGTATGCCGGGTGGCTGGCAGTCCGGTCGACCGTCCCCCGGGTCCCCGAGATCTGGCTGATCCGGACGGGCTTCGCCGGGGTCGTCGCGGCGCTCGGCATGACTGGCGAGCTTCTCCTCGTCGATGATCGACAGGGTGCCCGTGGTGGACTGGTCGTCGGGTCCGTAAGCCGGCGCAGGTAGGCGGATGGTGAAGGTGGACCCTCGGCCCACTTCGCTCCAGACGGTGACGTCTCCGCCGTGATTGGCGCAGACATGCTTGACGATGGACAGCCCAAGCCCGGTGCCTCCGGTGGCCCGGGAGCGTGCCGCATCGATGCGATAGAAGCGCTCGAAGATCCGGCCCAGCTCGCTCTCCGGGATGCCCTGCCCCTGGTCGGAGACGATGACCTCCCGAGCACCGTCCGGGGCGACGAGGGCTCGGACCGCCACCCGGGTGCCCGAGCCAGAGTAGGCGACGGCATTGACGACGAGGTTGCGCACTGCGGTGGTCAGCAAGCCCCCGTCGCCCCAGACCCAACAGTCCGCATCACAGCGCACGACCAGGTCGATGTGCCGCTCTTCGGCGGTGATTCGGACGTCGTCGACCGCCTGGCGTACGACATTGCCGAGGTCGACGGCATCAGGATCGGAGAGCCGGTCTTCGGACTGCAGCCGCGAGAGTTGGACGATGTCGCTGACCAACTGGTCGAGGCGACGGGTCTCTTTGCGCATGCGCTTGGCGAACCTCGCCACCGCCTCTGGGTCGTCTCGAGCGTCGCGGACCGCCTCAGCCAGAAGCATGAGGCCGCCCACCGGTGTCTTGAGTTCATGGCTGACGTTGGCCAGGAAGTCTCGGCGGACCTCTTCGACGAGATAGGCGTGCGAACGGTCTTCGACGAGGAGCAAGACGTGTTCGAGCCCAAGGTGGGTCGACCTGGCCTGGACGACGCGACGGGCATCAGCCCTGGGCCCCCGCGGAAGCGCCAGCTGTTCCTCGACGACCCCGCCCTCGGCAAGCGCGCGCCGAGCGAGGGCGAGCAAGGGTGGGTGCGAGACGCCAGTCCCCCGGACCAGTCCGTGCGAGATCGCCGTGGGCGAGCAGGCGACGACCGATTGGCGAGAATCCAGGACGATGCCACTGGAGGAGAGCGCGGCGAGCAGGTCGGTCACTTCGGCCGGGAGCTGGTCGGGCACCTCGGGCTCCTCGGCCGCGGACACCGGAGCGACGCGACGCGGCCGCCCCGGCCGATCCCGCAGCCTGCGTCGAGCGCCGGAGTCGTCCCTGGACAGGAATGCTGACACCACCATCGCGCCGAGCACGGCGCCGAGGATGACGGCGAGCAGGACCTCCACGGCCCTAGGCTAGAGGTCCTCCGTCGTCACCCAGCCCAGCAAGGCCTGACCGGCGCCTGTACGGGCGGGCGCATCACCTGATATTCACTCAGATGCAGGTGTCCGTTCACCTCTGTCTTGGGCGGCGCGAGGAGTCTGATCTGACGAAGGGAGGGGACGTGCGGGACGCGTATCACGAACAACTTGACAGCATTACCACCCAACTCGTCGACATGACCCGGCTGGCGGGGTCGGCGATGGCTCGTGCGACGGCTGCGCTGCTCGATGCCGACTTGCATTTAGCCGAGGACGTCATCGCCGGCGACCGGACCCTCGATGCGGCCAGGGAACACCTCGACGGCCTGGCCATCGACGTCTTGGCCCGCCAACAGCCCGTGGCCACCGATCTGCGGACCGTGGTCACCGCGCTGCGGATGAGCGGCGACCTTGAGCGCATGGGCGACCTGGCCCGGCATGTGGCCAAGGTCGCTCGGCTCCGCTTTCCGCATTCCGCGGTGCCGCCGTCGTTCCGCGCCCACATTCTCGACATGGGCCAGGTCGCCGAAATGGTCGTCACCAAGTCCGGTGCGGTGATCGCTGCCCGGGACGTGGCGGAAGCTAGAACGCTCGAGCACGACGACGACGTCATGGATGAGTTGCATCGCCGACTGTTCACGGTGTTGGCCACCGCAGAATTGCCTACCGAGACGATCGTCGACCTGACCCTGCTCGGGCGCTATTACGAGCGGTTTGCCGATCACGCAGTCTCGGTGGCCCGCCGGGTGGTCTATCTCGTGACCGGCGAGAACGACTCCGACTCTGGCGATGACCACGACATCGCGGAAGAAGGGGCTCGGATCGCGCTCCTGCGCCGGAGCATGCCGTCCGCCTGAGCGCGCGAGCGAAGAGACACCGCCACGTCGCCAGCAGCGGCAACCGCACTCACGGGGGCGGCATACCGAGTCGGTATGCCGCCCCCCGCGAGCGGTGACGTTCGGGACGATCCCCCGTCAGCGACCCTGGTTGGCGACCGCGGCGGCGGCGGCGGCCGCGGCTTCGGCATCGAGGTACTGCCCGGGAGCGGTCGGCATGAAGTCCGCGCCGATGTCATAGACCAGCGGCTGGCCAGTCGGGATGTTGAGCTCGGCGATCGCCGCGTCGCTGATCCCGTCGAGGTGCTTGACCAGGGCCCGCAGGCTGTTGCCGTGGGCGGTGACCAGGACGGTCTTGCCGGCGGCCAGGTCGGGGCAGATCGCGCTCTCCCAGTAGGGCATCATCCGCGCGATGACGTCCTTGAGGCATTCGGTGCGCGGGATCTCGACGCCGGCGTAGCGCGGGTCACCGGTCTGGGCCCACTCGTTGTCCAGGTCGATGGGCGGCGGGGGCGTGTCGAACGAGCGGCGCCAGAGCATGAACTGCTCGTCGCCGTACTTCGCGCGGGTCGCGGCCTTGTCCAGGCCCTGCAGGGCGCCGTAATGCCGCTCGTTGAGCCGCCAATCGCGCCGCACCGGGATCCAGTGCCGGTCGGCGGCGTCGAGCGCGAGGTTGGCCGTGGTGATCGCGCGGCGCAGAACCGAGGTGTGCACGACGTCGGGCAGGACGCCCTTGTCCTTGAGCAGCCGGCCGCCGCGGACCGCTTCCTCGCGGCCCTGGTCGTTGAGGTCGACGTCCACCCAGCCGGTGAACAGATTCTTGGCGTTCCACTCGGAGTGGCCGTGACGCAGCAGGATGAGGGTGTATGCCATGGTCCCAACCCTAAGACCGCAGGGGTATGCCGGGTGAGGGCTACCCAGCGTCCGTTACGTCACGCCCGACCCGGGCGGGGCGGGGTCGGGCCGGGGCGGCAGCAGCGGCGTGGCAGCAGCGGCGTGGCAGCAGCGAATGTCGTCGTCCGGCGACATTCTGAAATGTCGTGGTACGCTGACAATCCAAGATGTCGTCCAGCGACGACATTTCTGAACCGGAGGGAGGGGTGCATGCTCACCACGGTTCGGGATCTCGGGGCGGCCGTTCGGCGGAGGCGACGCGAGGCTCGGCTGACCCAAGCCACGCTGGCTAGTCGGGCGGGGGTCTCCCGCCAATGGCTCTCCGCCTTCGAGTCGGGCAAGACCCCCGCTGCCGAATTGGGCAAGGTGCTGGACGTCCTCTCGGCCCTCAACCTGGCGATCGACCTGGTCACGGCCACGTCCAGCGACGCCGGGGCAGGCACGGATCCCTTCGCCGGCTTCTTTGGGGAACAGCCGTGACCGATCAGTTGCAGGCCTACCTCGACGGAGTCCTCGCCGGTCGGCTGACGCAGGCGGCAGGCGGCGCGCTGTCGTTCAGCTACGACGACGCATATCTGACGCGCCGCGCGCCGACACCCCTCTCGCTGTCGATGCCCCTGAGCGGATCGCGCCACAGCAATCGCGTCGTCTCGGCGTGGCTCGACGGCCTGCTTCCTGACAACCTCGGCGTCCGAGAGGAGTGGGGTAGGCGGTTCCAGGTGTCGCCCAGGAACCCGTTCGCCCTGCTTCGCCAGGTGGGGCGGGATGCCGCAGGCGCCGTCCAGGTGCTCCCGGTCGACGTGGAACCTCCTGACGCCGCACAGCGATCCGGGAACATCCGCAGACTGTCCCACCGCGAGGTCTGCGACCTCCTCGCGGGGCTGACCGTCCGAGACGGAGGGTGGCAGGTGGGGGCCGGATCAGGACGCTGGAGCCTTGCCGGTGCCCAGAACAAGGTGGCGCTGCACCGCCTGGACGACGGCGGCTGGGGTGTCCCGGAGGACTCGACACCGACAACTCACATCCTCAAGCCCACGCGCAGGGATACCCGCTTTGCCGATCTGCACGTGAACGAGTTCGTCTGCCTTCGGGCGGCGAGCAACCTCGGGCTTCGAACGGCCCACGTCGAGCTTGCCGACTTCGGTGGGGCCAAGACGCTGGTCTCCACCCGATACGACCGGGGCCGCGGAGCTGAGGGCGGGTGGCTTCGGCTCCACCAGGAAGACCTCCTGCAGGCGATGAGCTACCCGCCGTCGAAGAAGTACCAGTCCGATGGTGGTCCCAGCGTCAAGAACGTCGCACACCTCCTGGCCACGTTGGCCCTCCCCGACCGAGATCTCGTCCGCTTGGGCTTCTTCGACGCCCTGGCCTTCAACGTGCTGGTCGGCGGAACCGACGCCCACACGAAGAACTACTCTCTGCTGCTGCGTGGCCCTCGGGTTGCCATGGCACCGCTCTACGACGTTGCGTCCTATGCCCCTTACCTCCAGCCTGGTGAGGTCACGCGAAGCTCCATGAAGATCGGACGCTCCTGGACGGCTCGGGACGCGAGCGCCGAGGACTGGTCAGCCGTCGGAGCGTCTCTCGGCCTTGACCGGGACGACGCCCTCTCTCGTGTCGAGCGGTTGAGACGGGGACTGCCCGACGCGGTCGCGGCAGCTGCCGAGGAAGCGCCCGCGGCGTTCCTCCCCGAGGCGCGTCGCGTCGCGCAAGCCGTCTCCCGACAAAGCCATCTCGTGGACCGACGGTTCGTCTGACTGCGCCGGGCCACGGCGGGCTGACCACGCACCGCCACCGCTCGGGTATGCCGGGTGAAGGCTCCGCAGCGTCCGTTATCTCACGCCCCAGTGCCGCTCATCGGGTGGAACGCGCCAGCCAGCCGAGTGGGTGCGCGACCGAGTGCGTCTGCCGGGGTGATCACCCCCTCGATCGCACTCCGTCGTGCACTCGCCACGTGAGGGTCCGCCGCCAGCCACGGAGTTGAGTCGACGGCCCAGCGTTGCGCCTAGCCCGGGGGCAGGGGGGCGACGGCATACAGGGGGTCGGTCTCGCTGCCGGCGAGCAGCGACCGGAACGCTTCGAGGTTGGCCAGTGACTCGCCGCGCGCCACCCGCCAGGCCCATTCACGCTTCATCGAGGTGAGGAAGCCCAGCGCCAACAAGTCGTTGAACGGCTCGTCGGCCGCCTCCAACAGCGCCCCGACGAGCAGGTCGAGATAGCGCGCATCCAACGCCGCCGTCGGCACCTGCCCGCGCACATACACGTCACCGGAGCCGTCGACGGCATACCCGAGCAGCGGCCGACGCATCACCCGGCGCAGCAGGTAGCGATAGAACTCCGCGTGGTTCTCGTCCGGGTTGCGGATGACGAACGCGCTCACCGACGTCAGTTCCGCGCGCACGAGGAACGAGGCCACGGTCTTGAGTTTGCGCTCGCCCGGAATGGTGACAACCACCTCTCCGTCGCGCGCGCCCGGCTCGCTCGCCAGACCCGCATCGAGCAGGTATGCCGCGAGCGCCGCGCTCGCCCGCGCCGCACCTGTCATGCCTGCAGCGGCCGTCTCAGCAGCCGGGGTCGTCGTCGGAGCCCTTGCCCCAGCCGGGAGGCTTACGGCACCAGGGCCGCCGGGACTCCCGTCAGCAGGCTCGCGTCGGTGATCGGGGACGGGGTCTGCGTGCGGCATGCCTCACCGTAAGCCTGCAGCAGCCGTTCTGTCGTGGCGGCCCAGCCGAATCCGCTCGCGTGGCGCGCCGCCCGCTCCGCCAGCACCTCGCGCCGCGCCGGGTCGGCAAGCAGCCCGTCCAAGGCCTTAGCCCAGTCGCCGACGTCGTGACCGTCCACGAGCACTCCTGCATCCCCGACCGCCGTGGGCAGCCCGCCGACCTTGGCCGCGATCACCGGGGTGCCACAGGCCAGCGACTCAATGGCCACCAGCCCGAACGACTCGTTGTAGGACGGGACCGTCACGACGTCGGCCGCGCGGTACCACTGCGCGAGGGTCGCCCGGTCCGCCGGTGGCACAAACCGCACGTATGCCGTCATCCCCAGTTCCGCGGCCAACTTGGCCAAGCTCTCGGGATGCTCCAACCCGGAGCCGCTCGGGCCGCCGAGGATGCCGACGACCAGGTCGTCGGGGGTCCAGCCGGGGTGCTGGTCGAGCAGCTGCCGGGCCGCCTTGACGAGGAGGTCGGGAGCCTTGAGCGGCTGGATCCGACCGACGAACAGGAGCACGTGGGCGCGGTGCGGGAGGCCGAGGTGGGCGCGGGCGGCATACCGGTCGCCGGGGGTGAACACGTCGAGGTCGACGCCGGGTGGGACGACGGCGACTCGGGCGGGGTCGGCGGCATACAGGGAGACCAACTGGCACGCCTCGTCGGCGGTGTTGGCGGTGAGCAGGTCGGCGGCCTCGACCACCTGCGCCTCGCCGATCTCGCGGCCGGGCGGCTCGGGGCGCTCCCCCTCGGCGAGGGCAGCGTTCTTGACTCGGGCCATGGTGTGCATGGTGTGGACGAGCGGGGTGCGCCACCGGTCGGCGGCGAGCCAGCCGACCTGGCCGGAGAGCCAGTAGTGCGAGTGGACGACGTCGAACCAGCCCTCGGGACGGGCTGCCCCGGCCCGCATGACACCGGCCGCGAACGCGCACAACTGGCCGGGCAGGTCGTTCTTGGCCAACCCCTCGTAGGGGCCGGCGGTGATGTGCCGGACGGTGACGCCAGGGGCGAGTTCGACGGTCGGCGGAAGGGCCCCCGTCGTGGCCCGGGTGAAGATCTCGACCTCGCGGTCGCGGCGGGCCAGCTGCTTGGCCACCTCGGCGATGTAGACGTTCATGCCGCCCGCATCGCCGGTGCCCGGCTGCTCCAACGGCGAGGTGTGGACGCTGAACATCGCGATCCGACGGATCTCATCCGGCGTCACAGTCCCCGATCCTCTCGCCGTGCGTCGTGGTGCAGGCGTGGCAGTTCCGTTGATGGCGATTTCAGCATGCGTCTGGGGTCAACACCGACACCCATGTCGAGATTCCCGGGCGGGCTGGGCAGCGAAGCCCGCCGGCGGGTGACCGCGGCGCCAGGTCGGCACCATGGCGGCGGCGCGGCATACGCTGCCGCCTGTGAGCCGCGCGAAGCCCGAGGGGAGGATCACCCGCGGGACGACCAACCCCAACCGGCTGCGCCGCGCCGACCGCTGGCTGGCCGGGACGCAGGCGTGGCGGCTGCGCGCGCCGATGGAGGCGCCGATCGTCGTCGACCTGGGCTATGGCGCGTCGCCGGTGACGGCGGTCGAGCTGCACGAGCGGCTGCGGCGGGTGCGGCGAGACGTGCAGGTGCTCGGGTTGGAGATCGACCCGGAGCGGGTCACGGCCGCGGCCGGGCTCGAGCGGCCGGGGCTCGCCTTCGGGCTGGGGGGCTTCGAGGTGCCGACCACCGACGGACGTCCCGTGACGGTGGTGCGGGCCTTCAACGTGCTGCGGCAATACCACGAGGCGGAGGTCGCTCCGATCTGGGCGCGGTTGCGCTCCCGCCTGGCTCCCGAAGGCGTGCTCGTGGACGGGACGTGCGACGAGCTGGGGCGGCTGGCCTCATGGGTGGCGGTCGAGCGCGACGCTGGCCCCGTCAGCCTCACCGTGTCGATGCGGCTGCGCGGCCTAGTCACTCCGGCGGAGGTCGCCGAGCGCCTCCCCAAGGCGCTCATCCACCGCAACGTTCCCGACGAACGTGTCCACCGTTTCCTCGCCGCGCTGGACCAGGCGTGGCGGTATGCCGCGCCGCAGGCGGCATACGGGGCACGCGCGAGGTTCCTGGAGACGGCGTGGCGGTTAAAGGCCGACGGGTGGCCGGTGCTCGACGGGCCGGCGCGGTGGCGCCTGGGCGAGCTGAGCGTGCGGTGGGAGGCGGTCAGCCCTCGCTAGCCGGGGTTGCCGGGGAGTCCTCGTCCTGGCGGGCGTAGTCGTCCTCGAGCCGCTCGATGTCGCTCTCGTCGAAGAAGCCGAACCCGACCTCGAGGATGCGGCCGGTCCGCTCGCCAGAGTTGGCAATTCGGTGGATCGCCCCCCGGGGCACCCACACGGTCTCCCCGACCTGGGCCACCCAGGTGCGCTCATCGACGGTGACCGTGATCGGCACGTCGAGGACTGTCCACATCTCGCCCCGGTGTTCGTGCCGCTGCAGGCTCAGGCGGTGTCCGGCCTCGACGGTGATCGTCTTGACGGTCACCGTCTCGTTGGAGACGAACTGGGTGAAGGACCCCCACGGCCGCTCCGCCACGAAAATGTCGACCCGCGGGTCGCGCAGGCCCTCGGCGTATTCGGTGCGGTGATGGACGATCGGGGGTGGGGTGTCGTTCACGGGGCTCCTCTGTCGCCTGCCGCGGGTGCACAGGCACGACCGGCCAGTATGCCGCATGCCTCCCGCCGCACGCCGGTGACCACCCAGCACAGGATCGTTTGGGCGATCACCAGGGACCGTAGGGGCCCTGTCGTCCGCTACCGCCCCGTCCGCTCACCTGGGCCAAGGCGGGACGGACGTCAGCGAGGTAGACCGCGGCGGCGACGAAGGCGATGACGCCGAACATCGAGAGCACGTTGGTGACGAACCCGACCGCCGTGGCCACGCCCAGGACGAGCAGCCAGAAGTTCTTGGTGCGCTTGCCAGCGGCGATGAACGCGTCCGGCCGGTGGCGCAGCGCGTCGACGAGCGCGAAGACCTCGGCGCCCAAGGCGAGCAGGCCGAGCACCATGACGACGACACCTTGGACCGAGGAGATCGAGGACAACATGCGCAGGCCTTCCTGGCGGAGCACGAGAAGCTGGGCGAGCGAGCGAGCGAGCGAGCGGGCGAAGCGAGTCGAGACGAGCGAACCGGGGGTTCAGACGTCCAGCACGAGGGTAACCGGGCCGTCGTTGACCAGGTGAACCATCATGTGGGCCCCGAAGGTTCCCGAGGCGACGGTAAGCCCCTCCACGCGCAGAGCAGCGGCGAGAGCGTCGACCAGCGGTTCGGCGACCGATCCGGGTGCTGCGGCGGACCACGACGGCCGCCGCCCCTTGCGGACATCGGCATACAGCGTGAACTGGCTGATGACGAGCACCGGCAGCCCGGCCTCGGCCACCGAACACTCCGCCCCTGGAGTGTCGTCCCCGTCCGCCCCGTCGAAGATCCGCAGGCCCGCGATCTTGCGGGCCATCCAGTCGACCTGAGTGGGTCCGTCGCCGTGCGTCACGCCGACGAGTGCCACC
>JBGAQN010000104.1:0-10345 GCA_044220725.1 Dermatophilaceae bacterium
GCGCTCAAGGCCCAGTTCCTGGCCAGCGAGTGGGCCGCCCGCACCCCTGTCGATGTCGAGGTCGCCATCGAGACGGTCCTTGACGGGATCGCCGTCCGAGGGCGGATCGACGCGGTCTTCGCCCGACCCGACGGCGGCGTGACGGTCGTGGACTGGAAGACCGGATCGGCGCCCTCGGGGGTGGAGGCCGAGCACCGCTCACTCCAGCTCGGTGCCTATGCCGTGGCCTACGCGCGATTGCGGGGGCTGACGGCCGACCAGGTCGACGCAGCCTTCTACTACGCGCGCACCGGGACCACGGTGCGGCCGGACCTGCCAGGCGAGGACCAGTTGCTCCGGCTCTTGCGGGCCATCGAGTAGCCGCGTGGGTCGCGAGCTACGCGCCCCGGTCGGCCTCGGTCACCTTGCCTACCCTCGGTCACTCGGCTACCCAGGCCACCTGGGCCACCCCAGTCACCTCGGCAAACCTCGGTCACTCGGCTACCTCGGTCACTCGGCTACCTCGGTCACTTGGGCCTTGGCTGCCTCAGCCTTGCTGGCCCCGGTCTTGAGCTCCTCGGGCTCAGCCGCGTCCTCGGACGCTCGATCGGTTTCGTCACGGGATGTTTCGCGCGCGGCGTGGGCCTGGCGGACGGCCTGCAGCTGCTCGGGCGGGATCTCCTCCGTTGCGTCGAACATCATCCGGGGATCCATGGCGACCGTGTCCTGGTCGGTCACCAGTGCGAGCTGATCGGTGGCGGCTGACCCGCCCGGCCCGGCCATGGCGGCCGTGTCCTCAAGGGACCCCAAGTCGGCTGCAGAGGTGGCCGGGGCCGCACCAGTCCGGTCCCGTGGCACGGGGACTTCTTTCGGCGTGACGGCCACGGGGGCCGGCGCCTTGAGGTCATCAGGCTCCACCTGCCGGCTGAGTTGGGTCAACCGATCGGCGACCGCCCGGACCCGGTCGGGCACCCCGAGGGTCACCGCGGCCAACAACTCGCCCAACAGGCCGAGCTCCGAAGCCAGCAGGGCGCGACGGCGCAGGTGCGGATCTGGGCGTTCGATCCGCGAGTTGGCGTAGGCCTCCAACACCGACTCCACCGCCCCCGGACTCGCCGTGGTGACGACCGCGGCGAAGTCTTCGGCCGGATCGGCCACCCGAGCGTCCTCCCACCCGACCACCGCGCGCACGTGGCCCGACCCCGCGTCGTCGTCGGAGTCGAAGACCGCTAGCACTTGCGACCGGGTGAGCCCGCCGTGCACCGGCGCAGGCGCAAACCGCCAGAGGGTGACGTCATCGAGAGCGGACTCCCAGCGGGACAGCAGAGCGGTCGGCACATGACCCGTGGCTGCGGCCCGGTCCAGGTCGGCCAGCCTCCGGGTGCGGTAGGCGTCGGCGTCATAGGACGGCACACCGGCCTCCTCGTAGACGCCCCGGTCGACGTTGTGGATCGCCGCGATGGTGCGGCCGAGCTCGGCTGCCAGTCCCGGTCCGGACGGCAGGCCCGCGAAGGCCAACGGTCGCCCAGGCAGCAACGGATAGACGGCCGCGCGACCATCGGGCACTGCGACGAACCCCTTGGGCACCGGCACCTGGAACGGCAACCGTCGGGCCAACAGGGCGACCAGGGCCGCGGCTGACTCGAGCCGTGCTCCCGCCGCGGGCGTCCGGGGGCACCGGATGAACCACGAGCGGTCCTGATCGTCGATGACGATCGCCGAATCGAACTCGGCTGTCCGCCCTGGGTGCACCGCGCGTGCCGAGACGGGCTCAAGTCCCGGCACGGCCGCACTGGCCAGGGCGGCGAGGAAGGCCGGGCTGCGGCTCTCGGGACTCACGATGACCACGGTATGCCGTGAACGTCACGACGACGTGGCGCCTCGCCCGTGCTTGACTTCGCGGGTGACTGACGCCGACTCATCGTCGGGCCTGCGTGGAGTGCTGTTGTGCCACGACGGCCTCGATCGCGCCGCTCACCTGCGCGATGACCCGAGCTTGATCGACAGCCTGCTCGCGCACCCGGCGACCCGAGTCGTGGCTGTCCGTGCTGATCGGGTGCCGATCGGCCCCGACCAGCGATTGCTGCAACGGCCGCCGGAGCCTGCGGACGCAGAGCGGTTGACGATCTTCCTCGGCCGTGCGCCGCACCGCGACGTTCGTGCACATGACAGCGGCGTTCGTTCAGGGGGCCGCGACGTTCGCGCAAGGGACACTGACGTTCGTGCGGGGGACGATGACGGTCGTGAAGGGCGCAGCGACGTCCGTGAGCTGCAGGGGGGAGGTGGCGGTGCGGCATACCTGGGGGTGGTCGAGCAGCCGACGGCGGGCGACGCTGACAGTGGGTGGCGGACTCTGCGCGTGGCAGGCGCGCTGCTCAGCGACCGGGATGCGGCGATCGCCACCACCTTGCTCGCCCTCGCAAACTGGCACCGAGGGCACGAGCACTGCGAGCGGTGCGGCGGCCCGACCGAACCCGTGACGGCAGGCTGGGTCCGCCGGTGCACCCGCGACGGCAGCGAGCACTTCCCGAGGATGGACTCCTCGGTGATCATGTCGGTCATCGACGCGGACGAGCGGCTGCTGCTCGGCCGCGGCGTCACGTGGCCGGAGGACCAGTTCTCGGTGCTGGCGGGGTTCGTCGAGCCAGGGGAGTCGCTCGAGGCGGCCGTCGTGCGCGAGGTGCTCGAGGAAGCGGGGGTGCAGGTCACCGACGTCCGCTATCTCGGGAGTCAGCCGTGGCCGTTCCCGTCCTCGCTCATGCTCGGCTTCACGGCGCGGGCGGTCACCACCGATCTCACCCACGACCCAGCCGAAATGGCCGAGGTGCGCTGGGTGACGCGGCAGGAGTATGCCGCGTTGCTGCGATCGGGGGCGATCCGGGTGCCGGGGAGCATCTCGATCGCCCGACGGCTCATCGAGCGATGGCTCGGTGAAGATGTCGAGACGGTGGCGGGTGGCCCGGTGATCGAAGGCTGGCGGCCCACCCGCTGAGTTGGTCGACCCTGCTCCGTTAGTCGACCCTGCTCCGTTGGTCGACCCCGCTCGGTTGCTCGCCTCGGCCCTCAGGCCAGGCGCGCCTTAACCTGGGCGATCGACGGGTTCGTCGCGGCGCTGCCGTCGGGGAAGATCAGGGTCGGCACGGTCTGGTTGCCGCCGTTGAGGCTCATGACGACGTCGGCCGCCTCGGGGAGCCGCTCGATGTCGACCTCGGTGAAGCCGATTCCCTCGCGCTCCATCTGGCTCTTGAGCCGGCGGCAGTAGCCGCACCACGTCGTCGTGAACATCGTCACCGAACCGGCGGTGGGCGTGAAGTCGGACATCGGCTGCGGGCTCCTCGGGGTGTCTGCTGACCTGGCGGACCTCGGGCGGGTGGTTGAGGTGTCAACCACGGCGACGCCACGGTTGTTCCGAGGTCGGACGGGGCCGGAGTGTATGCCGTTCCCCGGCCCCGCGCCAAGGGGTTCGGCGTAGGTGAACGCGAGATGAACGGCATACGAGACACTGCGAGACAGGCCCCCCTGGGAGTGGAACAATGCCCGCCATGGGCAAGCGAACCGCAAACGGGACCCTCAAACTGGACACGGCGACCTACGAGAAGGAACTGTTCCGACTCCAGGCCGAACTCGTGACCATGCAGCAGTGGGTCATCGGCACGGGCCATCGGCTCGTCGTCCTCTTCGAAGGACGTGACGCGGCCGGCAAGGGGTCGGCCATCAAGCGAATGACGGAGTATTTCAATCCCCGGCACGCTCGCGTGGCCGCTCTGCCGGCGCCGACCGAACGGCAGAAGTCCCAGTGGTACTTCCAGCGCTACGTCGAGCACCTGCCGGCGGCCGGCGAGATCGTGCTCTTTGACCGGTCCTGGTACAACCGGGCCGGGGTCGAGCGGGTCATGGGGTTCTGCTCGGACGTCGAGTATGCGCGGTTCCTGCGCCAAGCGCCGTCGTTCGAGCGGATGCTCATCGATGACGGGATCATGCTGCGCAAGTACTGGTTCTCGGTGAGCGACGTCGAGCAGGAGGCCCGGTTCCGTTCCCGGGCCAACGACCCGATGCGCCGGTGGAAGCTCTCGCCGATGGACATGCAGTCGATCACCCGGTGGGAGGATTACAGCCGGGCCAAGGACACGATGATGCAGTTCACCGACATCTCGGACTCGCCCTGGTACACCGTCGAGTCCGACGACAAGAAGAGCTCGCGGATCAACGTCATTGCGCATCTGCTCTCGACGATCCCCTACGAGGACCTGCACCCCAAGACGGTCGAGATCCCCAGCCGCCCGGTGGCCGTGGGCTACCACCGGCCGCCGCGTGAGTCGAACCGGTACGTCCCCGATCACGCGCACACGCTGCCGATCGTCGCTGCCGACTCGAAGAAGGATCCCGAGAAGGCAAAGGCCAAGAAGGACGCCGCGAAGAAAGACGCGGCCAAGCACCACAAGGCCCACGGTGATGGGACTGGCGGCGGTCCTGCGGTTTCGACAGCGGCGGCCATTGAGGCCGAGCCGGTCATCCTCCGGGCTCCTGAGGTCACAGTGGCGCCGGAGGTTGTTGCGGTGCCTGAGGTTGCTGCGGTGCCTGAGTTTGCACCCGTGTCTGAGGTTGCCGCGGTGGACGCGGCAGAGGCCTGACGAGCGCGATCCCGCTCGGACCGCTCATTCGGGTTGTGCGGCGTGGCCTGACGGCCGGCGGTCGGGCACGATGGAGACATGCACGCGGTCGAGTTCATCCTCTATGTCGCGGATCAGTCGCGGGCGCGCGACTGGTGGGCGGCGACGTTGGACACCGCGCCGAGTCTGGACGTGCCGGGCATGACCGAGTTCGACTTGGGCGGCGCGACATTGGGGTTGATGCCAGCCACGGGCATCGCCGCGCTGCTCGGGGACGGCTTGCGCGTGGGCGACGGCCAGCGCTGCGAGGTCTATCTGCGGCGTTCCGACGCGGATCGGCTGCTGGCCCGCGCGGTGGCGGCCGGAGGGACCCTGCAAGCGCCGATCGAGGCGCGGTCCTGGGGCGAGGACGTCGGGTATGTGCTGGATCCGGACGGGCACGTTCTCGGTATCGCTCGCGCCTGAGGTGAGTCCGCATGTCTGGGTCTGACGGTGAGAGTCTGAGGAGGTAATCGAGGCGGGGCCCGACGGCCGGAAAGGGTCTACAAACTGTGAGCGGATCGTGACCGATCTGCCTGTGGATAAACGGGATTGGGGGCGCAGGGCTGTCAGACCCCCGGGTTAGGTTGGGGTCATGAGCAGCGAGCTGGGCACCCCGGTTGGAGGGGCGTCGGTCCAGGACCGACGTGCCGTCCTGGCTGCTGCCCGCGTTGCCCTCGACGGGTTGGCCGGGCTGCTGTGGCAGGTCATCGGACCTGAGCTGGCCCTGTTGGTGGAAGAGCTCGATGCGCTGTCCTGCGCCGCTGGGGGCGCGGTCGTGGCGGTGGTTGTGGAGGCCGACACCAGAGGGGAGATTGCGGCAAGCCAGGCTGGGACCAGCGCTCAGTGGGTCGCCCGGCACGCTCCATCGCTGGCCGCCGAGGGGGCCGGGCAGGTGGCCCGGCTCGTCCAGGAGTGTCGTCGACCCGAGCTGGGGCCCGTACGCGACGCGGTCGTGCGAGGCCAATTGCCGGTCGGGGTGGGGCTCACGGTCGTGTCCGAGTTCCAGGCGCTGCGGCCCATGCTGCGCGACGAGGCCCGACCGACGGTTCTCACCGGTCTGCTGCAGATGGGTTCCGAACACGGGCGAGTCGGTGTTCGTCGGTTGCGGCCGGCAATGTTGGCGCGGTTCGGTGACCCGGGGGTGTTCCAGGAGGCGCAGGACGCCGCTGGACGGCTCGTCGCCTTGAGCCGGCCGGTGGGCGACGAACTAGGGGCGTTCTCCTATCGGCTGGTCCTCGACGCGCCGGGCAAGGCAGCACTGGAGGCGGCGATCGGCCCACTATCTGCGCCAGTTCCCGAGCCAGACGGGTCCCGCGATCCTCGCCCGCCCGAGCGCCGCCGTGGCGAGGCTCTCCTCGAGGTATGCCGTCGCGCCGCGGCAGTGGGCGGGAGCGGCATACCTCCCAGCGGGATTAAGTCGACGCTCCTGGTGACCATGCCGCTCGCTGACTTGGCCGAGCGCCTTGGCGCCGGTGAGGTGCTCGGGTCGAGCGAGAGCGGGTCACTGTTGGCGCCGGAGACGGCGCGCCGGATAGCCTGCGATGCCGGGCTGATCCCGGTCGTGCTCGGGGCCGAGGGCGAGATCCTCGACCTCGGGCGGTCGACCCGCCTGTTCAGTCGTGCGCAGACGGCCGCGCTGTGGCTGCGGGATCGGGTGTGCACCTTCCCCGGATGCTCGACGCCCGCCCATTGGTGCGACGCCCACCACCTGCTCCATTGGGTGGACGGTGGCGCCTCGGACCTGTCCAACGCTGCGTTGTTGTGCGGGCGACATCACACCGTTGTCCATCGGGATCGGTTAGTCGGGCGGGTGACCGGCGACGGAGTGGCCTGGGACCGATGTCCCGGGTCCTACGACCGCGCGCAGGAGCGATCCGGGCCTCGACGGGACCATCTGGCCGGGCCAGCGCCCCCGGCCGCCTGAGCCCGCCGTAGTCGCCGTCAAAGCCGCGAGGCGGCATACACATGAGGTATGCCGCCGCGCGCGAAGGCCGCGCGCGCGCTCAGTCCGCCGGCGGCTGTCGTAGCGAGTCGCTTCGCCGCGCGCGAAGGCCGCGTGCGTGCGCTCAGTCCTTCGGGCCGCCGGCGACGTAGATGACCTGGCCGTTGACGAAGCCAGCCTCGTCGCTGGTGAGGAACGACACCGTGGCAGCGATGTCCTCGGGCTGCCCGACCCGTGCCACGGGGATCTCCTTGGCGGCGTGCGCGATGAAGTCTTCGAAGGACACCCCGAGCCGGTCGGCCGTCGCCTTGGTCATCTCGGTTTGGATGAAGCCAGGGGCGATCGAGTTGCAGGTCACGCCGAACTTGCCCAGCTCGATGGCCAGCGTCTTGGTGAAGCCCTGCATGCCCGCCTTGGCTGCCGCGTAGTTGGCCTGCCCGCGGTTGCCCTGCGCGGACGTGGAGGACAGGTTGACAATGCGGCCGAACTTGGCCTCGGTCATGTACTTCTGGCACGCCTTCGACATGAGGAAGGCGCCGCGCAGGTGCACGGCCATGACGCTGTCCCAGTCCTCCTCGGTCATTTTGAACAACAGGTTGTCGCGGGTGATCCCGGCGTTGTTGACGACGATCGTCGGACCGCCGAGCTCGGCCGCGACCCGCTCGACCCCGGCCGCGACCGACGCGGCGTCGGCGACGTTGACGCCCACGGCGAGCGCCTTCCCGCCCGCGTCGATGATCGCGGATACCGTTGCGGCGCAGGCAGCTTCATCGAGGTCGAAGACGCCGACGGCGTGCCCGTCAGCGGCGAGGCGCTTGGCGGTGGCGGCGCCGATCCCACGGGCGGCGCCGGTGACGATGGCGGTTCGGGGGGTAGTGCTCACAGGAGACTCCTCGGGTGGTCGGGTTGCGCGCGCGACCGGCGCGTGTCGTTTTCGAGCCTACGACGACGGGGTATGCCGCGGGCAGCCCGCCCGCCGCCCCATCACCGTGGGGTGCGTCACGAGAAGGCGTGACGCTGCCTTGGCCCAAGGCCCGCCCTGTGCCCACGCGCGCGGCACGGCCTCACGGCTGGGTTAGACCTGGACGATCCGGATCCTGAGGGGTTCCCGGAGGACGTGCCGACGTTCGGCCGCAGGACCACGACACCGGCTCACGACTTGAGGCGGAGCATGCCTTCCTGGGCGATCGAGGCGAGGAGGGTGCCGTCGGCGGCATACATCCGGCCCAGGCCGAGGCCGCGCCCGCCGGACGCCGAGGGGGAGTGCCCCGTGTGCAGCACCCACTCATCGGCCCGCCCGGGCCGGTGGAACCACATCGAGTGATCGAGGCTGGCCTGGCGCAGCCGCGGGTCGGACCATGCCGTGCCGTGTCGGCGCAGCACCGACTCGAGGATCGAGTAGTCCGAGGCGTAGGCGAGGAACGCCGCGTGGATGATCGGGTCATCGGGCAGGGTTCGCCGCGACCTCAGCCAAACCCCTTGGCGCGCAACGAGATCGGGCCAGGGACCGGCATACAGATGCCCTTCCACGTGGCGCAGCTCGATCGGGCCGTCGAGGATGCAGACGACGGCATACGGCTCGGGGATCCCGGCCAACGCCTGCGCGACATTGGGCAACGTCTCCGGGCTGGGCACGTCGGCGGGCAACGGTTCGGCGTGGTCCCACCCGTCCGACACCTCCTGGAATGAGGCCGTGACGACGGCGAGCAGAGTCCCGTGCTGCACCGCGCAGACCCGCCGAGTCGAGAAGGACCGGCCGTCCGAGAGGGGCTCGACGACGTAGTGGACGTCGTCGGTGTCAGCGCCCGAGAGCAGGAACGTCGTGTGCGTCGAGTGCAGCAGCCTCCCGCCCCCGGCCGGGTCGGCGACCACGGTGCGCCCGGCCGCGACGATCGCCTGGGCGAGCAACTGCCCGCCGAACGTGCGCTCGTAGCGCTGCTTTTGGCTCGGCCCCCGGAACACCCGAGCGTCCCGCCGACCACTGCCGACCTCCTCGGCCAGGTCGGTGGCCAGGTTCGCGGCGTCCGCTGACCACTCGGTGTGCAGCTTCCCCACCTCACGAAGGTCGAGGATGGGGAGGAGGTCGCTCACGGCATACGGGGCCGGTGTGTCGGTCACGACCCCGAGGGTATGCCGCGCGCGCACCCTCTCGCACGGGTGGTGGGTTGGGCGGGAGTAGGCGCGACGGGTGGAGGTGTCAGCGGTCGGCAGGCCGGACCGGGAATACCTCCACCCGCAGCTCTCACGAGTCCTTGAGTCGGAGCATCCCTTCTTGGGCGACAGACGCCATGAGCACCCCGTCGGCCGTGAACATCCGCCCCACGCCGAGCCCGCGCCCACCCGACGCCGACGGGCTGGTCATCGTGTAGAGCACCCAGTCGTCGGCCTTCGGCGCCCGGTGGAACCACATCGCATGATCGAGGCTGGCCGGGCGCAACCGCGGGTCCCGCCACGCCACCCCATGCCGCCGAAGCACCGGCTCAAGCAAGGGATAGTCGGACGCATAGGCCAGCACGGCTGCGTGGATCACCGGGTCGTCGGGCAACTCGCCCCGGGCCCGCAGCCACACGCTCTGCCGAGGCGCCCGCTGCCGCCCCGGTCGTACGTAGACATTGCCCTCGACATGCCGCAGCTCGATCGGCCGTCGGGCCGCGAAGAACTGCGCCGCAGCCGGATCCAGATCCGCGCCGAGCGCGTCGGCCAGCGTGGGGACGTCCATCGGGTCCGGCGCGGGCGGCATTGGGTCCTGATGGTCCAAACCCCCCGCGGGCTCCTGGAACGAGCACCCCATCGACAGAATCGTCCGCCCGTATTGCACAGCCTGCACCCGCCGCGTCGAGAACGATGCCCCGTCCCGGACCCGCTCGACGACGAACCGGATCGGGTGGCTGTCGTCACCGCCCCGAACGAAGTAGGCGTGCAACGAGTGGATCGGCCGGGCCACCCCGCCAGCCCCGCTCGCCCCGCTCCCCCCGCCCACCGGGTCGACGGTGCGCGCCGCCGCGACGAGCGACTGCGCGAGGACCTGCCCCCCGAAGACCCGCCCGTGCGTCTGCTTCTGGCTGCGTCCGAGGAACACGATCGGCGTGGACTCACCGAGGTCGGTCTCGTCGTCGCCCGGCGCCCCCTGCACGGTGATCCGCGCCTCGCCCAGACAGGTGAGGTCGAGCACGTCGAGCAGATCGGCGACGGCATCAGGGGTGGGCTCGGGCAGTTTCATGCCCTCGAGGCTAGCCCTGGGCCTGAGAGGATGGCGCTCATGTCTGCCCAGCCGCCGGTCCACGTGCCTACCGACCTGCGCGTGCCCACCGACATACGCGTGCCCACCGACATACGCGTGCCCACCGACATACGCGTGCCCACCGAGGTGCTCGTCCCGCTCCGCTGGTCGGACATGGACGCCTACGGCCACGTCAATAACACCCAGTTTCTTCGGCTGCTCGAAGACGCCCGCGTCGCGGCCCTGCCTCGCTGGTTCCCTGAAGGGCTCGCCCTGCTCGAACGCGGCATCCTCGTCGTCCGGCACGAGATCGAATACCGCGCCCAACTCGACTACCGCCCCGAGCCGGTCGCCATCGACCTGTGGGTCACCCGGATCGGCGGCGCGGGGTACGACCTCGGCTACGTCGTCAGAGATCCCCACGGCGTCGGCGCAGGCACCGTGTATGCCGTCGCCGAGACCTCGAGGGCCCTGTTCGACTTCGCCGCCAACTCCCCGCGGCGCGCGACCGCGGCGGAGCGCGACTGTCTCGCGGCCCAGCTCGGCAGTCCC
>JBGAQN010000105.1:0-5715 GCA_044220725.1 Dermatophilaceae bacterium
CGTCGTAGGTGTCGACGAGCAGCGTGGTCCCGGCTCCGAGCGCGTCGAGCTGGGCGGCGAACGCGTCCCGTTCCGAGTCGTGCAGCAAGGTGAAGGCGTGCGCGGATGTCCCCGTCGTCGGGACCCCGAACCGCCGTCCCGCCTCCAAGTTGGAGGTGCGCTCGAACCCCGCGATGTATGCCGCCCGCGCCGCCGCGACCGCAGCCTCCTCGTGGGTGCGTCGAGACCCCATCTCGATGCACGGCCGACCGGCCGCTGCCGAGGTCATCCGGGAGGCCGCCGAGGCAATGGCACTGTCGTGGTTGAGGATCGACAACACCAGAGTCTCCAGGACGACCGCCTCGGCGAAGGTCCCCTCGACGACGAGCACGGGTGAGCCGGGGAAGAAGCAGTCGCCCTCGGCATACCCGCTGATGTCCCCGCTGAAGCGGTAGCCGGCGAGCCAGTCGCAGGTCGCTGCGTCGACGACCCCGCGGCGGCGCAGGTCCTTGATCTCCCCCGCCCCGAACCGGAACCGCTCGATGGCCTCCAGCAGTCGCCCGGTGCCGGCGAGCACGGCATACCGGCGGCCCTCGGGCAACCGCCTGGTGAAGGTTTCGAAGACGCAGCGGCGATGCGCGGCCCCGCTGCGCAGGGCGGCCTGCAGCATGGTCAACTCATAGTGATCGGTAAGCAGGGCGGTGCTGTGCGTCACAGCGAGCAGCCTAAAGTGAGAGGGTGTCGACTGCGCCCGTCATGGAGCCCGAGATCATCTCGGAAGGGTTAGTGGCACCCGCGTTGCCATGGATCACCTTGGTGTGGAACGACCCGGTCAACCTCATGTCCTATGTCACCTACGTCTTCCAGACGTACTTCGGCTACTCGCGCGCCAAGGCCGAGAAGCTCATGATGGACGTCCATGTGAAGGGCAAAGCCGTTGTCTCGCAAGGTAGTCGGGAAGAGATGGAGGCCCACTGCATGGCGATGCAAGGCTACGGGCTCTGGGCGACGTTCGAGCAGGACCAGTAATGGCCCGCGCCTTCCGACGCAAGGGTGAGCGGTTCGTCGCCAAACTCGACCCGGCCGAACGGCACATCGTCGCCAGTGTCATGGAGCAGACCCGGTCCTTGCTCGAACCCGAGGTGGCCTCCACCGGGGACCCGTTCGCCGACCTCGTCGCCTCTCTGGAAGCCTCTGTGGGCACGCCGGAGGGGAAGCCTCGGGGGACCGACCCGGGTGATCGCGACCCGGCCCTGGCCCGGCTGCTGCCCGACGCGCACCGCGAGGACGCCGCCGTGTCGGCGGAGTTTCGCCGCCTCACCGAGCAGGACCTCCGCAGACGCAAAAGCGACGGGCTGGCGACAGCGATCGCCGCGCTGCGCCGCCCCAGCGCCGACAGCACCCCGGCCGCTGAGAACGCAGATGACCGCGTCTCGCTAGACGCATCGACGGCCGCGGCTTTCGTCGTGGCGCTCACCGACACTCGTCTCCTGCTGGGCGAACGGCTCGGCTTGCGTACGGAGGCGGATGTCGAGGCGCTCGAGGCTCACCTGCGCGAGGCACCGGAGGACCCGGTGGCGTATGCCGCAGCCGTCTACGATTTCCTCACCTGGCTGCAGGACAGCCTGGTCGGAGCACTCATGGGTCGGCGCTGGCCGATCTGAACGCTGGGCGTCGTCATCGTGTCTGCTCGATGAACCGACATGTGATCGAGGTGACCGCCCCAGGATTGGGGGGCGTGCGACTTACCTCCTTATCCTGAGTGCCGTGGGCGATTCGCCGATCGGTATATTCGACTCGGGCTACGGGGGGCTGACCGTGGCTCGGGCCGTCCTGGATCAGTTGCCGCACGAGTCGGTGGTCTACTTCGGTGATACCGCGAGAACCCCCTACGGCCCGCGCCCGATCAGCCAGGTCCGCGAGTTCGCGCTCGAGTGCCTCGACCACCTCGTCGACCGCGGGGTGAAGGCGCTGGTCATCGCGTGCAACACAGCAAGCGCGGCGATGTTGCACGACGCCCGTGAGCGCTACGACGTGCCAGTCGTTGAGGTGATCCGGCCCGCGGTGCGGCGTGCGGCGTCGGCGACGCGGACCAACCGGGTCGGGGTGATCTCGACGCTCGGGACACACAACAGCCGGGCCTACCTGGACACCTTCGCGCCGGCACCGCACATCCGCGTCACGTCTTCGCCCTGCCCCCGGTTCGTGGAGTTCGTCGAGGACGGGATCACCGGTGGTGACGAGTTGCTCAGGGTGGCTCGCGATTACCTTGCCCCACTGCAAGCCGCCCAGGTCGACACCCTCATCCTCGGCTGCACCCACTACCCCCTGCTCACCGGGGTCATCTCCTATGTCATGGGCGACCTGGTGACGCTGGTGTCCTCGGCCGAGGAGACCGCCAAGGACCTTTACAAGGTGTTGGCCGACGGCGGGGCCTTGCGGCCCGATGGGCTCGCGGCACCTCGCCACGAATTTGTCACCACGGGAGACCCGCAGACGTTCAGTCGGCTGGCCCGCCGATTCCTCGGCCCTGATGCGGCCATCCAGGCCCGCCGGGAGGAGGTGGCTCCGGGATGAGCGGCGTGAGCCCGGCGTCCGGGGCAGGCTTCCAGCTCACTGTCGTTGGTTGTTCGGGGTCCTTCCCTGGGCCGGAGTCCCCGGCGTCGTGCTATTTGCTCCAGGCCGCCCACGAGGGGCGGACGTGGAGCATTGTGTTGGATCTTGGCAGTGGCGCTCTAGGCCCGCTGCAGCGTTACGTCGACCCGACGACACTGGACGCGGTGGTGCTCAGCCACCTGCACGCCGACCACTTCCTTGACCTGTGCGGGCTGTACGTCATGCAGCGCTACCACCCGGGCGGCTTCCATCGACCGGTGCCGGTGTGGGGGCCGGCAGCCACCCCAGCTCGGGTCGGCCTGGCCTACTACGGGCACACCGGCACCGAGGTCTCCGAGTTCACCTTCAGCCCCGTGCAGGACAGCTCGGTATTTCGGATCGGGCCCTTTTCCTTCAGGGCTCGCCGGGTCAACCATCCCATCGAGGCCTACGGATACCGGGTCGAGGCAGGCGGGAAGGTGCTGGCTTTCAGCGGCGACACGGACCGCTGTGAGGCGCTGTCCGACCTTGCCGCCGGGGCGGACGTCCTGCTGGCCGACACCGCGTTCGTCGATGGTCGGGACCAAGAACGCGACATCCACATGACCGGGTCCCGGGTGGCGCAGGCGGCTCTGGACGCCGGCGGCGTGCAGCGGATCGTGCTCACACACATGCCCTCGTGGAACGACCCAGAGGTATGCCGTGCCCAGGCTGCCGCAGTTTGGCCCGGTCCCGTCGAGATCGCGACGCCCGGCCTGGTCCTAGAGCTGTAGCCGAGCCGTGGTCGGCTACCCAACGCCGTCGAAGCCACTGACATAGACATGTTCTGTCCCGCCAGCGACCAGGCAGGTTGCCGTTCCTTTGGTCAAGGCGCAGGTTAAGGTCTGATATCTCTTGAAGACGGCGCTGTAGGCGGAGAGCGAAAACGACGTCTCCCCTGGGTGGCCATTGACATACGCGCGAACGTCGGATGCTACCCGCGTGGCGAAGTCACAGGTGGTCTTGTGTCCTATCTGGGTCCGCAGCCCTGGGTCGCTGATCGGTAACCGTTCCGTGTATCCGAACGTCATGCATGTCGACTGCGCATCGGCAGGGAACACGAATGCTGACGTGGCTGGCGTCTGAACGGGCGTCGGGGTGGGCGTCGGGGTGGCCAATGCGGTGAGCTGGGGCGATGCGGCTCTCGTGGAGAGCGACGAGGTGGTGGGATCTGTTGGAGCGAGCGAGGCGTTGGTGGGGGCAGCCACGACGGTCACGGTGGCACGTGGTTGATCCGGTGGCACCGTGCTCGGACCCAGCAACTGCCAGGCAAAGAACCCGCCGCCGGCGAGGCCAACGGCCGCTATAGCGCCCAAGGCAAGCATCCGATGGTGAGAGCGCCCGGTCGGTTCGTCGGGCTGCCCGATCGGGGCCGCGCTGACCGAAGGGGTCTGCTGGGCCGGCGGCAAGGCCGACCGCATCACCGTGATCGCAGGCGGCAGCGGCGCTGTGAGTTGGGGCTCAACGGGTTCGCGTTGGCTTGCCCGGCTGACCGTCCGGGCAAGCAGTCCCACGTCGGTCGCCCGACTGAGCCCGACGGCCAGCTCGCCCAAGGGGGGCCGATGGTGCGGTTCGGCAGCCAGGAACGGTCGGATCGCCGGCCAGAATTGCCGGCCTCGCTCGGAGGTCGGCACTGGGATGGGCTCGAGCAAGACGCGGCGCATCAGCGTCAACGTCGAGGGTGGGGTCTGACCAACATCCCCGGCATGTGGTGCGTGCCCCTCGACGAGCCGATAGATCAGCGCTGCCAGTGAGTAAGCGTCGGAGGCCGGAGAGGCTGCGTCGCCGTTGAGTACCTCGGGGGCTGTGTACAGGATGGTTCCGACGACGGCACCGGTGCGGGTGACTCCGACGTCGCCAACGGCCCGAGCGATGCCAAAGTCGGTGAGTCGTACTCTTCCCGTGTGGTCGAGCAGGACGTTGGCGGGCTTGACGTCTCGGTGCAGGATCCCGTGCATGTGGGCGTGAAGCAGGGCGCGAGCCAGGTCGGAGCCGATCCTCACCACTTCGTCGGCGTCCAGGGATCCGCCGGCACCGACACGCTGCTCGAGGTTCGGCCCGTCAACGTATGCCATGACCAGCAGGGGCCGCCCTGCATCGGACACGAAGTCGAACACGGGCAGGACGTTGGGGTGGTCCAGAGTGGCAGCTGTTCGAGCTTCACGTTCGAAACGAGCGACAAGCCCCGGGTTCGTGGCATCCAGCCCGAGGAGTTCTTTGACGGCCACCTGGCGACCCAGCAAGGTATCCCGGCAAAGCCAAACCTGTCCCATACCGCCGCGGCCGAGAAGCCGAACCCTCTCGTAACGGCTTGCCAGCAAGTCTGCCAATTCGACGCCCCCTTGGTTTGGACCGCGATGACCCTATCGTCTTTCCCGGTGGCGACCTCGGCGTAGCTATGTCGGGGCCCCTCCAGGTGACTGAGGGGCCAGCTCCGCCACAGCATGCCGGCACGGCATACCGACGTAGTCTGTCCGGCGTGACCAACCCAACCCGCCACGACGGCCGCGCCCCTGACCAGACCCGCGAGGTGCGCATCACGCGCAACTGGCTCGACCACGCCGAGGGCTCCGTGCTCGTCGAGTTCGGCCGCACCCGGGTGCTGTGTGCGGCGTCCTTCACCGAGGGCGTCCCGCGTTGGCTCAAAGGCCAGGGCAAGGGGTGGGTGACCGCGGAATACGCCATGTTGCCGCGCTCGACCAACACCCGCTCGGACCGCGAGTCGGTCAAGGGCAAGATCGGTGGCCGCACCCACGAGATATCCCGCCTTGTCGGCCGTTCGCTGCGCGCGGTGATCGACACGAAAGCGTTGGGGGAGAACACCATCGTCCTGGACTGCGACGTCCTGCAGGCCGATGGCGGCACCCGCACGGCCGCGATCACCGGAGCGTGGGTCGCCCTCGCCGACGCGATCACTGATGCCAAGGCCCGCGGGCTGCTCAAGCCCGAGGCGGCCCCGCTCACCGGATCGGTGGCGGCCGTCTCGGTCGGGGTCGTCAAGGGCGAGCCGGTGCTCGACCTGGACTACCCCGAGGACTCGACCGCGCAGACCGACATGAACGTCGTCATGACCGGCGACGGACGATTCGTCGAGGTCCAGGG
>JBGAQN010000001.1:0-83866 GCA_044220725.1 Dermatophilaceae bacterium
CTTGAGCTTGGCGCAATCGACTGCGCCAACGGGCGCT
This sequence comes from Dermatophilaceae bacterium, assembly GCA_044220725.1. GTDB lineage: Bacteria > Actinomycetota > Actinomycetes > Actinomycetales > Dermatophilaceae > Phosphoribacter. The sequence goes on from JBGAQN010000001.1 coordinate 38, forward strand.
GGCGGGGAGGGCGGGGAGGGCGGGGAGGGCGGGGAGGGCGGCGTCGGTGAAGCCGTAGCGGGCGCGGGCGCGGGGGCCGACGTCCCAGGCGACGGGGCAGCCGAACTCGGCACGGACACGGCATACGGGAGGCCGGACCGGACCGCCTGCGCGACTCGGCGGCCCCGCTCGGACAACACGGGGGTCACGGCCGCAGCCGGAATGGTGACGGTGAGATTGCCGGACGAGTAGGGCGCGGCAGTGCCTTGGTCGAGCAGGATGACCAGATCACCAGAGGGCGCGAACGACAGGTCAGTGAGCACGTCCGCGGCGTCGGGCCCCCCGGGGTCACCGGGCTCGGCCCCCAGAGTTGGATGGCCCTGGGTGGCCACGGCCTTGCGCACGAGATCGACGACGACGGCACGGCCGGACTCCGTGACGAGGTCGGCGCCGGTCCAGGTCTGCGAGCCGTCGCCGTAGAAGACTTTGTGCGAGGTCTGCCCGCTAGCGCCACCAAACTCGAAGGTCTCCATCCGGATCCCGAGCACCGGCCCGTATGCCGTGACAACCTGCCACCCGATGTTCAACTCGGCCGGAGCCTCCGCGTTGGGCTGGTATTCGCCACGGAAACCCGACTCGGCCTGGTCGGCCCAGGTTGCAATGGCGGCGGTAAGCGCCTCCTGGCCGGGTGCGACCGGTCGACGGACCGCCACCGGCAGGGCGGGATCGTCTCCCATGCTCTGGGCCACGGTGATCCCAGGGACCGACAGCTCTGAGGGCGGCATACCGGAAGCGCCGTCGGGAACTCCGCTGGGACTGGCAGCGCCCGTGGACGGCCCGGTCGGGGGCGTCGAGGTGGCGCTGCATGCCGCAGCCAGGACGACAGCGGCCATGGGTATCGCGAGGCGCCCGAGCACCCGCCGAGAGAAGCGCATCACAGGAGTCGACCTTATGCGGTGGAAGCGGTTCGGCTGTGGAGGCGGGCAAGCGCTGTTCGTCGCGTCACTATGCCGAGTGGGGAGACTCGCGTGCCGCGAGACGGTCCATCGCCGTGTCGCAGTCGGCGGTCGCGCCAGCGAAGCAGAGGCGGACGAAGGCCCGACCGTCGAGGGTCCGATCGCCCCCGGGGATGGCCGGCGCAAAGTCCACTCCGGGGGTCAGCGCAACTCCCGTCGCCGCTAACACCTCCTGACACCACCGGGTCGAGTCGTCGGTGAGGTGGCTGACGTCGAAGTAGAGATAGAAGGCCCCATCGGGTGGCGCCACCCGGTCGACGCCGATCTCGGGAAGGCGCCGCAGCAACAGGTCACGGTTGACGGCATACCGGCTCACATGGCCCTCGAGTTCGCGACGGGCCGCGGGCGAGAAGGCGGCCACCCCGGCGGCCTGCGACACGGCGGGCGGGCAGATGTTGAGGTTGCCGACGAGCACCTCGACCGGACGCACCAGCTCGGGCGGCAGGATCAGCCAGCCGACCCGCCAACCGGTCATCGAGAAATACTTCGACAGCGAGCCGACAATGACCGACGAGCGCGAAGACTCCCAGGCACTTGCGCACCGTCGGCCAAACGAAATGCCGTGATAGATCTCGTCGCTCACCAGCAGCGTCCCGTGTTCCGCGCACCAGCGGGCGATCGCCGCGAGCTCGTCGGGGTCGATGATCGTGCCGGTCGGGTTGCTGGGGCTGGCGACGATGAGGCCAGCCGGCGCCTCGGGCAGGGCCTCCAGCATCGCCGCCGTCGGCTGGAACCGAGTGTCCGGACCGCAGTCCAGCTCGATGACCCGGGCGCCAAGGGCCTGCAGGGTGTTGCGGTATGCCGGGTAGCCCGGCCGACTCATCGCCACTGTGTCACCGACGTCGAACGCGGCGAGGAAGAGCGCGGTGAAGGCCGCTGACGAGCCGGTCGTGACGACGATCTGGTCGGGGTCGACGGTCATCCCGTAGTCGTCGGCATAGTGCCGCGCAATCGCCTCACGCAGCGCCCGTATGCCGGTCGCCTCGGTGTAGCCGAGCACCTCACCGTCCAGCGCGGTGGCCGCCGCCGCCCTTGCCGCGGCGGGCGCCGGGGTCGAGGGCTGACCTGCGCAGAGGGCGATGACGTCACCGTGGGTCGCCTGCCGGAGCGTGGCGGCCTTGATGACCTCCATGACGTGGAACGGCTCGACGTCGCCCCTCGCCGACCGGCGGACCGGCGGGGGCGAGGGGACGGGGGCGGACGGCATACGGGCCAACCTAGCCGAGCGAGCAGGAGGCGAAGTGGGCAGCGGTGCGGTCAGGCGGGATCGGGGGCCGAGGTGGTGTCGGCCAACCCGACGGTGCCATCGGCCTTGTGAGCCGTGTCCTCGAACTTGATGAGGGTGATCCGGTGGTTGTCCATCTCGAGCACGGTGAGCCGCCCAGAGTCCAGCGGCACGGTGTCGCCGACCTCCGGCACGCCGCCGGACAACTTGTAGACCAACCCGGCGAGGGTGACGTAGTCGTCGTCCTCGGGGAAGGGGAAGTTCACCAGGTCGACCAGGTCCGCGATCCGCATTGAAGCGTCGATCTCGTAGGCACTGCCGGTGAGCTTCTTGACCCGGCGGGCTGCGCGGGTGAACTCGTCCTCGTAGTCGCCGACGATCTCTTCGAGGATGTCCTCGAGGGTGATGATGCCTTCGGTGCCGCCGTATTCGTCGATGACGACGGCCATTTGCTGGCGCTTGCGCTTGAAATCGGCGAGCAGGTCGTTGAGCGGCTTGCTGTCCGGCACGAGGAACGGCGGCTTGGCGAAGTCTTTGACCGGCTTCTTACTGGCCTTGCTGAAGTTCTCCGAACCGCTGTGCTCAGCGACGTAGGTGAGCAGCTCCTTGATGGCGACGATGCCGGTGATCCGGTCGAGGCTGTCGACATAGACGGGGAACCGCGCGTGCGGGATGTCGCGGAAGTAGCGCAGCGCATCGCCGAGGGTGGCGTCCTCCTCCAGCGCGCGGATCTGGGTGCGCGGGACCATCGCGTCGCGCACGGTCTGTTCGTCCAGCTCGAAGACGCCGCGAATCATCTCGGTCTCTTCGGGATCGAGCATCCCGTCCTTCTCGCTCGCCTCGAGGATCATTCGGATCTCCTCGACGCTCATCGTGAAGTGGCTCTCGCCGTGTCCACCGAGGTTGCCCTGGCCGGACAGGCGAAGGAGCAGGTCGGAGGCCCACTTCATGATGAAAATGAGCGGTCGGAAGGTGAGGTACATGATGTTGATGAGCTTGCCCACCCGCATGCTCAGCGGTTCGGCCTTGTGGAAAGCGAGCACCTTGGGGGCGAGCTCGCCGCCGACGATGTGCACGAACGACACGATGATGAAGCCGATGATGTAGGCCACCGTGTGCGCGGCGTGGTGGAAGACATCGTGGTCGCCGAAGAAGGTGAAGATGGCCACCACCCACGGGTCGATGACCGTGTGCAGGGTCTCCATGCCGACGGCGCCCAGGCCCAGCGACACGAGCGTGATGCCGATCTGGGTGACCGAGTAGAACCGCTCGGGCTCCTCGTGCAACAGCTTGACGGTCTTGGCCTTGCCGTTGCCGTCCTCCGCAAGCTGGCGGATCCGACTGCGCCGCGCGGAGGAGATGGCGATCTCCGACCCCACGAAGAAGGCGTTACCGGCAACGAGCAACAGGATGATGGCCAGCCGCAGCCATAGCGGCAGGTCTTCCATGAAGACCACTCCTCGGGGTTTCGCGGTGCCACGGGCGGGCACCTGCGCCCGTGGGCGAGTGTACGAGAAGCCAACGACACCACACGCGGGGATGAACGTCCCGAATCCGTCAACGGCCGCAGCCCGCGCCACCCGGTCCTTCCCGCGCCCGGAGCCATGCCCCGCGCGAGGTCACCGCATGAGTCCGTGAAGCTGGGCCAGCCCGGTTGCCCTCGCCGTCCTAACGGCCGGCGCTGTGATCCCAGCCACATACGCGTCACCCCGGTCGTTGCGACCCTGGGGTGGCTTTGGTCTCTGGCCCAGAGCCCTCGGCGTCTAGATCTGGCCGGAGCGGCGCTTGGCGTCCTGGTCGATGAGCCGGTTGATGAGCTGTTGGATCTCGTCGCTGCGCGGGATGTTGCGCAGCAACTCGTCGGCGGAGTCGCCGGCCGACTCGATGGTGAGGGTGCCCGAGCGGATGATCCGGTCGAAGAAGGTCTGCCGGAAAGACACGTCGGTGATCTTCGACAAAGTGATGTCCTTGCCCGACTTGCTGAGAATGCCCTTGCGGACCATCACCCGGTGACTCGTGATGACGTAGTGCGTCGTCCGCCACCGCAAGTAGGGCACGACGACCAACGGCACCGCGACGAGCACCAGCACTGCAACGGCAATCCACTGCAGCCGGTTTCCGGTCGCGTCGTCGGGCGTCGCCCAGGCGGTCACAATGGCTAGCGCGGCAAGGACCAGTCCCAGCAGCGTCGGCCCGAACACCGTGAGCACGTGCGGGTTGAGGCTGCGCTCGATTTTCTCGCCCTCGGCGAGCACGTTCTCCGGAAACCCCATGGCCACCACGATAACCGGATGGCAGGCTGTCGCCATGGGCCAGCGGATGTTCGTCGCCGTCGTGCCGCCGGACTCGGTCCGCGAAGACCTCGAGGAGTTCCTCGACGCCCGGCCTGGACTGCGGTGGTCCCATCCGGGTCAGTGGCACGTCACCCTCGCCTTCTACGAGTCTGTGCCTGAACACCGGATCGACGAGCTCGTCGAGCGCCTTGAGACGAAAGCAGCCAAGCGGCATACCTTCACGACCGCCCTCGCGGGAGCGGGGACATTTCCCAATCCGGCTCGGGCGAGCGTCCTGTGGCTCGGACTCGACGGGGACACAGCGGAATTGACCCACCTCGCCGAGAGCGCCCGCGCGGCTGGAGGAAAGGTGGGGGCACCTCCCGATGGCAAGCGGTTCACCCCGCACCTGACAGTGGCGAGGCTCCGACCACCGATCGAGGCCACGCGCTGGCTGCGAGTCCTGGACTCCTATCGGGGGCCGACCTGGGAGGTGGTCGACATCGAGTTGCTCGCCTCGTTCTTGGGCGAAGGACCGGGCGGCCGACCGCGCTACGAGGTGGTCGCGCGCCTCCCACTGGGCAAGCTCGGGCACGAGGTGGCACCGTGAGCGAACCAATGCTGCGCGGGTTGCTCGACCCAGCCCGTGTCGCCACCGTCGTCCAGATCGCCGACACGACCCTGTCGTATGCCGCCCTCCTCACCTCCGCGTCGGCCGTCGCCGAAGCGCTGACGCGGGAGTCGTTGCCCCGCATCGCGATTGATGCCACTCCAACCATGGACACGGTGATCACGGTCGTCGGAGCGTTGCTCGCCGGGGTCGAGGTGGTGCCCATTCCGGCCGATGCCGGGCCCGGTGAGCGAGCGCACATCCTGCGCGACTCGGGGGCCCCGGTGTGGCAGGTGAGGTCTCCCCTGGCAGAGGTGCGTGACCAAGACTCGCCCGGGAGGGCGGCATACCGGCTGCCGGACGTCTCCCCCGACGCAGGTGCCTTCGTGCTCTACACGTCGGGGACGACCGGGCCGCCCAAGGGGGTCCGCCTGTCGCGGCGGGCGGTGGCCGCGGGCCTCGACGCGCTTGCCGACGCGTGGGCATGGACCGCGAATGACGCTCTCGCACATGGGCTTCCGCTGTTCCACGTGCACGGGCTGGTGCTCGGTGTGCTCGGGCCGTTGCGGATCGGCAGCGGGCTGCGGCACGTGGGGCGACCCACCCCCGCCGCGTATGCCGCCGCCGCCCACGCCGGCGCGACGATGTTCTTCGCGGTCCCGACGATCTGGTCGCGGGTCGCCGCGGAGCCCGAGTATGCCGCTGCGTTGCGTTCCGCCCGCCTTCTCGTGTCGGGATCGGCGGCCTTGCCGGTGCCGGTGTTCGAACGGCTGCGGGAGCTGACGGGGCACGAGGTGTGCGAGCGCTACGGGATGACCGAGACCCTCATCACGGTGGCGACGCGGGCGGACGGGGCTCGGCGCGCCGGTTGGGTGGGGGTGCCCGTTGCCGGGGCGCGGACGCGGCTTGTGGGTGACAGCGGTGAGCCGGTGCCCTCTGACGGCGAGACGTTGGGTGAGCTGCAAGTCTGTGGCCCAACGTTGTTCGACGGCTACCTGGGGTTGCCCGAGGCGACCGCGGCGGCCTTCACCGCGGATGGCTGGTTCCGGACTGGCGATGTGGCGACGATCGCGCCGGACGGTTCGCACCGGATCGTCGGGCGGGCGTCGGTCGATCTCATCAAGTCCGGCGGTTATCGGATCGGCGCCGGCGAGATCGAGGGGGTGCTGCTCGGGCATCCCGCGGTGGCCGAGTGTGCGGTCGTCGGATTCCCGGATGAAGACCTGGGACAGCGGATTGTCGCTTTCGTCGTGCCGACTCAGCAGGCGACGGCGACGAAGGCCCAGGCGACTTCGACAACGCCCCCGCCGGGCGAGGAGCTGGCTGCGGAGCTGATCGATCTCGTGGTCCGGGAGCTGTCGGTGCACAAGCGCCCGCGCGAGGTGCGTTTCGTCGACGCACTCCCCCGCAACGAGATGGGCAAGGTGCAGAAGACCCGGTTGTCCTGAGCTGACGGCACGGGCGAACCAACGCATCAGAACGGTGGTCGGTCGTCCGGCATCGAAGGAACCGACGTGACGCACGGGGCCGGGTCGACGGGTGACCTGGTGCGGTCGTGCAGGACCGTGAGGTCATGTGGAGCGCCGAGGATGGTGTTGGGGGCGGGCAGGGCATCGAGCAGCTCGCGGAAGTCGTGCGGGCTGGTGACATAGCGGCGGCCCGCGAGGGTCGTCCAGGTGACCTGATCCGTGTCAGGGTCATGAGCGGTGTCCCAGAGGCCGGTGGTCTTGAGCTGATGATGTCGTCGATGCTTGGCGGTGAGGTTGTCCGGGCTGGTCGTCCCGGTCGGCCAAGGGGTGTCGTGGTCGAGGTCGCACCTGGGTGCGGGGACCTGGCAACCGGGGGCACGGCATACCTGATCTCGGGTGACCACGTGGGCGCGCACCCGTGCGGGCGGGACGTAACGGTGGGTCGACAGTTCGACGAGGGTGCCGGTCAGGGGCTCGGTGACCAGCCGCTGCCAGATGCTGCCAGGGGCGTGGGCCAGATCGCGGGCGTGGTCAGCGTGGATCCACCCGTGGCCCGGCAGTTCGGCCAGGCCGTCGCGGGCGCCGGTGAGCACGTCGAAGGGGACGACGACCTGCACCAGGGCGGCGGGCAGGTCGCCCAGGGCACCCCAGTCGATCCCGCTCGGCCGGCTCGCCGCCACACCCGCCGCCACACCCTGCGAACCCCGCTGCGTCACCTCAGCGTCGGCGGTTGCATTCGCGCTCAAGCCCGCGTTCGGCTGAGCGAGTGTCCCGTTGAGCAGCAGGTCCAGGGCCACGTCGGAGCGCAATTGGGCCAGCGTCCGGTTCGGGTAGCGGCCGGCCGACCGGATCCGACGGGCCATAGCATCGACCCGCTCGATCGCGGCGGCCACCCGACCACCGTCACCGGTGACCCAGAGGCACCCCGACCCATCCGGACGCACTTCGGCATGCGCGTCACGTCGAGCCAACGCCTCGATCCGACCGCGGTCCGGGTCGCCGCCGCGGCGGGTCAGCTCGCGCCGCAGTCGGCGGCGGCGCAGTTGGTGGGAGGGCCGTGACCCATCCCGGCCCGGCGCGGTCACCACCTGAACCACCTCGTCGGCCACCGCCGGGGCCAGGTCAGCGGTGTCCTCATGCAGACCGATCACCTGCCACAGAGCCAGATCACCGACCGCCAGCAGGGCAAGGAGCGTGTCGACCCGAGCCGGGTCCGCGACCGCGAGACTCAGCCGACGGCGACACTCGCTCTCCCCCAGGCCGGTCGCCGCCATCACCTCATCCACCGCACCCGAGTGGGCAACCGACGCCGACCAGTCCCGCTCACCCGCCGTCACCACCGGCCGTCCCGGCTCGGCCAGCGCATCCAGGTATGCCGCGTGCAGCATTCGCCACGCCGGCAGGGCCGCCGCGTCGAGCCGGGACTTCAACCGTTCGATGAGCTCGATGAGCCCCAACGCCGCAGCCGCCGTTGGGGCGCCCGCTATATCCAGATGGGTCGGCTCGAGCGCATCAAGGATGTCGCCGGGAGTATGCGGGAGGCTCAACTTGCTCCCGCATGCCGGTCTGACGACGTCCCGATTCATGCTGATATTCTATCCGAACGTACGTTCGATTACAAGGCCAATCTCGTTACAGACCAATGAAATAGCCGACAGGCTAAGGTGTCATTTCAGGCTCAGCACGACAGGCCATGGGCGAGCGCATCAACGGCCCACTGGCGCACCTCCGGGAGGCGCGCCACCACCGCTCCCGACACCGGGGACCCGGACACCGCCACCGGTGAGACCGCCCAGCCCGCCGCCGAAGCCTCCGAACCCGCCGTTGGTCGGCAGTGGTATCGAGGCGTCGCCGATGACGACGATGTCCCCGACCGACAGCCCCGAGCGGATCTGCACCTTTCCTCCGCCGACGGCCCCGATCTGGACCATCGTCGCGGTGACGACCCCACCTTTCAGTAGCCCCACCGAACCTGTGCCGGTGCCGACCCCCGTGACCGCAGAGGCCGGCACGGTCAGCGCCCCGTCGACCTTGGTGGTGACGATCGCGACGGCGGCCTTCCCTCCCGTGCCGACCGATTCCGGGGCCTCGGCGACGAGGATGTCGACGGCATTCGTGGGGGTCGACGACCCCGTGGTCCCGGTGGACGCCGTGGGCAGTAGGGCCACCTGCGCGACGGCCCCATCCATGGCCGGAACACCGGTCACCGTGACATGTGCAGTCTGTCCGACGGCGACCGAAGGGATGCTCGCCTGGGGGACCTGGACCGTCACCTTCGCGGCGCCGGAGCCGACGACCTGTATGCCGTTCGCCACCGAGGCCGTATCGCCGACCCCCCAGGGGATGGAACCGATCCGTCCGGCCGCCGGAGCCGTCAATGTGGCGCCGTCGAGGTTCGCGGTCGCCTTGGTGAGGGCGGCCTCGGCACTGGTGACATTGGCCCGATCAGTGATCAACCGCGCCTCCGAAACCGTGCCGGCCTGACCGCTTGCTCCCGTCTGAGCGGCCGACTGGGCCGACGATGGGGCGGCCGCCTGGGAGGCGGCTTGTGCCGCCGCTGCGGCTTGCGCCGAGGCGGTGAGCGAGGCGGCATACGAGGTCAGGGCCGACCCGGCCGAACGTTGCGCTGCGGAGAGCGCAGAAAGCGCCGCCACACACTGAGTGACCTGCGCCGTCGTCGGTCCGCTGGCTGTGGTCGACGTTGCCGGGGTCGATGTTGCCGGGGTCGACGTTGCCGGGGTCGACGACAGTAGCTCGCTTGCCGCCGTGCGCACCGTCGCGCTGACGTTGGCCGACGTCAGGCCAACTGCGCTCGGGGTCGACAGCGAAGCACTCGCGTTCGACAGCGAAGCACTCGGGCTGGTTTCCGTGGGGTTGGTTTTCGTAGGGTTGGTGCCCGTGGGGTTGGTGCCCGTGGGATTTGCCGATGTCGTTCCCAGGATCGAGGCACAGGCGGTCGACACGGCGCGTTCCGCGACCGTGACTGCGGCGAGGGCAGCCTGGGTCGACCCTTGCGTCCCAGACCCCGAGCCAGAACCTGAGCCAGAGCCAGACCCTGCTCCTGTGCCTGTGCCCGTGATCGTTGCCGAGGGGGTCGCAGTCGCGGACGAGCTACCAGCGCCGCCCGACCCGGAGCCCCCGGTGCCCGTGACAGTGCCCGTCCCACTCGTGCCCGTCCCACTCGTGCCCGAACTCGTCGTGCTCGCCGCGTCGACATCAGCTGCCAAAGTCGCTTTAGCCTGATCGAGGGTGGCTTGGGCATCGAGCACGGCTTGGCGCAGCGGCGTTGGATCGAGGGTGGCCAAAGGTTGCCCCGCCGACACCAGATCGCCTACGGCCACAGACAATCCCGCGACCGTGCCGCTGACCGGGAAGCGTGCGGTCAGCTGGCTCACTCGGGTGACCGAGCCCGTCAGCGTGAGTGTCTGTTCGATCGAACCGGTCGTCACCCGGCTCGTGCGCAGGGCCGTCGGCGCAGCGCCCCCGCCAGCGCCATTGGCGAGGTAACTCCCGCCGACGAGGACCAGGGCCATCGCCGCGAGGATCGCAGCGAGGTTCAGCCATCGCCGCCGACGAATGGTGATCACCCGGTTGCCCACAGGGGCTGCGACGCGGTCACCCACGGGGGCCGCCCTGGCTCGGGCAGACACCGTCGACCGCGTCGCGCAGAACGATCGAGGTCGCGGTGACCTTGCCGATGTCGTCGGTGGCCCCCACCGCGGTGGCGCACAACCCGACCGCAATCGCCGATGCCGGCACAACCGTGATCGTCGTCACCGTGGGCCCCGCCGACAACGTCACGGTCACCGGTGTCGTCGACGGCGCTGCCGATGCGGCCGGATCAGCCCCACCCCCACCGTCCGCGCGAACCGCACTGGCCACAATGACATCTCCGCCTCCGACGCTCATGACCAGACCCGCGACCCCGGAACCGCCCAGCCCGCGACCCACCGCGCCGGCACCCGGCGGGACCTGGTCGCCCGTGGGTCGGTCGGTCGGCGCGCCGGAGGGGCCACCACCGGCGGAGCGTATGCCGCCCCCACCGCCGAAGACATCAGCGCAGGCCCCGTTGACTGCCGCAGCGACCTGCACCGTCCCCGCGGTGACCGCCCCGGCCTGCGCGGTGGCCGCCCCCGGCCCGGCTGTGGCGCTGGCGTCGACGGCGGCACTGCGCACGACGACGCAGACGCCTGGGACAATGTCGGACACGGTGCCAGCAGCACTTCGGGTGATCCGGGTCGCGGTGGTCCAGCCCACAGCTGTCTGCTTGGTCGCCGATTGGACCTGCATTGTCGTTCCTTCGACTGCGGCAATGAGGCCACTGACGCCCGGCATCCGAGGCGTGCCGTTCCCAGGCGCCCCGGTCCGAGTCGAGCCTGCCGCGGGGGTCGTTGCGGCCGTGGTGGATCCGCTTGCACTGCAACCCGATAGCCACGTCGTAGCCACAGCCAGCGTCGCGAATATGGCGCCCCGTCGGACGGATCCACCGATGGGGAGGCCGCGGTCGGTGAGGCGGCCGCGGACGGCGCGAAACGGCATACCGGACATAGCATTCCTATTCACTGCGAAGGGCTTCGATGGGGGCAAGGCGTGCGGCACGGCTGGCCGGATAGACCCCGGCGGTGATGCCGATGACGAGGGAGACACCCAGGCCCGCTGCCGCCGCGACCGGCGACATGGCGACGGGGAAGTTCACGAGCTTGGGCAACCCGACGGCCCCGAGCCAACCCAACGCGAGTCCGGCCAAACCGCCGGCCAGACCGAGCAGGCTCGCTTCGACGAGGAACTGTCGCAGAATGACCCGCGGCGTTGCGCCGAGCGCCTTGCGCAGGCCGATCTCACGGATCCGCTCGGTCACCGAGACGAGCATGATGTTCATGACCCCAATGCCGCCGACGAGCAACGAGATCGCGGCGATGCTCGACAGGAGCACGGTGAGAATGCGGGTGGTGCTCGTGGCGGTCTCGACGATCGCTTGCTGACTGCTGACGGTGAAGTCCTGCGAGGACAGCGTCACCCCGTGAGCCGAAAGCAGGGCGTTGGTCGTCTCCTGGTATGCCGCGGAGAGGCTTGCCGAGTCCTTGGCTTCGATGTAGATCGTCGAGACGCTGCGCGGATTGACGCTAGTCGACAGTCGCGCGGCATACGTCGACTGGGGGATGACGACGAGATCGTCTTGGTCGCCGCCGGTCGTCGAACCTTCGGCATTGAGGACGCCGATGACGGTGACGTTCTGACCGCCGACGGTGATGGTCTGGCCGATCGGGTTGGCCAAGGACAGCAGTTGGGTAGCGGTCGTCTGCCCGAGGACGGCGACGGCGCTCTCCGAGGTCAACTCGTCGGCCGTGAAGAACCGGCCCTGGCTGACGGTGCGCGCCCGCACCGACGCCCAATCGGGAGTCGTGGCAACAACATTCGCGGTCCAGGTGGTTGTGCCCGCGACGAGGCTGAGCGATCCGCCCGACACCGGCGCGACCCGAGCGATATCAGGGGCCACGGTTGGATCGGCGAGCATCGCGGCATCGTCCATCGTGAGCGTGGTCGCCGAACCGCGGCCGCCGCGGACCCCGGAGGCATTCGTCGAACTGCCCGGCGAGACGATGAGCAGGTTCGAACCGAGTTTGTTGATCTGTTCGGTGACCTGCTGTTGGGCACCCTGCCCAAGCCCGACGGTGAGCATCACCGCGGCGATCCCGATGAGGATTCCGAGCATGGTCAGCGCGGACCGCAGGCGACGGGTCCGCAGGGCGTCGTATGCCGTGCGCAGCGTCTCCAGCCACGTCACCGACGTGCTCCCGTCGACTCGTCCAACTGACCGTCCCGCATGACGACCATCCGCCTGGCGGCCTGCGCCACATCGTGTTCATGGGTGATCAGGACGATGGTGCGACCCGCGGCGTTGAGCTCGGCAAAGAGCCCGAGCATCTCCGTCGTCGACGCCGAGTCGAGATTGCCGGTCGGCTCGTCGGCGAGGATGAGGTCGGGCTCGGTGACGAGGGCTCGGGCCACCGACACGCGCTGTTGCTGGCCACCGGACAACTCGCCGGGGCGGTGGTCGACTCGGTCGGCCAGGCCAACCCGAGCGAGGGCGTCCACGGCTCGGCGGCGCCGCTCGGCCCGCGAGACCCCCGCGTAGACCAGCGGGAGCTCGACGTTGCGCCAGGCGGACATCGTCGGAAGCAAGTTGAACTGCTGGAAGACGAAGCCGATCCGCTGGTTGCGAACCACGGCCAGGTCGCTCTCGCCCATCCCGGCGACGTCGACGCCGGCCAGCCGGTAGCTGCCCGCTGTCGGCACGTCGAGGCAGCCGATGATGTGCATGAGGGTGGACTTCCCTGAGCCGGACGGGCCCATGATGGCGACGAAGTCCCCTTCGTCAACCACGAGGTCGACGCCTCGGACGGCAGCCACCTCGAGGGACCCAGATGCGTAGACCTTGGCGACCCCACGCAATTCCAGAAGGGCACCGGAGCGGCCACCAGGCTGGGGGCCTGACGGTGTGCCCAAGGGTGAGTCACCGGGTGAGCCCAAGGGTGTCGCCCAATCAGCCGTCGCGGCGGTCACGGCACGACTCCCGGCGGCGGCCCCTGGAGATTTCCCTGGCCTCCCGGGACCGCTCCGCCGCCGGTTGCCCCTGCTCCGGCTCCGCTCCCCCGGGTGCGAGTGCCGGTGCTTTGATTGCCCACTCCGCCCACCCCGCCAACACCGGTGACGAGCACCTGGTCTCCGTCGAGCAGGCCGCTGAGGATCTGCGTGGCGGCGCCCTGGACCATGCCGACCTGCACCGCGGTCGTCACGTTCGCGCCGTCGACGACCTTGGTCACCACGGTCTTGCCCGACTCGGTGCGAATGGCCGAGGTCGGCACGGTGAGTGCGTCGGCGACCTCCTTGACGATGATCGCGACGGTGGCCGACGACCCGGCATACAGGCCCTTCGGCGAGCCGGTCACCGCGATGGTGACGGGGAAGGTGGCCACCCCACTCGTCGAGGTCGCGATCACCCCGATGGTCGCGACGGTGCCGAAGACGAGGGTGCGTGAACCCGATGGCGTGATCTGGGCCTGCATGCCGGGCTTGAGCAGCGGCAGGTCGGCGGAGGTGACCGAGGTCGAGACGAGCCAGGCATCGGTGGTGATGACGACGATGGCGGCACTCGATGACGACGACCAGCCGGACCCCGAACCGGCCGCCGAAGCACCAGTCCCACCGGCCGAGGAGGTCCCTCCGCCGGTGACGGTGTCGCCGGCAGCGACATTGACGATGGCGACGGTGCCGGCCACGGGGCTGGTGAGCACCGCGTTGTCCAGGGTGGCTTGAGCGGTCGTCAACTTGGCCCGCGCTGCGGTCAGTTGGGACGTGGCCGCGGTGAGTTGGCTGGTGGTCGTCGTGCTGCTGGCTTTGATCGTCGTGAGATTGGCCTGGGCGGAGGAGACGTTGGCGGCGGCCAGGTCGACAGCCGTGCGCAGATCCGTCGGGTCGATGGCAGCGACTCGCTGGCCGACGGTGACGACATCGCCGACCTTCACCTCGACGCTCTTGACCGTGCCGGACGAAGCGAACCGGAGGTTGGACTGGATTTTGGGGTTGATCGTGCCCGTGGCGCTGACCGTCTGGCTGAGGGTCTGCACAGACGCGGACACGACGACCGAGGGCGCAACCGGCCCGGTCAACGAGGTTGTCCGGGACCTGATCCACCAGCCGGCGCCGCCGACCGCAAGGAGCGTCACGACCAGACCGACGACCAGCCTGCGCCGACCCGCGGACGTGAAGGAGAAGCTCGCCATGGTGTCCTTTCCCGGGCGCTGCCCGGCCCCAGGGACGTCCTGGGTCGACGCGCGAATGGGCAGCATCCGACCACGCCAACCTGGGTCGAACACTGGGGAAACCTGTGAACCGGCTGTGCGTCAGGGTGCGCGACCACGCCCCAGCGACACCCCTGGACGCGAGAGAATCACCCATATGGACGCGCACTCCTGGGACGAGAGGTATGCCGCTGCCGACCTCGTGTGGTCGGCCGGCCCCAACGCGACGGTCGCCGAACTCGTGGCCGAGCTGCCCGCCGGGCAGGCGCTCGATGTCGGCGCTGGAGAGGGTCGCAACGCGATCTGGCTGGCCGAATTGGGCTGGAACGCCGACGCGCTCGACTTCTCTCGAGTTGCCTTGGAGCGCGCGGAGCAGATCTCCGCCGGGCGGCTCCAGCCCGGGTCCGGCGCAGGCAGCCTGCGCACCATCGTGGCCGATGTCCTCGCCTGGCATCCGGTTGCCAACCACTACGACCTGGTCCTCGTGGTGTTCCTCCACCTGCCCGCCGCCGACCGAGCCCGGGTGCATCGTCAGGTCGCTGCGGGGGTGGCCCCGGGCGGGCAGCTGATCGTCCTCGCCCACGACCGGTCGAACCTCACCGAGGGTGTCGGCGGGCCGCAAGACCCCGCCATCCTGCCGACTCCGGCCGACGTGGTCGCCGACCTCGCCGACAGCGGGCTCACCATCGAACGGGCCGAGATCGTGCTGCGCCCGGTCGACGGGGCGGATCGGCCCGCTCGAGACTGCCTCGTCCTGGCCACTCGCCCATCGACCGCCGCGACCACTTCGACCACTTCGACCGGCCCGACGGGAGCCTGACCATGGCCAGGCCCATCGGGTGGTTGCCTGTGCGCGGGGTGATCTTCGACTTCCACAGCACCCTCGGGCACGGCGGTGACCCGGCCGACTGGCTGGACGGCGCCTGGGCGGACCTCCGACGCCCCAGCTCCCCCCAGAACCTCGAGACCGAGACTCGGTATGCCGCTCTCCTGGACTTCCTCGACCGGATCTGGGAGCACGCCGCGGTGGTCGACCCACGCAGCGAGCGCGATCTGGACCCGGCCCGGCACCGCGAGGTGTTCGACGCCACCGTGGGCCCACGCACCGATCTCGGCCTGGATCCGGAGCTCGCCGACGCTCTCTACCGGACGATGCTCGACCGGTGGGCAGCCTATCCGGACGCGGTGCCGACCCTGCAAGAGGTGCGGGCACACGGCATACGGACGACGATCCTGTCCAATATGGGAGTTGACCTGCACCCTGTTCTCACCCGCGAAGGCCTAGCCGCGCACCTGGACGCTGTCGTCCTGTCGTGGGAGTGCGGGGTGGTCAAGCCCGCGGCCGCAGCATTCGAGGCGGCGCTCGAGGCGCTCGAGCTGCCCGCCGCCGAGGTGCTCATGGTCGGCGACAACGCGATCGACGATGCCGGAGCGGCTGCGGTGGGGATCCGCACCCTCCTGCTGCCGCGCTCGACCGGCGTCGGTGCACGCGGACTGGGCATCGTCTCCCGGCTGGTCTGAGGACCCCCGGGACAGCCCAGAAAGAATTTTGGAAAGTTTTCGAAACTCCTGTCATGACCACAGGGGGTACTCGTCCTATATCCGACTCGAAGCACTGAGGCCGGGGGGCTCGGAGGCGGGAGCGAGTCAGCGTGGTTCGCCCTTCCGGAGGGTTCGGAGGGGACCAGCCGGAAGGGCGAACCACGAACACCACAAACGTGGTGGGTGGGCCAGAAGGGAGAGCTGGCCCACCCACCATGCCCAACGGGGGCGCACGACGCCTGGGGGCTTGAAGCCAGGGCGGATGGGACGGCGGGGGAGCCGACCCATCCGCCCTGCTTCTGTTTCGGCTTCGTCAGGTCGGACCCGTCTGATCGGCAGCGGCGAGACGCCGGCCCTCCCTCACCAACACCCAGTGATACATCGGGCTGGCCAGCCGCTTGGCCCAGTGAGCACACGCGCCGATCGGCTCGGTGAAGACGAGATACCGGCCCGCATCGACGCCCCGCATCAGACGGGCAGCCACCACCTCGGGAGTGCGTCGAGCTTGGTTGAGGTGGCGCTCTTTACCCGACTCTGCCAGGGCGTCGGCCCCCCGAAGTGAGACTGCCAGATTGGTCCTCAGGAACGACGGGCACACCACGCTGATCTGGACGCCGTGCGGGCCGAGCTCGTGCAGCAGAGTCTCCGAAAGCGCCACAACCCCGGCCTTCGTGGCGTTGTATGCCGCCATCGCCGGGGCCTGGGCAAGCCCGGCCAGCGAGGCGATGTTGACGATGGTGCCCGACCCTTGGCCTTTGAAGACCGGGGCGAAAGTCCGGCACCCCCGAGCCACTCCGAGCAGGTTGACCGCGACCATGGCCTCCCACTCGGACATCTCGGCGACGTCAATCCGCCCACCTGCTGCGACACCGGCGTTGTTGACCAACAGGTCAAGTCCTCCCCAGTCCCGCTCGACCACCTCGCGGGCGGCCGCCCAGTCGGCGTCCGAGCGGACATCCAGGCGGCGATAGCGGACACCGTCGGGCAGCACCGCGGGCGGCGGCCGTTCAGCGAGATCGGTGGCCATGACCTGGTCTCCGCGGGCAGCCAAAGCGCGGACCAGCGCGAGCCCAAGACCTGAAAGCCCACCGGTGACCAGGCATCGGCGGGGCGAGGCAGGCGACCGCCGGTCACGGCGCTCACGGCCCTGCTGGCGGTGCTGGCGGTGCTGGGCGGACGGCATACCGAGTCCTCCTGGGTGACGGCACCGGGGCTGGCGGGCCAGGCCCGATGAGACGAACCTACCGGCGCTACCGTTGGGGGGTGAGCACGAGCGCGGGCCGGGACCTGGACATCTTCGTCTTCGGAGCGACGGGCTTCGTCGGGCAGCTCACCGCGGCATACCTGGCCGAGCACGCGCCCGCCGATCTGCGGATCGGGCTGGCTGGGCGGCGTCGCTCGCGATTGGAACAGGTGCGAAGCGAACTGCCGGTGCCCGCCGCGAAATGGGAGCTCCTCGTCGCCGACGCCACCGATGCCGCGTCGATGGCCGCGCTCGCTTCACGCACTCGGGTCATCGCGACGACGGTGGGTCCCTACTCGCGTTGGGGTCTGCCGCTCGTCGAAGCGTGCGCAGTCGCCGGGACGCACTACTGCGACCTCACCGGCGAAGTGCTCTTCGTGCGACAGAGCGCCGACGCGTGGCACGAGATCGCTCGGGAGACCGGCGCTCGGATCATTCACTCGTGCGGCTTCGACTCGATCCCGTCGGATCTCGGGGTGCTGGTGACCGCTGACCGGGCGGCGGCTGATGGAGCCGGCGAACTGACCGAGACGGTCTTGTCGGTCGTGTCCATGCGTGGCGGAGTCAGCGGCGGCACCGTCGATTCGATGCGCCAGCAGGCGATCCTCATGCGGGCCGACGCCGCCTCGCGCGCAATCGTCGCCGACCCCTATGCCTTGAGCCCCGATCGGGCCAGCGAACCGCAGGCGCCGCGGAGCGACAGGTCACTCAGCAGGTCAGGCTCGGCTGGGGCGGACGACGAGGTGAGCGCATCCGGTATGCCGAGTGGCTGGGCAGGCGGGTTGCGTACACTGCGCGGCGTGGTCGCCGGGGCGGGGCGTCGGTTGCCGGTGCGGCGCGATCCGGTGACCGGCCATTGGACCGGGCCATTCGTCATGGCGGGGTTCAACACGCGAATCGTGCGGCGCAGCAACGCGTTACTGGGCTGGCGTTATGGCCGGGCCTTCCGCTATCGCGAGGTCGTCGACTTCGGCCCCGGGCTCAAGGCTCCCGTCCTGGCGACCGGGATGTCGGCCGGGTTGCTCGGGGTGGTCGGGGCGATGGCCTTCGAGCCGACCCGGGCCCTGGTCGGGCGGTTCCTGCCCAAGCCCGGCGAGGGCCCGTCGGAGGAGGCGCAGGCCAACGGCCGATTTCGGATGGTGATCCGGACGACGACGACGACAGGGGCGGCATACCGGACGAAGGTGGGGGCCGATCGGGACCCGGGCTACAGCGGGACGGCCGTCATGCTTGGCGAGTCGGCGCTCGCGCTGGCGCTGGACGGTGCTGCGCTGCCGGCGGCGGCTGGGGTGCTGACACCCGCGACGGCTCTTGGGCACATCCTGGTCGAGCGACTCGTGGCCCAGGGCTTCACCTTCGACTGCCAGCGCGTCGACGACCACCGCCACCGCGCCTGAACCGCACCCGAAAACCTCACACCCGCCGACGAACTCGAACCCCCGGGCCCCAGATCAACCCGAAATCCTCACACTCGTCGACAATTTCTGACGGTGGGCCCGACGCGCCTCACCTTCTTCGCCGTCGCACCCACGCTTGCCAGGGGGCGAGCACGCCGAGGTGCGCGGGCGGCATACCGGAGGCGTCGCGGTCTCCCGACGAGATGACCACGTCGGCACCCTCCCAGTCCGACGGCAGTTCGACCACGACACTCTCCCCGCACAGGTTCGCGACGACGAGCAACTCCTCATCGACGCCGTGCCGCAGGAACGCATACACACTCGGATGCTCAGGCAACAACAGCTCGAACCGCCCGTCGACGATGACCGGCAGCTCACGCCGCAGCCGGATCAACCGCTGGTAGTGGGCGAACACCGACCCCGGGTCGCCCACCTGCGTGGCCGCGTTGATCTCCCGGTATGCCGGGTGGACGGGCAGCCACGGCGTCCCCGTCGTGAAGCCCGCGTGCTCGGACGCGTCCCACTGCATCGGCGTGCGCGCGTGGTCGCGGCTGCGGGCGTTGACCGCGGCGAGCACCACGTCAGGTGCCACTCCTCGAGCCAACGCCGCCGCCGACCAGTTGCGCGACTCGACGTCGTCGAGCTGCTCGACCGAAGTGAAGGGGAAGTTGACCATCCCCAGCTCCTCGCCTTGGTAGACGTAGGGCGTCCCCCGGTGCAGGTGCAGCACCGTCGCCAGGGCCTTCGCCGACACCTCCCGGTATGCCGTGTGGCCGGCTCCGTAGCGCGACACCGGTCGGGGCTGGTCGTGGTTGCACCAATAGAGGCTGTTCCACCCGACGTCGGCCAGGCCCTCCTGCCAGCGGGCCAGGACCGACTTCATCCGCACCCAATCGACCGGGCGGACGTCGTAACGCCCGCCCATCCCGTGGTCGACCCCCATGTGCTCGAACTGGAACACCATGTCGAACTCGCCCCGAGCCGGGTCGGTGAACCGCGCCGCCTCGTCGACGGTCACCCCGGGGCATTCGCCTACCGTGATGAGTTGCCGCTCACCCCAAGCGTTTTCATGCATCTCGTGGACGAACTCGTGGATCCTCGGTCCGTTGAAGAACCAGCCGGTGCCGTCGGGGTTGAGCTGCTTGGAGACCAGGTTGACGACGTCGAACCGGAACCCATCGACACCCCGATCCAGCCACCAGCGCAGCATCGCGTGGACGGCGGCGCGCACGTCGGGGTTCTCCCAGTTGAGGTCGGGCTGCCGCCGGTCGAACAGGTGCAGGTAGTAGTCGCCACTCACCTTGTCCAGCTCCCACACCGGCCCGCCAAAGAACGACTGCCAGCCGGTCGGCTCCGCGCCCGCCTCGCCGATCACGTGCCCGTCGCGCGGCGGCCGCCACCAATACCAGTCTCGTTTCGGGCCCTCCCGCGAGACCCGTGACTCGATGAACCACGGGTGGGCGTCGCTGGTGTGGTTGACGACGATGTCGATGACGAGTTTCATTCCGCGCGAATGCAGTTCGGCGATGAGCCGATCGAGGTCCGCCAACGTCCCGAACAACGGATCGACATCCTCGTAATCGCTGATGTCATACCCGTTGTCCGCCTGGGGCGACGGATAGAACGGCGACACCCACACCACGTCAGCCCCGAGAGTCTGAATATGGTCCAGCCGACCAATGAGCCCGGGCAAGTCGCCGATGCCGTCGCCGTCGCTGTCGGCAAAGCTGCGCGGATAGACCTGATAGACGACGCTGGTGCGCCACCAGGGCTGCGACACGGTCCCTCCCTCGACGGTTACGCTGGCGAGCATGACCACAGCGGGCCGCGCGCCGCGTCGCCGACGGGGGGCACGGCATACCCTCGCGTATGCCGTGTGCGCGGCACTCACGCTACTCGCCGGTGGGTGCGCCCTGGCCCCTCCGACGACCGGGCCGATGACGGCAGCCCCATCGGACGCAGCCAGCCCCACGGACACCGCGACCGGCATGGCGACCGGCATGGCGACTGGCACTGCGACGGGCGACGTGCCGAGCCCGACCGCAACGGCCTCGGGTGTCCCGACGTCGACGGTCACATCGACTCGGCAACCCGCCGCCTCGGGAGCGCCGACCCGCACCGCAGGCACAGGCGGACCGCCGATCGTCGAGGCGTGGATCCCCTACTCGCAGAGCCGAAAAGACCAAATGGCGGCATACGCAAAGCGACACTATGGGGTCGCGACCTCGACGTTGACGCCCAAGGTCATCGTCCTGCACTTCACCGAGACCGACACGTGGGAGCCGGTGCGTTCGACCTTCGTGGCCAACGTGCCCAACCGGGGTGAGCTGCCCGGAGTGTGCGCGCACTTCGTCGTCGACCAGAAGGGCGTGATCCGTGCCCTGGTGCCGACCAACGTCATGTGTCGACACGCCATCGGGGTCAACCATGTGGCCATCGGCATCGAGATCGTCCAGGCCACGCATGGGCACACCTCGCTGTGGGCCGACCAGCAGATCCTCGGTCGGCCGGCGCAGATCCAGGCGGTCCTCGGGTTGGTCCGACAGTTGCAGACCCAGTTCGGCATCGCCGCTGAGGACATCGTCGGCCATGCGACGGCCAACCGTCACCGGCTTTTCCTCGACAAGCAGGGGTGGCGCAACGACCACACCGACTGGCAGGCGCCGAGCGTCGCCGAGTTCCGCTCCCGGCTCTAGCTTCGGACTGTCGCTCTCGGCCGTGGTTCCCCGCAGGAGCCCCCGGCTCTCGCTTCCCTGCTATGGCGCTCCACCGTGGTCCCCGACGGCAGGGCTGGCCGCCGCCGCCGGTCAGGGGGTCAGGGGTCAGGGGGTCAGGGGGTCACGGGTCAGGGGGTCGCTTCTGGGCGAGGCCCGATCACCCGAACGCCGCGCGCAGCCGCGACCGTCGACAGGCGGACATCGAAGGTCGCAAGGGTCGCACGCTGGGATTCGGCCGCCAGCAGGACGACGCAGTCCGGAAGATTCACCCCGGTCTCAGCGCGCAACCGGGCCAGCGACGGTGCTCGATCTGCCGGAAGCGGGAGCTCCACCACGTCCAAGCGAGACAACGCGGCGACCGCACGGGCGAGCACCTGGCCCCCCGCCCGAGCTGGCCCGACGAGGAACTCGGCCAACGTCAGCGTCGGGACCCCGAGGTCCTCACCTGCATGATCCGCCAGCAGCGCGACCGCGTCGGCATGCCAGCGATCGGATGGCTCGAAGAAGGCCACCACGACGCTGGCGTCCAGGACAATCACGCGGGCCAGTCCTCGCGCAGCGACTCAAGATAGCCCTGCGGGAAGCACCCAGCGAGCGAGCCTTGGGTCTCCAGGATGGCCTCCAACCGCTGTTCGAGGAGTGACTCTTGCGCCTCACGCAGTCGCAGATGACCCTCCAACACCAGATTGACCACGAGCCGCGAGCGCGAGGCAGCCGCCGCCGGCCACCGGTGAGCGGCGGCATCCAGGGCAGCAGCAACCTCGTCGGTCTCGGTGATCACGTGACGGGCGCGCGTCGTCGGCATCCCTGAGTGTAACACTGACCGGATAAGTGCTGCACCTGTCGCTCTCGCCTCATGCCTCGGCGCCGGAGAATCCGTCCGAGTTCGGCGGGCGCGCAGGGATGACCTGTGCCACAGTGGTCCGGTCGACGTGTGGGGCGCGCCGGCGACTCATCTCATCAGCGTCGATCGGGAGTCCTCATGACCCTGCACACCCTCTCCTCGTCACGTCGCGCGCGCGACAGCCGCGCCCGCGGCACCACGCCAGCACGCGGCATACGGCGGCTTCGGTATGCCGCCACCCTCCTGACCGCGCTCGGGCTCGCCACCGCTGGCCTGGCAACCGCGAGCACGGCCGCAGCCGACGGACCCGGCGTCGGCACGCCGTGGGTCGCTAGCCTGGGCGACAGTTACATCTCGGGCGAGGCCGGCCGTTGGGCCGGCAACTCCAACAGCAGTTCGGCCTCGGTCGACGCGTTGGGCGGGGGCGCCTACTACGACAACGCGAGCCGCACCGCCGAGCAGATCAACCGGTGCCACCGCAGTTGGGCTGCCTCGGTCTATATCTCCAGCGGCACCCAGGGCATCGACCTGGCCTGTTCGGGCGCCAAGACGAGCACGTACACGACCTCGGACGGCTACTTCAAGCCGGGCCTGGACTTCTACGACAACGGCGCGGGTAAGCAGGGCCAGGCCAAGATGCTGCAGGCCTTCGCAACGACACATAACGTCAAGATGGTCGTCGTCAGCATCGGCGGCAACGACTTCAATTTCGCGAGCATCGTCCAGTCCTGCGTGACCGACTTCCTGCTCTCGCCCTCGTGGTGGCCGGACTACTGCTACGACGACTCGTCGGTCAAGGCGAACTTCACCTCGACCAACATCGCGGCGGTCAAGGCCAAGGTCACGACCGCGCTGCTCAACGTCCGCCAGGCGATGCGCAACGCCGGGTATGCCGATTCGGCCTGGACCATGGTCGTCCAGGACTACCCGTCGCCGATCCCGAGCGGTGCTGGGTTCCGATACAGCCAATCCGGCTACACCCGCCAGAACACCGGCGGCTGCGGCTTCTGGAACAAGGACGCCGACTGGGCCAATGCCACCGCTTTGCCAACCATCAACAACACCGTCAAGGGAGCGGTCACCGCATCGGGCATCGCGGGGGCCAAGATCCTCGAACTGCAGTCGGCGTTCAACGGCCGCCGCCTGTGCGAGAACACCGTCGGTCTGCTCGAGGAGAAGGGCCTGTCGTCCTGGACCCAGGCCGGCGCTGTCGACAAGACCGAGTGGATCGCCCAGATCCGCACCGTCTCCACGGTCACCGGCCCCTACTACGTCCAAGAGTCGCTGCACCCCAACTATTGGGGTGAGCTCGCCGAGCGCTCGTGTGTGCGGCAGGCCTGGAACGGCGGCGCCGTCCGCGGCGGCACCTGCTCGATCGCGGGCACCGGACTGCTCAACGGAGAACCGAGGATGACTCTTAGCTGAGCACGGCCCCCTCCTCCCGCACCCCCCGGCGGAGTAACCGCTTCAGTGTTGGCGATTCTTCGGTGCAGGGGCCCGAACGCGTAGAGAAACCCGTCGAGTGTTGGCGATTCGACAGTCAGATCAGGCCGAGGGCCACCATCGCGTCCGCAACCTTGGTGTAGCCGGCGAGGTTGGCGCCCATGACGTAGTTGCCCGGGTCGCCGTATTCCTCCGCCGAGGCCAGGCAGCGCTCGTGGATGTCGGACATGATCTGCTGCAAGCGGACCTCCGTTGAGTCGAAGTCCCACGAGTCACGGCTGGCGTTCTGCTGCATCTCCAGGGCGCTCGTCGCGACGCCACCGGCGTTCGACGCCTTACCAGGGGCATAGAGGACGCCGGCACTCTGCAGCACCCGCACCCCGTCGGGCGTCGTCGGCATGTTCGCGCCTTCGGCCACCAGGTGCACGCCGTTGGCGACCAGGGTCCGCGCGCCCGCCTCGTCGAGCTCGTTCTGAGTGGCGCAGGGCAGGGCGACGTCGCAGGGAACGTCCCAGATCGACCCGCCCTCGATGTGCCGAGCGGAGGGGCGCTCCGCGGCATACTCGGTCAGCCGCCCGCGCCGCGCTTCCTTGACGTCCTTGAGCAGGTCGAGGTCGATGCCGGCCTCGTCGACGACATAACCGTCGGAGTCGGAAACTGCGAGCACCGTGCCGCCGAGTTGGTTGACCTTCTCGACGGCATAGATGGCGACGTTGCCCGAGCCGGACACCAAGACCCGCCTCCCGTCGAAAGACTCGCCCTTGACCTTGAGCATCTCCTCGGCGAAGAAGGTCACGCCATAACCGGTCGCCTCGGTGCGGACCTGCGAGCCACCCCAGGTGAGGCCTTTGCCGGTGAGGACGCCCGACTCGTATTGCCCAGTAATCCGTTTGTACTGTCCGAAGAGGAAACCGATCTCGCGGCCACCGACGCCGATGTCGCCGGCCGGGACATCCTGGTATTCGCCGACGTGCCGATAGAGCTCGGTCATGAACGACTGGCAGAACCGCATGATCTCGGCGTCGGACCGGCCCTTGGGGTCGAAGTCGCTGCCACCTTTGCCGCCACCGATCGGCATACCGGTGAGGGCGTTCTTGAAGGTCTGCTCGAACCCGAGGAACTTGATGATCGACAGGTTGACGCTCGGGTGGAAGCGCAGCCCACCCTTGTAGGGGCCCAGGGCGGAGTTGAACTGGACCCGGAACCCACGGTTGATGTGTATGCCGCCCGCGTCATCGGTCCACGGCACCCGGAAGATGATCTGCCGCTCGGGCTCACAGATCCGGCTGAGGATCGACCACTTGATGTATTCCGGGCGCTTCCCGGCGATCGGCGTGAGGCTGTGGATCACCTCGAAGACGGCCTGGTGGAACTCCGGCTCGCCGGGGTTGCGCCGCAGGACCTCGTGGTACATCGGTTGGAGATTCGGATGCAGTTCCGTGGTCATGCGCACAGCGTAGGGAGGGGTCCGGGACGTAACGCGGCCGGGTGATCCGTCCGACATGACCCATCTCAACAGGCGAGAAGATGGCGCACGATGGCCGGCTGGAGGAGGAGTAACCGCTTCAGTGTTGGCGATTCGACGGTGCTTAGCGCCCAACGCGTCAAGAGGTCCGTCGAGCGTTGGCGATTCGACGGTGCTTAGCGCCCAACGCGTCAAGAGGTCCGTCGAGTGTTGGCGATTCGACCGAAGCGGATGGGCTCAGCCCGAGGGCATCTGGTGCGCGGCGCCCATCAGGTCGGCCCACGAGTCGAGTTTGGTCCGCTCCCGGCCGAGCGCGGCGCCGCGAGCGATCTCGGCCGCATCGATAGCTCGCCAGCCGTCGAGGCTGACGACGTCATGGCCCCGCGAAGCGAGCGCCGCAGCCAGGTCGAGTCGACCCGTGCCACCTGAACCACCAGTCCTGTCCGAAACGCCGGTCCCGTCCGAAACGCCAGTCTCGTCGAAAGCACCAGTCCCGTCCGAAACCCCGGCCTTAGTCGCGTCTGCCCCCGCAGCAGAGCGCTCGGCCCCCGCAGCCACCAGGTCCGCCACGAGATGCCGGACTGTCTGTGCGGCATCGGACTTGTTCGTCCCGATGACACCAGTCGGGCCACGCTTGATCCACCCGACGACATACTCCCGCGGTTGCACGACCCCGGCCGAGTCGACAACCCGTCCCTCGACATTGGAGATCAGCGCAGCCCGCTCATCGAACGGCACCCCGGGCAGCGCCACCGACCGATAGCCGATCGAACGCAGCACCAACTGCGTCTCCAAGCGCTGCGTCTCGCCAGTCCCGACGACCTTCCCCGTCTCGTCCAGCCGGGTCCGTTCCAGGACGAGCGCCTCCACCCGCCCGTCGCCCTCCACGGCAATCGGCTTGCGCCAGAACGAGAAATGCAGCCGACGCCGCGGGTTTTCGACAACCTTCGCCGCCGCCTCGCGCAGGATCTCGACGTTCGCCTTGGGCCGGCGCTCCAGATCATCCGGTATGCCGTCGAACGCGTCCTCGTTGACCGTCACCTGCAATCCGGGCGTGTGCACCAACTCGCGAAGCTCGACCGTCGTGAAGGCAGCGTGGTGCGGCCCACGCCGGGCGATGACGTGGATGTCGTCGGCCCGGTGTCGATGCAACTCGGCCAACACCCCCGGAGGCATGTCGGTCACTTCGAGCGACTCTGCCGTCTTGGCCAACACCCGTGCCACGTCAACCGCGACGTTGCCAACCCCGATCACTGCGGCCACCCGCACCCCCGACAGGTCCTGCTCAGGGGCGTCGGGGTGCCCGGAATACCAGGCCACGAACTCGCGAGCGGAACGGCTGCCGGGAAGGCCCTCACCAGGCACCCCGAGCTGCGCGTCCTCGCTGGCGCCGGCGGCATACACAACGGCGTCGTAAGCAGCCAACAGGTCAGCCCGTGAGACATCCCGCCCGAACTCGACGTTGCCCAAGAAGCGGACCCCGGCGTTGTCGAAGGTGCGGGCTAGCGCGTTGGCGACCGACTTGATGCTCGTGTGGTCGGGGGCGACGCCGTAACGCAACAGGCCGTATGGGCAAGGCAGCCGGTCGATGAAGTCGACCTGGACGGGCACCTCGCTCTGGCCCACCAATGCCTGCGCGGCGAAGAGCCCAGACGGGCCAGCCCCGACAATCGCCACCCTGGTGGCGTCCCGATCCACACTGCCCATCGCGCACCTCCGGTGACACGAGCGTCCACATTGACGGGCCTGAGCCTAATGGGCGCCGGCTCGCCCGTCGCGTGACGGAGGTCCCGGCCCCACTGGCGGTCAGACAGGCGGGGCCGGAAACAGCCGCTGCCCAAGCGCATCGGCGAACTTCGCCAGCACCGGTCCCACCACCGCAAGGATGAGCACGTATGCCGTCGCGATCAGCCCGACCCTTGGGTGCCCGCCCGCCACGGCCAGCCCCGCGATGACGACCGAAAACTCTCCGCGTGGGGCGAGGGTCAGCCCTGCGCGAAGGCGGCCACGACGCTGGACGCCGTCTCGGCGCGCGGCATACCAGCCGGTCGCCAGCTTGGTGAACACCCCGACGACAGCCAGGACCAACGCGAGCGGCAGTTGACCCAGCAGCTCGCGAGGATCGGTGGACAAGCCGAAGGACACGAAGAAGATCGCCGCGAAGAGGTCTCGTTGGGGGCCCAAAATATCCCGGGCGCGTTCGGCCAGCGTGCCGGGGATGGCGATGCCGACGAGGAACGCACCGACCGCGGCACTGGCTCCGAGCAGGTGCGTGGCGGCAGCGACGAGCATGGTGAGCCCGAGCACGCGTAGCATCACCTGCTCGTCCTGCTCGTGGGACAGGATCGCCCCGATGCGGTGGCTGGCTCGGGTGGCGGCCAGCAGCGCGAGCGACACCGCCCCGACGGCTAGGGCGATTCCGCCGAGGGCCTGGGCCAGGCCCCCGCCGACCAAGACGACGAGCAGAATCGGCAGATAGACCGCCATGGCGAGGTCTTCGAGCACGAGGACGGACAGGAGGGAGGGGGTCTCCCGGTTGCCGAGTCGGTCGAGGTCACGCAGGAGCTGGGCGACGATGCCCGAGGAGGAGATCCAGGTCAGCCCACCCATCGCGAAGGCCGCCGGCCAGGGCAGTCCAAACGCCAGCGCGATGGCGAACCCCGGCAGGGCGTTAAAGAGTAGGTCGACCACACCCGACGCCCGATGCCTGGCCAAGCTCGCGGACAACTCGGCCGGGGCGAATTCCAACCCGAGGGTGAGCAGAAGCAGCAGGACGCCGACTTCGGCGGCGATCGTCACGAACTCGCCCGAGGCCGCCACCGGCGCGACACCGCCCTCGCCGAAAGCAAGACCGGCCAACAGATAGAAGGGAATTGGCGACAGGCCGAACCGGCGAGCGACCACGCCGAGCAACGAGACTCCAACGAAGATGAAGCCCAACTCGACGAAGACGAGCCCTAAGTGGTCCATGTGTCAGTGGTGGTCCATCAGTCAGTGGTGACTCATGGCGTCAGTCGAGCTCGTCGGGCAGCGGGAACGGCTCGTCCTCCGGCGACATCGCCAGGATGGTGGCCAGATCGGCCAGACCCGAATCCGACCCGATCGCGACGACGGTATCGCCGGCCATGAGCACCGTTCGGGGTCCGGGTGCGGCATACACCTGCGCGCCTCGGACGACGGCAACGATGGAGCAGCCCGTTCGGGTGCGCGCCTTGCTGTCGCCGAGGCGGCGCCCGTCATAGCGGCTCCCCGGGGCGATGCCAAAGCGGGCGGAGGACAGGCCGGGCACCTCCTTGGTGAGGTCGGCGACCCGAGCCGAGACCCGGGGCGAGCCGAGGATTTCGGCGAGCGCGGCGACCTCGGTGGGCCCCAAGCGCAGCGAATGGGCGACCGAGTCGGGGTCGTCGCGCTTGTAGGCGACCAACTCGGCGTCTCCGTCGCGTCCGATGACCACGGAGATCGGGGAGCCGGAGCGGGTCGTCGCGTCGTAACGCACGCCGACGCCGGGAAGGAGGGTCTGGTGGAACTCCATGCCATGATCCAAGCAGAGCATCGCCGTGTGGTGGCCGCTGGCCGCCGCACTGTCGGGATGACGGCAGACAGGGTTCAATAGCGCCCGTGAGCATCGTCCGCCGCCTCGTCATCGCGATCGGGTCGTTGCTCGCTGTCACGGTCTACGGGGTCATCGGGTATCTCATCCTCGGGTACACCCTGTTAGACGCCATGTACCAAGCGGTCATGACGCTCACCACGGTCGGCTATGGCGAGCCCATGGACCCGACACCGGTGCGCAAGGCGTTCTCGATCAGTCTGATGATCCTCGGCGTCGGCATCGCGCTCTACAACCTCACCGTCATGGTCGGGACGATCACCGAGGGTGAGGTCCGCACGTATTTCGAAAGGCGTCGGATGGACAAGCGCATCTCCGGCATGAGTGGCCACGTCATCATCTGTGGCCACGGAAGGGTCGGCAAGTCGGCCCGCGAGCACCTCAAGAACATCGGCTCCCAAGTGGTCGTCGTCGATACCGTTCCCGAGCGGGTGATCCACCTGGAGGACCCCCACCTGGTCGGTGACTGCACCCGTGACGACGTGCTCAAGGCGGCCGGCATCGAGCGGGCCCGGGCCCTCATCGCGACCCTGGAGACCGACGCGGACACGGTTTACCTCACCCTGTCCGCCCGGGCCTTGCGACCCGACCTGGTCATCATCTCGCGGGCTCGGACCGTGGACTCCAAAGAGAAGCTCGTCCTGGCCGGAGCCACCCGGGCGGTCAACCCGCAACTCATCGGGGGCCGCCGGATGGCCGCCTTCGCGCTCAACGCGCACGTGGCGGAGTTCCTCGACGTCGTCATGCACGACGAGGAGTTGGACTTCCGCATCGAGCAGATTCGCATCCCCGTCGACTCGCCTCTGCGCGACCGCACCCTGGGCGAACTGGACCTCGAGGAAGCCTCGGGTGTGCGGTTGCTCGCCTACCGACCAGGCCCCCGTATGCCGTTCGCTCCCCACCCGTCAGCCGACACTGTGCTCGGCCCCGGGTCGGTGCTCATCGCGTTCGGGACGATGGTCCAGATCGAACAACTCATCGCACTCGCTGCGCCCGAGGCAGCGACCCTCGGCCCGGGCCCGGCGGCCCCGGGTGGCCCGACCTCGCCGTTGATCGCCCGTTCGCCGGCCTGAGCTCGACAGGCCCCTGCCGCACTGAGATCACGCCCCTGTGCCTGGCCTCAGCTTAGGCGTCGCTCGGCTCGTCGAGCAGCCGCACGACCAGGCCGGTGCGCAGCTTTGGGGTGAAGAACGTCGACTTGGGTGGCATAAGCAGACCCGCACGGGCGGTCTGCTGGATCTGCTCCATGCTGGGCGGGCGGATGAGGATCGCCGCTGTCTCCGGCTCTCGGCTCAGCACGTCGAGCACCTCAGGAACGCCGTGCTGGTAGTCCACCACGAGGTCCACTCCGGCCAGGGTGTGCTCCAACCAGGCCCCATCCAGAGCCCGGACCCCGTCGAAGGCACCCGGGCGAGGACGCAGCCACGTCAACTCGCCGTCGGATTCCAGGAGCGCGAGACATTCGCGGCGGGCCAGCTCGATCACCACTCTCGACGTGTTTCCCCTGTCGATGGCACCTGCCGGGACAAGGTCAAAATCACGCCCCAACAGCTCACGCAGTCGCCGGCTTGGCAGACCGCGGACGATCCGGTGGATCGCTTCGATGGCCAGCTGGTCCGGGGCGAGTTCGCCGACGAAGGCGAGGGTCGAGCGGGCCGGAGCGGACGGCATACCGGCCGCTGTCAGCTCGTCGCGGTAGTGGCGAGCGACCCCGTAGCGGTGATGCCCGTCGGCGATGAGGACGTCGTCGCTGCCGATGATGGCTGCGATCGCAGCGATCCGAACCGGGTCGGTGACTCGTTCGACGAGGTGCTCGACGCCGTCGACGGTGACCGCACCCATCGGTTCGCCCTCCGCGGCCAGCGCCGCCGTCAGCCCGGCAGCCAAGGACAGTCCCCACACGGGCGAGAGATTTGCTCGGGTCGCGCGGGTGAGGTCCAGCCGGTCCGTCGAGGCCTTCGCCGTGGTGCGCTCGTGCGGCAGCACCCGCCCCGCACCAGCGTCGACCACCTCCAGCCCCCCAAGCACTCCGACGAGTTCGCGGGCTGTTCCGGTGGCGTCGACGAAACGCATCCGGTAGATGGTGACGGTGGGCGCTTCGTCGCGGATCAGCACCCCGTTGGCCTGCCAGTCCACCAGCAGTCGCGCCGCGGCGGCATACCGACCCGTTTCCCGACCCGCGGGGATGTCGACGTGGACGATGTTGTGCGGGCTACGGGCCCGCAGTGCTGCCACGTCGGCGTCGGAGAGCACGTCGTAGGGCGGCGCGATGACCGCCGACCAGTCCGCTGTCGCGGGGTAACGCAAGGCCCGGAACGGCTCGAACCGCGGCCCGGTCAAGTCTGGGTGCGGCATACCCCAAGTCTAGGTGGGCAGGGTCAGCGCCCGTTGCGCACGTTTCGAGATGCGCAACCTTCCCGACTGGTCCACAATGATTCGCGTATGCCGCGTGTCGGCGAACGGTGGCGCCCCCCCTCGCGCCCATCGCTCGGGCCATGCCCCTGGCTCTCCCTACACGCGGCATACTCATGTCCGGCATCGGTGGCGGGGGCGACCGGCGTGGGACACTCTGGGTGAGCTCCGACCCGGGGCCGCCGGACCAGGGAGGCACGCGGGCACCGCATGAACTTCTACTCCATCTATGACCATGGCTTCGCGAGGGTCGCGGCCTGCACGCTGCCAGTGCGGCTGGTCGACCCGGCGGCCAACGTCGCGGCCACGCTGCAGGTGGCGCGCGAGTGCCACGCCGAGGGTGTGGCCGTCGCGGTCTTCCCCGAGTTGGGGCTGACGGGCTATTCCCTCGACGACCTCGTGTTGTCCGATCCCTTGCTTGATGCGGTCGAGATCGCTCTCGGCGAATTGGTGCGCTCCTCAAGAGAATTGCTGCCGGTCCTGGTCGTCGGCGCGCCGCTGCGGGCGCGGGGTCGGGTCTACAACTGCGCGGTGGTGGTGCACCGCGGGCAGATCCTCGGCGTGACTCCGAAGTCCTATCTGCCGACCTATCGCGAGTTCTACGAGTCGCGAACCATCGCGGCCGGCCACGACGCCCGTGGGACGATCCGGGTCGAGCTGGGGTCGGGCGGGTCCGGCGAGTCGGGCGGGTCCGGCGAGTCGGGCCGGTCCGGCGGGTCCGGCGAGTTGGGCGAGTCCGACGGGTCCGGCGAGTCCGTGGAGGTGCCGTTCGGGCCGGACCTGCTGTTCCGGGCCGTCGATGTGCCCGACCTCGTCGTCCACGTCGAGATCTGCGAGGACATGTGGGTGCCGATCCCGCCGTCGGCCGAGGCGGCGCTCGCGGGCGCCACCGTCCTGGTCAACGTGTCCGGCTCCCCAATCACCGTCGCCAAGGCGCGCGACCGAGCGATGCTCGCCGAGTCCGCCTCCTCGCGGTGCCTCGCGGCATACGTGTATGCCGCTGCAGGAGAAGGCGAGTCGAGCACCGACCTCGCGTGGGACGGCCAGACGATGGTGTGGGAGAACGGCACCCTCCTGGCGGAGAGCGAGCGCTTCCCGGCCGGGCCGCGCAGGTCGGTCGCTGACGTCCACCTGGCCCGGTTGCGGCAGGAGCGGATGCGGCAAGGGACCTTCGACGACAACCGCCGCACCCACGCGGCCCGGGTCGGGACCTTCCGCGAGGTGACCTTCCGGCTCGACCCGCCGCGCTCGGACCTCGGGTTGCGCCGGGCGGTCGACCGCTATCCGTTCGTGCCGGACGACCCGGCGCGGCTGGCGCAGGACTGTTACGAGGCGTATTCAATCCAGGTGGCCGGGCTGGAGCAGCGGCTGCGCGCGATCGGGCGACCGACCGTCGTCATCGGGGTGTCCGGTGGGCTGGACTCGACACATGCGCTCATCGTCGCCTGCCGGGCGATGGACCGGCTGGACCGGCCGCGCTCGGACGTGCTGGCCTTCACCATGCCCGGGTTCGCCACGTCCGACCACACCAAGGGCAACGCGATCCGGCTCATGGAGGCGCTCGGGGTGACCTGGGAGGAGTTGGACATCCGACCCGCCGCGACCCAACTGCTGCGCGACCTGGGACACCCCGCCGGGCGGGGCGAGCCGGTCTATGACGTGACTTTCGAGAACGTCCAGGCCGGCTTGCGCACCGACTACCTGTTCCGAATCGCCAACCAGCGCAAGGGGATTGTCCTCGGCACGGGGGATCTGTCCGAGCTGGCCTTGGGCTGGTGCACCTATGGTGTGGGCGACCAGATGTCGCATTACGGCGTCAACACCGGCGTCCCCAAGACACTCATCCAGCACCTCATCCGCTGGGTCATCGCCTCTGGGCAGTTCTCCGAGGACGTGGGGGCGACCCTGCACTCGATCCTCGACACGACCATTTCGCCGGAGCTCGTCCCGACCCGAGAGGGTGAGGCGGCGCAGTCGACCGAGGCGTCGATCGGGCCCTATGCCCTGCAGGACTTCGCCCTCTTCTACGTCCTGCGCCACGGGTTGCGCCCGTCGACCATCGCCTTCCTCGCGTGGCACGCCTGGCATGACGCGGCGAGCGGGCAGTGGCCGGAAGGTTTCCCCGAGGGCGCGCGGACGGCATACACCGTGGGCGAGATCCGGCACTGGCTGGACGTCTTCCTCCAGCGGTTCTTCGCCAACCAGTTCAAGCGGTCGGCGCTGCCCAACGGCCCCAAGGTGGTCCGCGGCGGGTCGCTGTCCCCCCGCGGCGACTGGCGTATGCCGTCCGACGCGTCCGCCCGGGTCTGGCTCGACGAGCTGCGCGGCGCGGTCCCCGAGGGCTGACCACCGCCGAGTCTTTTGTTGACTGATCGTTCTTGACTGATCGGTCATCTATTTGACACGATCATGCACATGGGCAGGAATCGGACTTTCGACGAGGACGACGTCGTGGCCCGGGCAGCCGCCATCTTCCTCCGGCAGGGCTACGAGGGGACCTCGATCGACACCCTCTTGGCGGCCACGGGACTGCACCGCGGCAGCCTCTACCAGGCCTTCGCGAGCAAACGCGGGCTGTTCCTCGCGGCGCTGCGTCGGACCAGTGCCGATGCTGCGACCAGCCGCGACGACGACGCCATCGATCTGCTGCTCGTCGCCCTCGTCGAACTCGCCCCACGCGACGCCGAGGTGCGGGCCCTCTGCGCCACCGCACTGGCTCCGCTGACCCAGCCGGAAGCCGTCCAGCTCTTGGGGACTCGGTTGCTCGCCCGGGCCCATCTCATCGAGCAGTGAAAGGAGCGTCATCGTGAACCTCGTGACCGTGAGCGACGGCTACCTCATCGTCGAGCCCAAAGGTCTGGACAAGGTCTGGGCTCTGACTCGCCAACTGCGCATCCCCCTGGCCCATGTCCGGGGCGCGACGGCCGACCCCGGTGCGGCGCGTGGCTACAAGGGCCTGCGCAATCCGGGGTTGGGGGTCCCCGGCCTCAAGTGGGCCGGGACCTTCACCCGCGATGGCGAACGGCACTTCTGGAACGTCACCGGTTCGGCGTTGACGATCGTCGTGCAACTGGCCGACGAGGATTTCGATCGGCTCTACCTCACCGTTCGCGAGCCAGGCCCGACCGTGGACGCGATCAACGCCGCCATCGCGGCTGCCTGAGTGCGGTGAGACGCGGTCCGCGCCGTTGAGTGCGGCGCATCGCGGTCCGCGTTCGGTTGAGTGCGGCGCATCGCGGCCCGCGTTCGGTTGAGTGCGGTGAAACGCGGTCCGCGTCACGCGTTCGACCACACGCAATGGACGGTGCGGGGTGGCCGAACGCCCGGCGGCATACCTCAGCCTCAGGCGAGTGGGTTCCATCGGACGGCCAAGACCAGCGCACCGGCCACGACGAGGGCGGCCAGGAGGGCGAGGTATGCCGTGAGCTCGACGTTCTCGCGCTGCAGGACCACCTCACGGGGGATCCCGCGCAGGACCTCTCCGAGTTGGGCAGCATCGCTGGCCCGATGGTAGGAACCGCCCGTGGCCGTGGCGACAGCCTGCAGGGTGGGCTCGTCGACGAGGAGGAAGTTGCCCCGGCCACCACCGCCACCTGCACCGCCTCCGCCACCTGCACCGCCTCCCCCACCACCTGCACCGCCACCGGGGAACTGGTCGACCCCGTTGCGCGGCCCGAACTCGCCGAAGGCGTCGCCACCCAACTGCTCTGCGGTGCAAACCATTTGCGACGGAGTCGTGGTCCCGAAGCCGATGGGATAGACCCGGATCCGCCGCTCCGCCGCCAGCTTGGCAGCCGCAAACGGCAGCACGCCGCGCGTGTTCGCACCGTCGGTGAGCAAGACCACGATGTCCGAGACGAAGCCCCCGGTCGCTCCTGGAGGCGGGTCGATCACGCTCGGCACGGGGGCCTGGACCCCACGCTGCTGGGTGTTCTCCGGACCTGAGGGCACCTCGCCGACCGGTTCGACCTGGCCGTTGATCGCCGCGATGGCATCGACCGAGGTGAGGATCGCCGACCCGATCGCCGTGCCCCGACCCGTGCTCAGCCCGTCGAGGGAGGTGAGCAGGGACTCCGAGTCGGTCGTCGGCGGGACGACGAGAGCCGCCGACCCGGAGAAGGCGACCAAGCCCATCCGAGTGTCGTCCGGCTGCGCCTGCACGAAGGCTCGAACCGCTTCGCGCGCCGCCGTCAGCCGGTTGGGCACGACGTCGGTGGCGCACATCGAGCGCGAGACGTCCACGGCCAGGATGATGGCGGTCCGCTGCGCAGGCACCTCAACCGAGGCCTGCGGGCGGGCCACTGCCAGACCTAACAGACCCACGCCCAGCACCACGAGGGCCACCGGCAAATGGGGGCGCCACCTCGACCGGGGCGGGAGTGCGGCCCGGACGAGCGCGAGATCCGGATGGCGGACGGCATACCGGCGCCGTCGCCGCAACGACCAGAGGTATGCCGCGAGCAGCGCCGGCGCGAGCAACACCGCGAGCACGGCGAGGGGCCAGGCGAACGACATTCAGATCACCCTCCCGGTGCGCAGGATCGAGGTGGCGACTGCGGCGACGAGGACGAGCAGAGCGACAGCGGCGAACAGCGCGGAGATCTCGGCACGCACGGGTGTGCTCGTCATGGCCAGGTCGATCGACCCATAGACATCGGTCAGGGTTTGCGCGTCCGGCGCGGCGAGATAGCGGCCCCCCGTCGCATCAGCCACCGCCGTGAGCATGGCCTCGTCCAGCCGGGTGGCGGCGGTGAAGCCGTCGACGGTGACCGTCGTGCCAGCCGGATCCCCGAGCCCGACGGTGTGGATCTTCACCCCGGCGACGGCGGCGAGTTCAGCCAGTGGCATCGGGTCGAGCCGCGAGGTGTCCTGCCCGTCCGAGAGCAGCACGATCGCCGACGACCCGTAATAGCCGATGTCGAGTTCCTCGATGTTCCCCTTGAGCTGCTCCTCGGTGATCGCCAGTTTGCCTCCGGCAATTGCCTTGAGGGAGGCGAAGATTCCCTGTCCGAGCGAGGTGCCGCCTTGCGGGGTGAGCCGATCGATCGCCCTGAGGACGTCGGCTTGGACGACGGTCGGCGCCTGCAGCACGACCCCGTTGTCGCCGAAGGACACCACGCCGATCCGGATGGTCGGCGGCTGCTGGGCCACGAACGCCTTGGCCGCCTCGCGCGCCGCTGCCATCCGAGTCGGTCCCACGTCGATGGCCGTCATGCTCGCGGACGTGTCGACGGCCAGGATCACCGTCCCCTCGCGCCGCAGGTCGGGCACGGTCGCCTGCGGGCGGGCCGCAGCCACCACGAGAAGGGCGAGGGCGAGCGCCAGCGCGGCGGGCACCAGACGAGCTCCCCAACGGCGCCTGCGGGTGGGAGCGTCGGCCCCCGATCCGGTCGGCGCCGCTGGACCGACCGGGGCAAACCCCAAGGCCGCCAGCTCGTCCCGTCGCGCGCGGCGCCGGGCTCGCACCATCCCGTATGCCGCGGCGAGACCGGGCACGAGCAGCAGGCCGAGCAGCGCCCACGGAGCCGCGAAGGTCACCGGCCAGGTCATCGACGCCACCTCCCGCGCAAGCGAGCCATTCGCAGCAGCGCCCCGACGAGGTCCTCATCGGTCGACACCGGATGCAGGGCGATCCCGGCATGAGCCACGACAGCCTCCAATTGCCGCTGCCGCTGTGCCGCCAGATCCCGCAGACGAGAACGGAATTCGGGGTCGCCCGTGTCAACCAGCACGTGCTGACCTGTCTCCGGGTCGGTCAGCGAGATGAGGCCGGCGTCGGGCAGGTTGTGCTCGCGAGGATCGACAAGCTGAACGGCCACGACATCGTGCCGACGAGCGAGCAGGCCGAGCGGACCCTCCCACCCAGGCGTCGTGACGAAATCGGAGACGATGACGACGAGGGAGCGTTGGCGAGCCATGCCACCCGCGGCGCGCAGGAGCGCACCGAGATCGGTCGGTTGGCCGGCCGACGGCGGGGCGGCGAGCACATGCCGGGCGATGCGCAGCACCTGGTCTCGACCCTGGCGGGGCGGCACGAGCCGATCGACGCCGTCGCCGTAGAGAACCGCGCCGACCCGGTTGCCCCCGCGGGCCAGCAGGAGCGCAAGGGTGGTCGCCAACTCGACGAGGACGGTGTGTTTGGGCCGGTCGGTCGGTCCGAACCCCATCGACGCCGACCGGTCCAGCAGCAGCCAGGCGGTGAGCTCACGGTCCTCGGTGTATTGCCGCACAAACGGGAGATCGGTGCGAGCCGTGACGTTCCAGTCGATGTGCCGCAGGTCATCGCCCGGCTCGTATTCCCGCAGGTCGCGGAAGTCGACCCCGGTGCCGCGGAAGATGGTCCTGTAGTCGCCCTGCAACCGCCCGTCCAGCCGCCGCACCACCGTCCACTCCAGGCGGCGCAGCAACCGTTCGGGGGCGCCTACTCCGGTCGTCGGTACCATGCCGGGTCCACGTTGGCCGGGATCGGGTCACCGCTCGCTGCGGTATGCCGCCCTGCCGGACTTTCCGGCAACGGCACCGCCGCGAGGATCGGCCCGAGCAGGTCGTCGGCGCTGACATCGTCGGCCAGCGCCTCATAGCTGAGCACCATCCGATGCCGCAGCACGTCAGGCGCCAGTTCGCGCGCGTCGGTCGGGATGACGTAGTCACGGCCGCGCAGATAGGCCAAGGCTCGGGACGCGAGGATGAGGTTGATCGAGGCCCGGGGGCTGGCTCCAAAGGACAGATAGCGACCCAGCTCGGGCAGCCCCACGCTCGCCGGGTCACGGGTGGCGCCGGCGAGGGCGACGGCATACTGGATCACTCCCGGGTCGACGTAGACGGTGTCGACGGCGGCCTGCAACCCCCGCAGCCCGGCCGCGTCCAGGACGGCGTCGATCCGCTCAGCCGCGCGAATCATCCGCTCGACGACCACGTATTCCTCTGTGGCGGAGGGATATCCGACGAGAACTTTGAGCATGAACCGGTCGACCTGGGCCTCGGGGAGCGGGTAGGTGCCCTCGGACTCGATGGGATTCTGGGTGGCCATGACGAGGAACGGGTCAGGGGCGCTGAACGTCTCGCGGCCGATGGTGACCTGACGCTCCTGCATGACCTCGAGCAAGGCGCTCTGCACCTTGGCAGGCGCCCGGTTGATCTCGTCGGCAAGCACGAGGTTGGCGAAGACCGGGCCGAGCGAGACCTGGAAATCGCCGGTCTGCTGGTTGTAGATCCGCGTGCCGATGAGGTCGGCGGGCACGAGGTCCGGGGTGAACTGGATCCGCTTGAAGTCCACCCCGATCGCTTCGGCCAGGGTCTTGATCGCCATCGTCTTGGCCAGGCCGGGGACGCCCTCGACGAGCAGGTGGCCGCGGGCCAAGAGGGCGACGAGCATGCGCTCGAGCAACTGGTCTTGGCCGACGATGGTCCGCTTGACCTGATAGAGCATCTGCTCCAGCGGGTGCGATCCCGGCGCGGGTGGCATGGGTCCTGGGGCGGGCGCGGCCGTGGGCGCTGGCCCGGGCACCTGCAGCGGCGGGTCAGGGATCGGTGCCGGCGAGGCGGCATACGGAGTCGACATGTGGCTCCTTCAGATGGACGGGCCGCCGGCAGCGCCGCCGGCTGTGGCGATGGGCACGGCGAAGCCGATGCCGACGAAGAACGGCTGCTTGGACGGGTTGGCGAGCGCCGTGACGATGCCGACGACTTGTCCACCGGAATTCACCAGCGGCCCACCGGAATTGCCTGGGTTGACCGCCGCGTCGAACTGGATGAGGTCGGCGAGTTTGAGCCCCTCGGCCTCGATGGTCCGGCCGGTCGCGGACACCACACCCGCCGAGAAGGACGCGGTGAGACCGAGCGGGTGGCCCACGGCATACACGGGGTCGCCGACGCGCACCCCGCCGCCCAGGACCGCGGGGACGACCACTTCGGGGAGCGTGTCGGCGGCCAGGACGGCGATGTCGTTCTCCGGTTGGGCCGTGTCGATGCGGGCGGCCGAGCGGGTTCCGTCGGCGAAGGTAACCGTGATCGTGCCGCCGCCGGCGACGACGTGGTGAGCCGTGAGGATCGCGCCTTCCTGGCTGACGATGACCCCGGTGCCCAGCCCCTGCGCCTTCGGGTCGCCGCCGGAGCCGGCTGTCTCGATGACCACCAGGCTGGGGATGATCCCCCGGTATGCCGTGCTGGCCTCCGACGGCGCGCGCGCCGCATCTTCACGTGCCTTGGTGACTACCTTGCCGGCGGCCTTCTCGATCTCGGCGGCGGTGGGGGGCGGGGTGGCCCGCAGGTCGCGGACGAGCAGGGTGACGGTGAGTCCCGCGACCGCGGCGAGAACGAGCGTCAGCGCCCACCAGCGGCGACTCCACGACAGGGCGCGCTCGGCGACTAACCGGCCAGGCGAGAGCGGCGCTGGTTCCGGAGCGGGCGGCGGGGGCGCCGGTCGGGGTGGCAACGGGGCCATGCCTGAGGGTATGCCGCCGGGCCGCCCCTGTCGCCAGGTCGTTGCAGATTCACTGACTTTTCACAGGTAGGCGTCACTCGTCGGGTTCGGGCGGCGTGCCGGCTCCGGCCCGCTCGTCCCGGTCGGCCCACTCCAGCAAGGTGTCAAGCCGGTATGCCGTGTCGTCGATACCCGCGTGCAGGTCACCGAGGGCGGCATACCTCGCGGGAACCGTTGCCAGAGTGAGGGATCGGGGTTCGACGTCGGCAATCTCGTCCCACCGGATGGGCGTCGAGACGGTGCCGTCGGGGACGCCACGGACCGAGTATGCCGCCGCGATGGTGTGGTCTCGCGCGTTCTGGTTGTAGTCGATGAAGACATGTCGCGGGTCGCGGTCCTTGCGCCACCAGGTGGTCGTTGCGTCACCGGGCAACCGCCGCTCCACCTCCCGAGCGAAGGCCAGCGCCGCCCGGCGCACGTCGGCGAACTCCCACTCCGGCACAATCCGGACGTAGACGTGCAGCCCGTTGCCGCCCGAGGTCTTGGGGTAGCCGACGATCCCGAGCTCGTCGAGCACCTCGCGAACGACCCCCGCGACGACCCGAACCCGATCGAAGCCCGCCTCGGGCATCGGGTCGAGGTCGATCCGCCACTCGTCGGGGCGGTCGACGTCGGCCCGCCGGACGTTCCAGGGATGGAACTCCACGGTCGACATCTGGACCGCCCAGATCACCGAGGCCAGCTCGGTGACGCACAGTTCGTCTGCGGTGCGGTTCCACCTCGGGAAGTGCAGCCGCACCGTCTGTAGCCATGGCGGGGCTCCGTGCGGGATCCGCTTCTGGTGGACTTTCTCGCCGGCCAGGCCCTCGGGGAACCGGTGCAGCATGCACGGCCGCTCCCGCAGCGCGCGGACGATGCCGTCGCCGACGGCGAGGTAGTAGGTCGCCAGATCGAGCTTGGTCCACCCGTGCGCCGGGAAATAGACCCGGTCCGGGTTGCTCACCCGGACCGTCCGCTCGCCCACCGCGAGGTCGATCGCCGGAGTGCTCGCCTTCGCGCCCATCACCGCACGCTATCCGGTATGCCGCTCGCCCGCGTGCCACCAAGCGACCGCCAGTGCGCACTAGCCCCGAAAACACAAACACGAGCGGCCGCCAGCAGGGGGTCCGGCAGCCGCTCGTGGGTCTGTGGGTGTTACGTGAAGACTGTACTACACGCAGTTCACTGAAGTGAAGTGACCTCGTCGGTAATCGCCGACACTGCGTCGTTGCCGATCATTCCGCCCGCCATGGCGACCGCCTGGGCGGCCGGCATACCCGCTGCCATGCCGATCATCGGGTTGCTGGTGATCCCCGGCGCGTGCTTCTCCATGATGGCCACGACGTCGGGGTCCTCCAGAAGAGTGCCGAGCGTCGTCGTGGTGATGTCATACCTAGCCATCGTCATGCCTTCCGCGGGTGGGTGGCCGAGCGGGTTACTCGTGGGTAAATCCTCTCTCACGGTTGTACGCCATGCAAACTCACCGAAGGATGCCTGGGGCCTGCCCCATCGCGTCGGACTGCGAGGGCAGCCAAGATCACGAGGACCGCAGCCACTGCGGCAGCGACGGCGACAGCGCCCGAGCGCGGAGCGCCGAGGAGCGGGTCGAGCAGTCCTCGGCCTGGCTGTGGATCCAGGCGCTATCCCTGGAGTTGGACCGTCTGCCATGCGGCCGGTCTCACCTGGTTGGCCCCGGTCCGGCTGCGGTTGCTGGAATACATCGCCGCGAACTCCTTCGCCGTGGCGCCGGCGTCGCTGACGTTGAGGTTGATCCCGAAGACCTGGCCCGAACTCACGCCGCTGGGGGCCAGGCCGGTGACCGCCCAGGGCAGCCGCGCCTCGACCCGGTATCCGCCCGGGATCAGGGTGACGACGGCGTCCGTCTCGCCGTGGGCGCGGCCGGCTTCGATGGTGTTCTTCGTAACGTTTGCCCGGTTGATAACGATCTTCACCCGCGCAGGAGTGCTCGGTGGGAGCCCGACGATGTAGTGCGCGTCGGTCCCACGCAAGCCCGCATCGGCAGGTATGCCGCGCGGGTCCGCACCCAGCTCGAAGCTCGCGGAATCGCCACGCCACTGCTGATCTGGGGCGGCCTGGTCTGCGGGGACCAACACGGGGTCCGCGACGTCGGCGAGGACAAAGAGCGCCTGGGAGTCCCACATGACGCTCCAGGTCGCCTTGATCTTGGTCGACTTCCCGGCCACGAGCACGTCCGAGACATAGGGGACCGCCGCAGCCCAGTCGTTGCCCTGTCCATCGATGACCGGGGTCCCGCGCTGGGCGACGAAGGTGGTGCGCGCCGCAGGCTGGGAGGCCCCCGGGTCAGGCAAGGGCTGCGGGTCGCCCGGTCGGAGGAGCACGATGCCGAGAACACCGAGCATGACGATCACGGCTGCTGCGATGGCAGGGACGAGCGCCGGATGCCGCCGAGCGACCCGAGCCGGGGTCGGCGTCGGAACCTGCGTCGGAACCGGGGTGGGAACCGGGGTGGGAACCGGCGTCGGGGAGGGTGGCGGCTG
Organism: Dermatophilaceae bacterium; assembly: GCA_044220725.1. GTDB lineage: Bacteria > Actinomycetota > Actinomycetes > Actinomycetales > Dermatophilaceae > Phosphoribacter. The sequence continues at coordinate 42,065 of JBGAQN010000001.1, forward strand.
TGACGGCTGTGGCGAAAGCGGAGCCGGGGTCGGAGCCGGGGTAGGAGCTGAGGTCGGGGTTTGAACCGAAGTCCCGTCCGACAGCGGCCCCGTCGCAGCCGAGCCGGCGACCTCGAAAATTCGGCCGTCCCGGGCCCGCAAATAGAGGACGGGCGTCCCCCACTCGACATCGTTGTCCGATGCGAAGACCCCCATCCGGGCCTTGGCCAGGGCTGCGTCGATGGGCAGCCCCTCGGCCAGCGCGGCATAGAACTCGGCCGACAGACTCGTCGCCGCGTCGTCGGTGATCTCGAACTGCATGGCCACTACGGCCGGCATACCTTGACGGACCAAGCACTGTGCGACCCCGGAGAAGGGGTCGGTCGGCGACTGGCGGGCGCCTTCGCACGCGTTGAGCACCGCAAGGCGGAGGGTCCGCACATCATGAAGCAGGGTGCCCAAGTCCTGGCCCGCGACCAAGTGCGCCTGTTGGGCAGCGTCCTCGAAGGCCAGCACTCCGTCACCGGCCGCCGGATCGAAACCTCCGTGGCCGATGAAGTGCAGCACGTGGTAATCGTGATCGTTGAGGGCTTGGCGCAGCCGTGCCAGGGTCGCGTGCGGGAGCGGGTCGACGATGACGATGCCCCGGTCGACCAGGTCGCGCAACGAGCCGGTGACTTTGGCGACCTCGGCATCAGTGTCCAACTGCGCGAGGGTAGTTGGGCTGCTGACCGCCAAGAGGATTCGCAGCGGCGGGCTCACCGTGAGCGGCGGCACCTCCCGGGGCAGATCGAGGTAGCGAATGACCGGGGTCGACTCGGACAGAACGAGAAAGCGACCCAGCCCTGCGGCATACAGGTATTCCCAGGGGACGTCGGCGAGCGCGGGCACGTCGGTGAGGCGGAGTTTGACTCTCAGCCCCTTGCCGTGCTCTTCGGCTTCGTCGAGGCTACGCCGGAAGCAGGTTCCCACCTCGCCGCCGAAGACGGCGTCATAGAGGCGTCCGCCGAAGGTCCGGGCCAGCTCTTGTTGCGGGGAGCCCAGGGCCCGAACCCCCGATCGAGTTCGGCCGAGCTTGAGGATGACGTTCTCCAAGTCGGCGCCCACGAACGGCATACGGAAGTCTGTGGTCGCCTCGCCTTTGGGGGAGGCAAGCACGCGCGCGGTGTAGCCCCCGCCGCCGGCGTCGGTGAGCTCCAGGTCGAAGTCGAGGTATTCGCGCACGCGGGACATCAGCGCAGCCTCCGGACGACGCGGTGTATGCCGTGCCGGCGGGCACGCGGCCACGAGATCGGTGCGAGCATGGGAGAGACGCTCCTTGCGAGGGACACCTCACAGGAGGTGCCCGGCATACCGAGAGATACCTGCCGAGGGTATCGCTGCGGGAGGCGCGTCAGGCGAACTTTGCGGCAGCCTTTGCGGCGCGCTTGGCCCGGCGAGCCGCCACCGCGTCCTTGACTGCGCTGCCGATGATCTGGGCCCGCGACCGGTCGGGTTCCTTGTCCGGCAGCGAGAAGTAGAAGACCTTTGCCCAGGCCGAGGCGAGCTGGCGGGGATACGAGCCGGTCACGTAGTGCAGGCCGTAGCGTTCGCAGATCTGACGAACCTTCGGTGCCACCTCGGCATACCGGTTGCTCGGCAGGTCCGGGAAGAGGTGGTGTTCGATTTGGTGGCTGAGGTTGCCAGACATGAAGTGGACGAGCCAACCGCCGGAGATGTTGGCCGAGCCGAGCATCTGCCGCACGTACCACTCCCCACGGGTCTCGCCCTCGATCGAGTCGTAGGCAAAGGTGTCGACTCCGAAGGGGAAGTGCCCGCAGAGGATGACGCCGTTGGACCACAGGTTGCGGATGATGGTCGCGACGAAGTTGGCGCCCATCGTCGGCAGGAACGACGGCCCGGACAGCAGCGGGTGGATCAGATAGTCCTTGAGAACCTGGCGCCGCATCTTGGTGAGCAACAGGTCGACCCGAGCTTTGGCTTCGTCCTTGGGCAACTTGCCGGTGAGAACGTCGTGCAGCTTGAGGTCGTAGCTGGCGATCCCCCACTCGAAGAACAGCGCGTTGATGAAGCTGTACAACGGCTGCCCGAGGTTGGCCAACGTCCATGGCTGGTCGGCATCGACCCGCATGATGCCGTAGCCGAGGTCGTTGTCACGCCCGAGGACGTTCGTGTAGGTGTGGTGAGTCTCGTTGTGCGACTCCTTCCACTGCGCCTCTGGGGAGACGTGGTCCCAGGTCCAGGTCGTCGAGTGGATCTTCGGGTCACGCATCCAGTCCCATTGGCCGTGCAGGATGTTGTGACCGAGCTCCATGTTGTCGATGATCTTCGCGACCGACAGCCCGGCGGTGCCGACGAACCACGCGGGCGGGAAGAGCGAGAAGAGCAGGACCGCGCGGCTCGCTACCTCGAGGTAGCGGTTGAACGCGATGACCTTGCGGATGTATGCCGCGTCGTCGGCTCCCCGGGAATCCATGACCTCTTGGCGCAAGGCGTCCAACTCGCGGCCCAGGGCCTCGATGTCGGCGGCGCTCAGGTGAGCGGTCGGGTCCGGGCGCCCCGACGGCTTGGGATGCAGCACTCGCTCCTTGCCGTCGGCCAGCCGCAGATGCGGATTGACCCGCGCATCGACCGGTGGGGCTGGGGGCGCGAAGGCGGCCCCCAGCGGGTGAGTGGCTGCCGGTTCGGTCGCAACGGGGTGCGGCTCGGCGACGAGGGTCATACCCTGGCTCCTCAGTGCTCGATCTCGCACGCGCCGGCGGCCGCCGACACGCAAGTCTGGACGACGACGCCGTCGCCGGGGGCGGCATACGTGAGGTCGCCGGTGCGCAGATCGCGGACCGCGCCGTCGCGCAGCGGCAACACGCACTGATAGCAGATGCCCATCCGGCAGCCGTGGGGCATGAGCACACCGGCCTCCTCGGCCACCTCGAGGATGGGGCGGGCGCCGTCGGCGTCGACGATCGTGCCGGTCTTGGTGAAGGTGACCGTGCCGCCCTCGCCCGCCACGTGCAGGTGCGGGCGGAAGCGCTCGACGTGCAGTCGCTCGGTGAGAGCGGCGGCCGACCAGTGGGCCTCGCACGCGTCGAGCAGCCCGGACGGGCCGCAGGCCCAGACCTCGCGCTCGCGCCAGTCGGGCACCAACGCGTCAAGGTCGGCGGACACGTCGAGCATCCCGTCGGTGTCGGTGTGCAGTTCGACGAGACGAAGCAGCCCGGACGTGGCCAGCTCGCGCAGCTCGGAGGCGAAGATGACATCGCGGGCTGTCGGTGCCGAGTGGATCATCACGACGTCGGGCAGCTCGGCGATCTGGTTGCGCAGCATGCCCATGACGGGGGTGATGCCGCTGCCGCCAGTGAGGAAGAGGACTTTGGCGGGGCGAACGGTCGGCAGGACGAAGTCACCCTCGGCCTGGCCAAGGTGCACGAGGGCTCCGGGGCGAAGAGCGTTGACCACATGTCGGCTCACCCGGCCATCGGGAAGGGCTTTGGTCGTGATCGAGATGAGCCCGTCGGGGCGATCCGTCCGACTCGTCAGCGAATAGGTCCGCCAGTGTCGAACGCCGTCGATGTCAACACCGAAGCGCACGTATTGGCCGGGGATGTGCCCCGCCCAATCGGCCCCCGGTTTGATGAACACCGTCGCCGCGTCCGGGGTTTCCAGACGGATCTGCTCGATCCGTCCGGCGAGCTGGCCGGCTCCCGGACGCAGCGGGCTGAAGACATCGAGGGTGTCGGCCGGCATGAGGACTCCAGTGAGCGCCTCAGCGGCGCGCCAGGCGCGCCGCCGAAGACTGCGGCCTCGCGGCGGGGTGACCGTGGCAGACATGGGTCCATTGTTCCGGGTTTCTGCGCTAGATTTCTGGCGACTCGACGTGAAGCGGGCCTAAACTTTTGTTCTTCAGAGACAAAGGGGTATGCCGTGCCACCCACCTCCCGTCCCCTGCGCCGGCCGCGCTCCGCGGAGGGACCACCCGGGGGTATGCCGTCGCCGTCGCCGGCGACGTCGGCGCTGGCCCTGGACCAAGAGACCTTCGAACGGTTGCACGCCGCCGTTCCCAGGGTTGCCGCCGAGGCCGTCGAGACAATCATGCGCGAAGTGCCCAGTTATGCCCGGCCCTTCTCCGACGCCATGGGCGTGCGGATCCGGACCGCGGTCGAGTTGGCTTTGGTCAACTTCCTCGAGTTGGCCCGACGCGGCGCCGGGACCGATCCGGCCGAGCCCATCGCGCCGAGCACGGCCGCTGCCTATGAGCTGGGCCGAGGGGAAGCCCGAAGTGGCCGGTCCATGGATGCGCTGCAGGCGGCATACCGGGTCGGTGCGCGGGTGTGTTGGCGCGGACTGTCGCGTGAAGCGGTTGCCTGTGACGTGCCGGCGGCAACGCTGGGCCCGTTCGCGGAGCTAGTCTTCGCCTACATTGATGCGCTCTCCTCGGCGAGCATCGCTGGTCACGCCGATGAACTCGCCACCGCTGGGCGCGCCCGCGAGCGATACCGGGAGCGCCTAGCCGCCCTCCTCGTTGCCGGGGGCGAGGAGGCGGACCTGGTCGCCGCGGCCCGTCGTGCGGAGTGGCACCCGCCTCGGACTCTGACGGCCGTCCTGCTCCCCGAGGGTCAACTGCGAGCCGTCCTCGGGCTCCTGGACTCGCGGACCCTGGCCGTCGGGGCCGACCCGGCCACCACTGACGACGACGACATCGGGGTCCTGCTCGTCCCGGATGCCACCGGGCGCGATCGGGATCGGCTGCTGCGCCAACTGGACGGGCGGGCCGCGATCGTGGGACCGGAGCGGGCGTGGTTGCAGGCGCACGGGTCCTTCCGGCGTGCGCTGCGAGCCAGAGACCTGAGCTCATGGGTGGCGATCGGGGCCGGTCCGGCGAGCAACGCCACGACCAGCAGGGTCGCTCCGGCAAGCAACGCCACGGCCAGCGGCGTCGTGGACACCGACAATCACCTCGTCGAGATCATCTTGGGCGCCGATCGAGAGGCTCTGGCCGACCTGCGTGCGTGGGCCCTGGCCCCGTTGGCGGGCGTCCGGCCCACCGCTCGGGTCCGGCTGGCCGAGACCCTGCGGTCCTGGCTCCTGCATCACGGCCGACGCGAACTCATCGCTGGGCACCTCTATGTCCACCCACAGACGGTGCGCTATCGGATGGGACAGCTACGCGAGCTGTTCGGAGAACGGTTGGACGACCCGGAAGAGATCCTGCGCCTCACCGTGGCCTTGGCGCTGCTGCCCGCCGACGCGGCCGCCCGCGTCCCGGGGATGGTGGAGCGTTAGCCACACTCTGGCGTGGCTAACGCTCCACAGATCGGCACCGCGGAACGAGTCCCCGGGCACCGGGAGAGGGCGTCGGCGATGCCGGTCAGTCCCGACCAGACCCGCCCAGGCCGGCGACGGCATCGAGGACTTCGGCGACGATGGCCGGGGTCACCGGTTCGTGCAGCAGCCACTCGACCCAGGCCGCCGACAGGTGCCGGTCGGCTTCGTCAGTGGCCGACAGCCACCGTCGGCAGCCCTCCTCCGCCAAGTGCTCGCTGGATGCCCCCAGCATCGTCAGGTCCCCAGCGCGTGAGATCCGGCCGGGACCGCCGGCGATGAGATAGGCGGCATACAGGTCGAGCATCCGGGCCGGATCGCCGAGGCCGTACTCGAAGATGACCATCCCCAACTCGTGCGAGGGGCTCTCCGGGCCGGCGCTCTCCCAGTCGAGCAGCACGATGCCGCCGTCAGGGGTCGCGCGAACGTTGTCGGCCCAGAGGTCGCAGTGACAGGTGCGCACGTCGTCGGGGCTCTCGAAGGTTCGTTCCAGGGCGACGAGTTGCGGCACGAGCGCTGCCAGATCCGTGGCAAAGGGGGCGTGTTCGGCGCGCAACTGGGCGACCAACTCGGCCCAGACCGCCGAACCGACCGGCTCGCGATACCACGCGTCGACCGGGCCGGAGGCAGGGGCTTCGACGTTGTGCACCCGCGCCAGCAACGCGCCGATCTCTCGTGGGTCCAGGTCTCGGCGTGGCTCCAGGACGTCGACCCACTCGTAAACCCGCACCGTGGCCGTCGGCGGCGGTCCGCCGACATCAGCCAGGACGGCGCCGTCGAGCGTCCGCACGACGGCGGGCATCGGCACTCCCGTGGCGCGGACCATGTCTTGGTATGCCGCGTCCCGCTCCGCCCGCTCGCGGAAGACGGCGCCGAAGAGCGCCTTGACGGCATACCGGCCCTGATGGGTGACCAACCGCCACACCTGACCCTTGCGGCCGTGAGCGATGGGCCCTTCCAGGCGCGCGCCATCGCCGAGCCCGAAGAGTCGAGCGATCTCCCCTGCCACTCTCGGATCCAACATGTGTCGCCTCCAACGCCGTGGATGCGGGTATTACTGACCAGTAACAGTGTCGCACTGGCGTGCTGGCGACGCTTCCCTGTGTGACGTGGCGCCCACGAGACCTCCATCACGCCACTCGGGTTCCGCTGCGTGGAACACTTTTTCCGCAGTCAGAAAGATCCGCCTGACGACGGCGACCGCCTCTCGCGAGCAGTCAGCTCAGGACGTCCTTGCGGTGGAAGAGCCCAAACGCCAGCGCCACGGTGCTGATCGTGAACAGCACCGACCAGAGCACCCCGTGGCGCATCGCCGTCCAGTCCACCTGAGGGCTCAACAAGTCCAGCCAGGCTCGCTGGTAGTGCAACGGCAACCCGTTGCGCAGATCGCCGAGGCTGTCGATCTGGCCGAGGATCGAGGACACGATGGCCACGAGTACGGCGACACCGACCGCTCCCAGGGGGGCATCGGTGCGCACCCCGAGCAGGAACGCGATCCCCGCAACCTGCCATAGCGACACCCACAGATATGCCGCCGCGATCATCAACCGCAGCCCCAGATCCCCCCAATCCAGGACTCCCCCAGCCGGATTGGTGAAGGGTGCGGACCCATAAGCGATGAGGCCGACGACCAGGCCCCAGGCGAGGTAGGCCAGAATCGCCACACCGAGCGTGGTGATCGCCACGGCCCACTTGGCCGCCAGCAGGCGCGCCCGAGGGACCGGAGCGACCAAGAGATAACGCAACGAGGACCACGACGCCTCCGCCGGCACGGCGTCCCCGGCAAACAGCGCCGCAAGCACGACGAGCAGGAAGTCCGACGCGGCAGAAAGCGCGAAGACCGCGAAGTTGGCGCCGCCCTGCTGGGCCAGATCGGACAGCCGCAGCCCACCCGGTGGCCCACTGGTGCGCCCGATGGCGAACGCCCCGACGAGGACGACCGGCAGCGCCAGGAGCGCGAGGAACCCCCAGAAGGTGCGCCGCCGCCGAACTTGTCGGCTCGCCTCCGCCCGGAAGGACAACGGGCGTCCGGTATGCCGCCCCTCGCGCTCAAGCGTCGTCATCGGGCTCGGACCTGACGCAGGTTCTCGGCGGTGGAATCCGCGGGACCGGGCAACGGCGCCCCGGTCTGGGCGGCCGCGATGGCGCGCAAGAAGGCCTCCTCGAGATGGGCAGTGCTTGTCGCGCCGACGATGTCGGCGACCGGGCCGGCCGTGACAACCCGGCCGGCGTGCATGACGACGACATGCGAACAGGTCTGCTCGACTTCGCCGAGCAGGTGGCTGGAGACGACGACGGTGCGGCCTGCGGCGGCATACTGCTGAAGGATCGGGCGCATCGCGGCGATCTGGGGCGGGTCCAGCCCGTTGGTGGGCTCGTCGAGGACGAGCAGGTCCGGCAGCCCGAGCATGGCCTGGGCGATGCCCAGCCGTTGACGCATCCCGTGACTGTAGGCGCGGACCGGCCGGTCGACGGCGTTCCCCAGGGCCGCGACCTCGAGGGCCTCGTCGACGTGAGCCTCGTGCGTCGGCCGTCCCGTGGCGGCCCAGTAAGCGTGGAGGTTCTGCCGACCGGTCAGATGCGGCAGGAATCCCGGGCCCTCGACCAGGGCGCCAACCCCGGCCAGCGCTGGGGCGCCGGGAAAGACCGGACGTCCCCCCAGGTAGACCACTCCCGAGTCGGGGGTGATCAGCCCGAGGGCCATCCGCAGCGTCGTCGTCTTGCCGGCACCATTGGGCCCCAAGAGACCGACGACCTGACCACGTTCGGCCCGCCATGACACTCCGGCGACCGCGCGATGGCCGTCGGCGAACGTCTTGACCAGGCCCTCGACCGCCAGCGGCACCGGGGCCAGGTCAGGGCGATCGGCCAGCCGACGCCGCCGACGCATCGTCGCCACGACGGCCACGGCGACGCCGGCCAGCACCACGGCGATGGCCACGGCCACCCCGACCGACTCCGTGTCGACCTCGCTCTCGGCGGCAACGACAGTGCCCTCCACCCGGGGCAGCCGCAGGCCGGCCGGATGCACGGCCACGGAGTCGACGCGGGCGGCCCGCGGGGCGGCATACCCCGCATCGGTGGACGTGAGGAGTAGACGGAGCGCCCCGCCGGCCTCGATCGTCCAGGTGGCCGCAGGCAGCGACATGTCGATGGTGGTCGGCTGCCCTGGGACCGTCAGCAGCCGAATCGGCGCAACCAACCGTCGAGGCAGGCTCGCTTGGCCACCGGTCACCTGCCACAACGACCCAAAGAGCACTACCTCCCGACCGGAGGAGGTCACCGTGAGGGTCACCCGGGGCGACCCCACGACGGTGGTCCGTTCGGCAAATGCGGGCGTGTCGAAGGCCACGGATTGCCCTGGGAGCGCAGCCAGTTGGTATGCCGCCAGGCCAGCACCGAGCCCACTGACCGCCGGGATCGAGGTCATCGAGGCCGGCTGCCCGCCGGGCGGAGAAACGATCCTGGCCTCGGGGGGCCCGGTGAGCGGGACGTTGACCATCGACGTGGTCGGCGGGTAGGCGAGTGTGCCCAGCAGCGGGGCCACGGTGCGACGCCGCGGGATCGGAGCGGCATACACGAAGCCCGGCGGGCCGGCGGGGAACGCGGCGGCGGGTGACCCGGTCGAACTCGCCGGGCCCCGGCTCGAGGCGGCGTCCGGACCCGTGAGGGTGTCGGCGAGCCAGTCCCGAAGGGCCTGTTCGTCGGCCTCCACCGTGCTGGACGGACCGTCGTGGCCGCCGTCGATCCAACGAACCCCCAGCCGGGGCACCTGCCCGGCGATGGCCCGAGCAGTCGCGTCGGCGTGCTCGATCCCGAAGATCGAATCGGCCATGCCCTGAACGAGCAGCGTCGACGCGCGCAGATCGGTCAGCAACGGTCGGGGGCTGTGTTCCCGCAATACCGAGAGCAGGGCGGGGCTGGGCCGCCCGGTTTCGGCGGCATCGAGAAAGAGCTCACACACCACCGGGTCGAATCGCCCACACACGGGGGCTCCGGGGCCACTCGCCCCCGCGAGCGTCGAGCCGAAGAACCGGGAGAGCCACAACGACGTGAGCGGGCCGGGCTCCACCGCCACCGGGTCAGCGAAGGCGCCGTCGGGTCTGATCGGCCCGGCCACCGCGTCGGTCGGGCTCGTGGTGCTGTTGGGCCCGATTCCGTCGTTGGCAGTCGGTGTCCGCGCGGCCTGTGGGAAGAACGCCTCGGCCAGGTCGTGCCACGTGACCGCCGCGACGACGCTATCCACCTTCGGGTCGGTCGCGGCGAGCATGAGCGCCAGGGCGCCGCCGTAGGACGCCCCGACCACCCCCACCCGCGGGTTTTGCGCCAGGTCCTGGCGGACGTCCGCACGGGTGGCCAAGAGATCGACCAGAGCTCGCCCGTCGGCGATCTCGTATGCCGGGTCGTTGAGGTGGATCCGCCCGCCCGACTGGCCGAACCCCCGCGCGGAATAGCCGAGCACGAGGAAACCACGTTCGGCGAGGTCGCGGCCACGCTCGGCCAGGTCAGCCTTGCTGCCGCCGAACCCGTGCGCGAGCACGACGGCAGGCCATGGACCAGACCCGGACGCGGGCCGATAGACGGTCGTGTCCAGGCTGACCGCCGTCCCGTCCGGCTCGCTGCCCACCGGGACCTGCAGGTCCTCTTGCGCGACCGAGGTCCCGGCCGCGGAATCCGTCGACCGGCCCGAGACCGCCTCCCACGACCGCGGCGTGGCCAGCGCGGCACTGCTGCCAGACACCCAGACGACCCCGAGGGCCAGCCCGGCGACCAGCATCGCGACGGTGCGGCGCGCGGCATACATGCACGGAGGGTAGCCCGGCCCGCCGCGCTGGCGAGCCGGCCCGGCCCGGCTCAGGACAGCTCGAGCACCTCGGCGATCCGACGATTGCGGTGTTCCTGAGCCCGCTGGAGCACCTCAAGGATCTCGCGCAGCTCGGCGAACGGCTGGCGGTTGAGCTGGGCGTTGAACAATTCCCCCTCGGTCTCCATAACCCACAAGCGCGCGTAGTAGAGCCGATCCTCGGCGAGGTGTGCCAACACGACCATGCCGGTGAGTAGGGGGTGGTTGTTGGTGACGTTCGTGCCGTGATAGCGACCGTGTTCGAGCTCGACGGCCAGCGCATAACGCCACTCCCACAGGTGTCCCAGGCATTTACGACCGCGGTAGCGGGTGCCGGCCGGAAGGAAGTCGTTGAGGACATGCGGGGATGGGGTGCCTTCGTCGGACGGGGCAAGAGCGCCCCTGGAGAGCATCACCTTGAGCGCCGCCAGCACCTTGCTCGCCTCGTCCTCCGGGACGACCCGCGCGCCGGTCTGGTCCTCTGGGGCGATGGCGTCGATCGACAACGTCGCCCAGTTGCGCTCCTCAGCGAAGCCCAGACTCTGACAGAAGGCACCCACCGAACTCCTGCTGACGAAGTCAAGATCGACGTCGTCGCCGTCCTGCAGGCTCGCGAGGACACTGACGACATAGCGCAGCAGCCCGTCGGCGCTCGCCTTCTTGGCAATCGCCTGCTCGTACGTTGCGTAAGCCATCTGGGTCCCTTTCGTCCCTCGGTATGCCGTTCCGCCTCCACTCTGCCCGATCTGCGGCTCGCCGGGGGTCCTGGCCGAGATCCTGAGGCCGCGCGGCATACTGACCGGCATGTCAGCATCCTCCGGTGCGGCGGGTTCGACCGCACGGCGCGTCCTGGCGGGCGTGCTCTGCCTCGGTGTGGCCGCGGCGGCCTACCTCGGGGCTACCGCACTGCTTGGCTCGCTCTACGACTTCCGCTCACCGATGCGGGCGGTCGCGGCTCCGGCAGGCACCGCCATGCCGACGTCCGGACCGACCGCCGCTCTCTCCCGCCGGGTCGTGGCGGTCCTCGTCGACGGGCTGCGGGTCGACACGGCGGCCGACGCCACGGTTATGCCGTTCCTCGGTCAACTTCGGGCCCGGGGCGCGAGCGCGACGATGGGTGTGCGCACTCCGTCGTATTCGGTCCCGGGATGGACGGTGCTCATGACCGGCGCCTGGACCGAGGTCCACGGTGGCCTGGCGATGAATCCGCCGGTGGTCGCGCAGGCCCCTGCCTGGACCGAGGACAGCATCTTCCGGGCCGCTCACGACGCCGGCCTGCGCACCGGCGTGGCCGGGACCGACTGGTTCGCCCCGCTCATCCCTGGGCCCGATCTGGACAGCTCGTTCTTCGTCCACGAGGAGACCGACGCGGCCGACCAGGCCAGCACCGACGCGGCCATCGGGATGCTCACTGGTGATCAACTGCGCTTCCTACTCGTGCATCTCAACGAGGTGGACCATGCCGGACACCACAGCGGTGGCGGGGGCGCGCCGGCCACCCGGACGGCCGCGACCAAAGCAGACGCTCGGCTGCAGGCCATCGCGGACACCCTCGACCTCACCCAGGACACCCTCGTCGTCTTCTCCGACCACGGCCACCTCGACCAGGGCGGGCACGGTGGGCCCGAGGACATCGTCGTCCGGTCCCCGCTGGTGATGGTCGGTGCCGGGGTGCAACCCGGCGGCACGGTCACGGGGACACCGGCCGCGGACCGCAACCCGATGCACATCGACGCTCACCAGGCCGACCTAGCCCCGACGCTCGCCGCCCTGCTGGGCACTCGAGTTCTCGGCGCGGCCCAAGGGCAGGCATTGACCGGGTTGCTCACCCTGGACGCCCCATCGATCACCGCGCTGCGCGCTGCTCAGGCAGCCCAACAGGGTGTCCTGAGCGCCCGCTACGCCCAAAGCCTCGGTCGTGCCATGCCTTCGTGGGCGTCCGAAGACGCCAACCCCACCGCGGCCGGGCAGGCGGCGTTGGACGCCCTGCGCGCCGAGCGGCTCGCCAGCGAGCGCACGGCCCGGCTCGTCCCAGCGGCCCTGGTCGGCCTCGCCCTGACCGTCACTCTGGTGCTGTGGTGGCGCCGTCACGCGCGGCGAGTGGTCGGTGCCTTGGCCGGCGCGGCGGCATACCTCATGGTGTTCCACGGCCTGTGGTGGGGGGTGCTGCGGCGCACCTACTCGCTGAGTTCGGTGACGAGTGCGACCGACGTCATCCTCGCCATCGCCCTGGCGACCGGGCTGGGAATGGTGGCCGCGTGGCTGGTCGCCTTGGCGATCGAGCGCCCCGGCCGCCGGGGAACCCTCGGCACCCTCGGGGGGGTGGGGTATGCCGTGGTGCTCACCCTCATGGTCCCAATTCTCGTCGGGGTGGTCACCGGTGGATGGACGGTCACGTGGATGCTTCCCGATGCCCTGCCGATGTTCCTGCAGTTCTTCTCCGAGATTCAGGCGCTCGTCGTTGCCGTGCTCACCCTCGTGGCGGGCCTGGTTGCAGCTGCCCTGGTGCGACGGCCGCTTAGCCGTCCAGCAGGTGTGCGTGCAGATCGTCGGCAAGCTGCCTGACGACGGCTGCGTGGTGCGGATCGGCGAAGGCGACGGGGTCCGTGGCCCGGAGGGTGTCCACGGCGGCGGTCACCAAGCAGGACTGCTCATCCACGTCCATCGTGACCTCAGGGCGGGCACCCAGGTCGGTGAGCACGGTGAGTGCGTCGGTGCAGGCACCGATCCGGATGAAGTCCGCTCTGTTGGTGCTCATCAGCGCGGCGAACGCGGCCATCTCCAACAGTCCCGCAGCCTCATCCAACTGGCGCCGGGCCCGCCGGGTCGTGACGACCGACCCCTGCCGCTCGCGCGTCATGATCACCGTGGCTCCTCAGGCTCGTTGCCCCCGAGCGCGCCGCAACAGCGCGTCGAAGAGGAGACGCAGCACCTGCTCAGTTATGACAGGTAGCACACGGGGAGATTGCGGCGACGCCCTAGGACCCGCCGCGGTCGCGCGCTTGGTCAGGCTCGCTGGCGAGCGCCCTCGTCGACGACCCAGAGGTCGACCAGACCGTGGAAGTGGTCGAGGAACTCGTGCTGCTCGTGGGCCGGATAGGTCGCCTTGACGGCGTCCTTGAGCATCCGGTCGAAGTCGGTCGAGGTGACCCAGTCGAGCACTTGCTCGTCCAGGTAGGGCAGGTGCTTGGCGCACCATTCCCAGTAGCGCTCGGTCTCGAAGTGCTCGTCCGCCAGCGCCAGGTATGCCGCGAGCTTGCCGTCCGCATCCAGGGCCGGGTCGTCGGCGATGGCGAAGTAGCGCTCGGTCTGCAGGTCGACCTGGGCCTTGCGACCGGTGGCCAGGCAATAGACCGACCACCGCACGAGTGCCTTGATGGCCCACGGGAAGTAGTAGTGCAACGAGGTGACCGCGACATCGGGGCAGGCGTTGGCGTAGTCGATGGGATAGACCGCGTCACCGTTGACCAACAACTCGGCGGAGTTGAACTCCCACCCGAAGAAGGCGTTGACGATCCGGCTGATAGCCACGGTGCGCTCCCCGGCCAGCGGCGAGAGGAAGTCGTGGGAGACGGCATACCGGCTGTGCATGGGCCGTTCGGGCCGAAAGTCCATGACCATGGTCTCCGGGCCGATGGACAGGGCCCGCGCGAACTTCTCGTGCGGCACGGTCGCCTGCAAATGCATGAGCATCTCGCCGGACTCGTCATAGGCCCGGTGCAACTGGGCCTCATTCTCGATCCGGGTGACCCCCCGCCAGCCGCCACCGTCGAAGGGCTTCATGTAGAGGGGGTAGCCCAGGTCGGCGGCGATGGCCGACAGGTCGAAGGGGAGGTTGTATTTGGCCGACGTCGGCGCCCACCGGTCGTTGTCGACAGGGTTCTTGTAGGGGACCAGGACGGTGCGCGGCACATCAAGGCCCAGCCGCAGCATGGCGCAGTAGGCGCTGTGCTTCTCCATCGATTGGAAGGTGAACGGGCTGTTGAGCAGGTAGGTGCGGTTGACGAGGGCAGCCTTCTTGAGCCACTCGCGCGGGTGGTAGTACCAGTGCGCGAGCCGGTCGATGACCAGTTCGGAGCGCACCGGGTCAACAAGGTCGAACGGCTCGATGGTCAGGCGCTCACTGGTGAAGCTGTGGCGGACCCCGTCCGCGGTCACCACCTGCCCGACACGTCGCAGGATCGCCTCGAAGGCGTGGGGCCAGTCCTCCTCGGCACCGAGCAAGAGCCCGATGGGGTGAACGTGTGCCAGGTCCACGGGGACCCTCCTCTTGACCGGACGGCGGAGTCCGTTGGGCCCGAGCATGCCAGCAGTGCTGCACCCGTGCCAGGGAAGAAGGTCACCCCGGGGTCACCCGACGCTTGTCCGCCGTTAGCCCGGCGTTGACTAGCACCACCTGGGCAAATGATGGGCGAACTGGCGCTGCCACCAAGGCCAGTCATGCGCCACGTCGTCGCCCCACTCGTCGAGCTCGGCTCGGATGCCCTTCTCCTGCAGCAGTCCTGCCAAGTAACGGCTGGATGGGAGGGCTTGGGTCGGCTCGGTCTCGAACGGTCCGCGGCCGACCACCATGAGCACGTCCAGTCGCGAGCGCAGCCACTCCAGGTGCCCGCCCGTCAGGTCCGGGACATACCACGAGGGGTTGGTCGCGTATGCCGCGTCACCCGGTTCTCCCCAGGCATGCCACCGCGACGGGTCGTAGCTGCCGGACAGGGCCAGCGCCTGCGGGAACAGGTCGGCCCGGCGCAGCGCGAACTGCACGGCGTGGAAGGCCCCCATGCTCACCCCCGTCGTCACCGGGTCACCGGCCCCTGGCGAATCGGCCCGCAGCCAGTCCAGCACCGGCCCGGTGATCCACCGCTCGTAGGCCAGGTGGCCCCGCGCTCGATCCTCGATCGATAGAGACCGATTCGACCAGGTGGCCTCGTCGAAGGCATCGACGCAGTAGAGCTTGACCCGCCCGGCGTCGATGAGGGGGGCCACGGCTTGGATCATCCCTCGGTCGGCGTAATCCCACGCCCGACCCGCCTCGCAGGGGAACACCAGCACCGGCCTGCCCCAATGGCCATAGCGCAAGACCGTTCCGGGACGGTCGAATCCGGGGGCAGCAAGTTCGGCGCGGGCAGTGTCCATGGGTCAGGTCCTCGGGGTCCAGGTGCGATCGAGCAGGTCGGGGAGCAGTGGGTCGAGCAAGTTTCGCCAGCAGGTGAAGTTGTGTCCGTCGCGGACCTGGGCAGTGCGGACCGACAGGCCCTGTGCACCCAGCCGTGCCGCCATGAGCGCGTTGTTGTGTCGGTTCTCCTCGACCGTGCCCCAGCCGAGGGCAACCAACGGTCGGGACGGCGCCGGCTCGGTGTGGACCGCCGCGACGAACTCGACAAGGCGTCGCCAGAACTCGAATCCGCTTTCCTGACTGTCGAATTCGGCCGTGAAGAACGATCCGGACAGCAGCAGCAGGCCACCGAATGTGCCCGGGTGAGTCCATTCGGTGTGCAGGGCGGCCAGAGCCCCGAGACTGGGCCCGACCAGCACCGGCGGGACTGGTGACGGGTGGGCATCGAGCAGAGCCGGCACGAGGTGCTCGGCCAGGGCATCGGCGTATGCCGCGGACGCGGCATACCGAGGGTTGCGGTCGCCGGGGACGAGCAGGCACACCCGCATCCGCGGCAGCCGACCCGCAGCGACCTGATGCCCGACGAATTGGGTCAGCATGGCGAACCGATCCATCTCCGGGCCGTCGTGTGCGAGCAGGAGCGGGAGGGGCTCGTCGACGAGTGCGTCGGCGGGTGACCACGTGAGGGTGTCCACCGAGCCGACCGGGGTCTGGCTCACTGTGGCAATGACGCGATGGGCAGGGATGCCCGGTCCGTCGAGCCAAACGGGCGGCCGGTATCCGGGCAGCGCGAGCCACGCGAGGGTGCCGTAGGCGCCGTCGACCCGACACGGGTTTCGCGGGTCTGCGAGATAAGCCCGCTCATCGCCCAGGATCGGGTGAGAGGCGGTGAACTGGTATTCGATGCGGTCGACGGGTGGCAGCGGCCAGCGCAGTTCCCAGCCGCCGGGCACGGCCGTGAGGTCGACAGGCAGGCCAGGCAGGTCCAGGTCGTGCGCGAGCCGCACGTCGCGCAGATCGTGGTCGGGGTCAGCCAGTCGGAACGTCACCTCGGTTGCGGTGACGCCGGTCGTCAGCTCACCATCCCCGGACACGGGTTCGACGCTACCGGTTGGATGCGAGCGAGTCCGGGTCGTTGGTCCGGGCGGGAGTCAGGCGTTCGAGGCGGCGAACCGACGGGAAGGTGAGGGCGAACAGGATCGACACGAGCACGACGCCCGTGACCACCCAGAGCCACTGCGCGTAGCCGACCGACTCGGCCAGCGGCCCGGTGATGGCCAGCCCGACGGGCCGCGCCACCAACGAGCCCAGGGTGTCGAATCCATACACGCGGGCCAGTTTGTCGGGGTCGACGTTCTCCTGAATGGACAGGTCCCAGGCGACGCTGAACATCTCCAGGCCGAAGCCGTGCAGGAAGGCGCCCAAGAGGACCAGGCCGAGGTTGACGTTGGCCGCAAGCGCCGCAGGGAAGCAGGCTGCGAGGGTGAGGAAGACGGTGCCGATGAAGAGGGCGCGCCGCGGCTGCCACACGAGCGTGACGACGCCGCCGGCCATAAACCCGATCATGAGCACGGCCAGCGCCCAGCCCCAGGCCGCCTCCCCATAGCCCATTTGAACGACGATGGGTCCCAAGACTCCTTGCGCACTGGCATAGAACAGGTGATAGACGAGAGCGACCGCGATGAGCACCCACAACCAGGTATGCCGCAGCACCTCCCGAGCACCGTCGACGGCATCCTCGAAGAGGGAACGACCTGGTTCGGCGTGCGGCCTGGGCAGCGCAACGAACGAGAGGAGGACACCCGCGACGAGCAGGGTGATCGCGTCGATGATGATCGCCCATCCCGGGCCGACGATCGCCACGAGCATCCCGCCGGCGCTGAACCCAAGCACGCTCGCGGTGTTGCCGGACAGCCGGCGGATCGTGATCGCTCGTTGCAAGAGATAGCCGGGCACCGATTGCTGGGTCATCGCCGACGAGCTCGGCCCCGACAGCGATCCGAAGATCCCGGTCAGCGCGCTGACCACGGCGATGAGCACCAAACTCGACCAGCCTTGGACGAGGCTGATGCCGATGATGGCCTGGGTCACCGCAGACGCGAAGGCGGCACCCTGGACGAGGGCCGCACGGGGTAGCCGGTCGCCGAGGACCCCGCCCAGCAGCGCCGTGCCGACCTCGGCGACGGCATACACCGCGACGACGAGACCGAGTTGGGTGGCCGTCCCGCCGAGGGAAAGCACCGCGAAAGCCAACGCCACCGGCGTGACCGAACTGCCGAAGGCGCTGACCAGCATCCCGAGGGTGAGCCAGCGGAAGGGCGGAGATTGCCACGGAGAGCGCAGGGGCGGGTCCCCACTGATCTCGCCGGACATGGGTCCCACCGTAAACGTTGGGAGTTGGCCGTGACGTTAGGAGACGTTCAAGAATTGGTAGGAATTGTCGGCGCGGCGGCCTGAGGCGCCGCCCGGAGTGCTCATGACGGGTCAGACCCGGTTGCGGTCACGAGGGTCTCGATCTGCTCCAGGGTCCGGGCCATGTTGACCCGGGTCTGGGCAGCCATGAGCCGGCGGATCAGCGGACGGGAGAGCGGGGCCTCGCGGGAGATGTCCCACGTCTCGCGGACGATGGTGGCGCCCTCGACGGGCTCGAGCTCGTAGCGCCAGACCCGGCCGGTGACGACCTTGTCCAGGGGTGCGGCCGCCAGGGTCTGCCAGGCGATGCGCCGGTCGGGCTCGAACTCGATGACGACATTGCGGGTGGAATAGCCCACGCCCAGCTTCATCGACATCCCGAACGTGTCACCGAGACCCAAGCGGCGCGAACCGGCGCTGGTGGGCGCGACGACCGTTCCCGAGCCGTCGATCTGCGGGTGACGGGACGGGTCGGCGAGCAGGTCGAAGATCGCCGCCGCCGGGGCCGGGATCCGGCGCTGGACGGTGACGAGGTTGCGGGCGTCGGTCATGGCCTGACGCTAACAGCCGGTATGCCGTGCGCCTCACCATCCGCGCGGAGGGAGCGGAGGGAGGCACCCGGCATACCGGCTGCTGGGGCGATCGGCCCGCGCTGGGGCGATCGGCCCGCGCTGGGCGTCGGTGTGGTCGAGCGCGGGACGCTGCCCCCGTTCGACCACACACTCCGACGCGGCGAGAGGTCAGACCTCGTCGGTGTGCGACGCCCACGTGGTGGGGGCGTCCTGCGGGGTCGAGGCGTGAGCGGCCGAAGCCTCGGGAGCGGCTGTCGACTCGGACTCGGCCGTCTCGAACGGGGTGTGGTGGGTCGTGGGGCGCTTGGTGGCCAGCTTGTCGACCCCGGAGACGACCTGGGCGCGGACCTTGCCGACGGTGTCGTGGTACTTGCCCTCGGTGCGCTGGTCGATGGCCGTGCCGGCCTTGTCCAGGAGCGTGGCGACCTTGTCGCGGTTGTCGTGGGCGAGCTCGCCAGCGTGCTCAATGGCCCGCTTGACGGCCTTCTCGGTGGCGACGGTCAGTTCGTCGATGCGGCGCTCGACCTGAAACTCGTCGAGCTTGGCCTTGAGGGTGTCGGTGATCGTGGGCATGTGGGGATCTCCCCTTGCGGTGCGTGGGTGTCTGGCGCCGGACGGTTCCGGAGCCGCCCAGGTCAACGGGCCTGGGCGTGGCGCTGTTCCCTTGGCCGGGTCGGGGATTCCCCTGACTCCCCCCTGGCAGGTCAGTCGTCCCCGGCCCCAGCGGTGGCTCGGACTACTCGGGGAGGTCAACGAGCCCCAGGTGCAGGTGCCGCATCATCTCGATCAGGCCAAGGACGGTGGTCCCGCCCGGCCCTTGGTATGCCGCCTGCCCCGTCTCGGGGTGGACCACCACCGACCGTGGTTCCCCGTGCCGAGGGATCACGTGTGCAGATCTCACATCAGGTGAAAGATTTGCACGCATGGGCGATAGGGCGACCTCGCTCATGATCGAGCACTCGGACGACCCCTCCCGCGTGCCTGAGGAGAAAACTGCTGTTCGTCAGTCGGTCACCCGGGCGCTCGTGGGGTCGTAGAGCGGGCGGAGGGAGACGGTCGCGGCATACCTGATGCCGGCGATGTCGACCTCCCACGTGCCGGTCGCGAGCCAGTCCGCGGTCGCCGGGCCGTCCGGGTTGGTGACCAGCGCGAGGCCGACCGCGCCGCCGAGGGTCCAGCCGTAGGAGCCGGAGCGGACATCGCCGACCGGCACCCCGTCGCGGAGCAGCACTTCGGCGTGGAAGAGCAGCGGCTGCGGGTCGCGCAGGAGCACCTGGACCAGGCGGCTCGACGGCGGCCCGGCCGCCAGCGCCGCGAGGGTCGGCCCGCGGCCGATCCAGTCGACCGGCCTGTCCTTGGCCACCGCGAACCCGAGCCCGACCATGGCGAGGGTGTCGGTGTTGTCGATGTCGTGGCCGTAGTCGCGGTAGGCCTTCTCCAGCCGCAAACTGCCCAGCGCCTTGAGCCCGACATGGCGCATCCCGACCGGCTCACCAGCCGAGACGAGCGTCTCGTAGACGTGGCCCGCGTGTTCGACGGGAATGTAGAGCTCCCAGCCCAACTCGCCGACGTAGGTGATCCGGATCGCGAGGACAGGTGCGTTTCCCACGTGCACCCAGCGCGCGTCCCGGAACGCGAACCCCTCGGGAGAGAAGTCGTCGTCGCTCACCGCCGTCATCACCTCGCGGGCGCGCGGCCCCTGGACGTTGACCTGCGCATAGCTCGCCGTCACGTCGCTGACGCGGACGTCCGCCCCCTCGGTATGCCGTCCGAGCCAGTTCGCGACGTGCCCGTGCGCCGTGTCGGAGGCGACAACGAGGAAACGCTCGTCGGCCAGGCGGGTGACGGTGAGGTCGGCTTCGGTCCCGCCGACGTCGTTGACCCATTGCGTGTAGACGATCCGACCTGATTCTCCCGCAACGGGGCCCGCGCTGATCCGGTCGAGAACCGTTGCGGCATCGGGGCCTTCGACGAGGAACTTGGCCATGAACGACATGTCGATGAGCCCGACGCCGGTGCGGACGGCCTCGTGCTCGGCCCGCCACTGCTCGAACCAGTCCTGCCGCTCCCAGGAGGGGACGGCGCTCGGGGAGGTGCCGGGGGCGGCATACCAGTCGGGCGACTCCCAGCCCGAGACGTCCTTCATAGAGGCGCCGTGGGCAATGAGCTTGTCGTGCAACGGGCTTCGCTTGACGCCACGACCGGTGCGCAGCTGGGTGCCGGGGGCGTGGGCGGCATACACAGTGCCGAGGATCTCGCTCGTGCGGGCGGCCCGCAGGCGGGGGGCGAGCTGCCACGACTGGAACCGGTCGACGTTGAACGCGGTGACGTCGGCGTCCGGGTGACCCGACGTGATCCATTGCGCGACAAGGCGACCCATGCCGCCGCTGGAGAGGATGCCGATCGAGTTGAGGCCCGCGCAGACGAAGTAGCCGCGGATGCCCGGCGCCTCGCCGACCGCGGGCAGCAGGTCGGGCGTGAACGACTCGGGCCCGCAGAAGAAGGTCCGGATGCCCGCATCGAGGGTGGCCGGCACGCGCTCCATCGCGGTGCGCAAGAACGGCTCCATCCGCTCCCAGTCCGGTTCCAGCGTCCCGAACGAAAAGTCGCGCGGTATGCCGTCCACCCGCCAGGCCGCGGCGCGTGGCTCGAACAGCCCGACCATGAGGCCGCCGCCCTCCTCGCGGTAGTAGCCGTATGCCGCAGGGTCCTCGAAGACCGGGGCGTCGGGGCTGACCCCGTCGATGGGTTCGGTGATGAGGTAGTAGTGCTCGGCGGCCTGGTTGGGGATGACCACCCCGTTGCGCTGACCGAGCTCGCGGGCCCACATGCCGGCGGCGTTGACGGCATACTCGCACTCGATGTCGACTGTCTCGCCGCTGTCGCCCTGGGCCACGCGGACGGCGGTGACCCGATTGCCTTGAGTGACAACGGATTCCGCGGACACACCCTCGATGATGCGGACGCCGAGTTGTTTGGCGCCCCGGGCCAGGGACATGGTGAGGTCGACTGGGTTGACCCGGCCGTCGCCGGGCACATAGAAGCCCGCAAGGAGGTCGTCGGTCTTGGCCAGCGGGAAGAGGCCGGCGATCTCGCGGGGGGTGATCTCGTGGATCTCCAGGCCCTGGGTGCGTTGGAATGCGGCGATCCGGCGGTATTCGTGCAGCCGGCCCGGGTCGGCGGCGGCTTCGATGAGCCCGACCGGCTTGAACCCGGTGGCCAGGCCGGTCTCGGCTTCCAGCCGGGCGTAGAGGTCGCGGCCGTAGAGCCGGATCGCCGTCGAGGTGTGTGACGTCGAGCCGAAACACGTCATCAGCCCGGCGGCGTGCCAGGTCGTGCCCGAGGTGAGCCGGCTGCGTTCCAGGACGACGACGTCGGTCCAACCCAGGTGGGCCAGGTGGTAGGCGATCGAGGTGCCGATGACTCCCCCGCCGATGACGACGACGCGGGCCCGGGCGGGCAGCTCGACGGGCCGGGCAGGTTCCACAGGTGCAGCAGCGCTCACCCCCGCAACCTATCGCTGTGCTCCGTCGGCTCGATCCGCCGCTGCCCGTGCCATGCTGCCGCCCCGCCCGAGCAGGCTATGCCATGTCGAGCCACGAACACTGATCCCTTCGAGCCGCCCCGGGTCTCTCAGGAGGTGAGCGACGGGATCGACGCCAACGTCCAAACCGACGGGTCATGGTGGTCCCCAATCACCTGGTTCCTCGTCGAGTCACGCGGTGCTGGGTCGGTTGACGCGCGGCATGGAACCGTCGTGGGCAAGAGTGAGCCCACCACTCGCGGGCTGCTCGACTGCCTCATCGCGGCGGTCGCCTGGCGCCACGAGGCTGCGCTGCTCGCCTACGATGTCGATCTCGCCCGGATGGCGGCGGTCGGCGGCGCGCCGCTGGATCCGGCCTCGATCGGCCCGTGACTGCGGCGTTGCGTGTGGTCGGACGCGGAGTATGCCGCGCGAGCGACCGCACGCTGTCAGCGAGTCCGCACCTCACGGTCCGTTGGTGCCGGTACGGTCGGCCCGCCTGTGGATAGCGTGGGGCGGGTGTCGGCGGGACGGCATACAGTGCCTGGGTCCCCACCCGACCGGGAGTTGAGATGAGAGCCGACGTTGCCGCACTGGGCGCCCGGCTGCGGCTGATCACCGACGCACAGGTGCGCGGGGTCGCCGGCCCGACGACATTCAGCCGCGGCCAGGCGTATGCCGCCCAGCGCCGGGTCACCGGGCTGACCATCGAAGACCAGTGGAGGCTGACCGCCTCGGTGCGGGGGACGGGCCGGACCTACCTCACCCAGGTCGAGCTCTTCCTCGTTCGGGGCGAACTGACCTGGACGGGTGAATGCAGCTGCCCGATGGGCGTCGACTGTAAGCACTCGGTGGCGGTGCTCCTGGTCGCTCGGGGGATCTACGGGCTGGCGCACGGGGCAGGTGATCCCACTGGGGCGGTTCCGGTCCCGGTGCCCGCCTGGGAGCGGATGGTCCGGGATGTCGTCGGCGACTCGGCGGCGACGCAGTATTCCGCGGTCGGCCTGCTCTTCGAAGTCCAACGGTCGGCCCCGCATCGGTTCGGCGCGCCGGAGCCGCCCGACGCGCGGATCGCCATCCGGCCCGTCGTGCCGGGCAAGACCGGGTGGGTGCGGACCGGCTTGACCTGGAGCAACCTCGACTACCTCACGCCCTATGGGCCGTTGAAGATCGACCCGGCCCACCAAGGCGCGCTGCGCAGTCTCGTCGCGGCGGCCCGACAGCCCTATGGCTATCGCCCCGTCGCCGACCGGATCGACCTGGCCGGCCTCGGGCGGGGCTGGCTGCTCGGGCTCCGGGAGTGTCGCCGGGCGGGCATCCGCCTGCTCACCGATGTCAAGAACAGTGGCGAGGTGGTGCTTGCGCAGGAGTCGGCTCGGGTTGCCCTGCACCTGGCCCGGGCGGGCGACGGGGGTGTGGTCGTGCATCCGACCGTCGTCCCTCCGCCCGAGATCGTCGCCGCAGGCGTGCCCTGGCTGCCAATCGGGAATCCTCCCGCCGGGATGTGGCTGATGTCCGGCCACGATCTCGTGCTGGCCGCGTTCGACACGCCAGTCGACGTCCCCACCCAACGCTGGATGGCCCAGGGCGGCTCGCGGGTGCCGGTCGCCGACGTCCCGCGCTTCTTCGCCGGACTCCTGCCGGCGTTGGCCAAGCGATTCGAGGTCTCGTCCCCAGATGGGAGCGTGGAGATTCCCTCGATCGGGGCGCCGAGGGTATTGCTGCGGCTGACCCACGACCCGGGCCTGCGGATCTCGCTCGGGTGGTCGTTCACGTATGCCGTGGGGTCCGATCGCGTGGAGGTCCCCGTCGGCCCGGGCGGTGACCCGTCGCTGCGCGACCGAACCGCCGAGCAGGCCATCGTCGCGAGCCTCGACGACCTGGATCGACTCCCGGGGCTGCGGGCGCAGGGGCCCACGGGGGAGTGGTCCCTGCCCCCTCGACCGGGGCTCGAAGGCACCCCGATGCTGCGCTTCCTCAACCTCGTGCTGCCCCGGCTCGAGGACCACCCCGACGTCGACGTCGAGATCCTCGGCGAGCCAGTCCCCTATGCCGAGGCTGAGGACGCCCCCGTCGTGCGCCTGGCCGTCACCGAGTCGAGCGATTCCACCGACTGGTTCGACCTCGATGTGCAGGTCCGGGTCGGGGAGCAGGATGTCCCGATCCGCAGCCTGGTCACCGCGCTGACTCTCGGTGAGGAGCACGTCATCCTGCCCAGCGGCACGTGGTTCCGGGTCGACCGGCCCGAGTTGGTCGAGTTGCGTCGGCTCATCGACGAGGCCCGGGCCATGTCCGATGATCCCAAGGGGCCGCTGCGCCTGTCGGCCTATCAGGCCGACCTCTGGGCCGAGCTTGAGGAGCTCGGCATCGTCCACGAGCAGAGCGAGCGATGGCGCACGCTCGTCGCCGGGTTGGCGGGGGCCGCCGAGGGAGCGCCGCTCGAACCGGTCGAGGCCCCTGTCGGGTTGGCGGCGCAGTTGCGGCACTACCAGCACAGTGGCTATGAGTGGCTGACCTTCCTGCACCGCACCGGGCTCGGCGGGATCCTCGCCGACGACATGGGCCTGGGCAAGACCATGCAGACCCTGGCGATGATCCTGCGCGCGGTCCAGGACCGCGTGGTTGCAGGCTCAGAGAGTCGGTCCGGCACGGGCTCCGGCGACTCCCGTGCCTCGGTTGGACCGGGACGGGATGTGCCAGGTCCGGCTGGGATGGACCCTGCCTCCGCGGGAGGTGAACCCGTGGCGGCAGGTGAGATCGGCACGGGAGGTGAGATCGGCACGGGAGGTGAGCGGGCGGCATACCCCCCGTTCCTCGTCGTCGCCCCCACGTCGGTGCTGCCCGTCTGGCTCGCGGAAGCGGCGCGGTTCGCGCCATCGCTGCGGGTGGTCGCGCTCGGCGAGACGACCCGGCGCCGCGGCGACTCGATCGCCGCGACGGTCGCGGGGGCCGACCTGGTCGTGACGACGTATGCCGTGTTCCGGATCGACGCCGAAGCGTTCCGGGAGTGCGCGTGGTCGGGGCTCATCCTCGACGAGGCGCAGTTCGTCAAGAACCATCAGTCTCAGGTCTATCAATGCGCCCGCCTGCTGCCCGCGCCGACCAAGCTCGCCATCACCGGCACGCCCATGGAAAACAACCTCATGGAGCTGTGGGCGCTGCTGTCGATCGTCGCGCCCGGGCTGTTCCCGCGGCCGAGTGCCTTCCAGGAGCACTTCCGGCGGCCCATCGAGAGCGGCGCGGAGCCGGAGCGGCTCGACACGCTGCGCCGGCGCATCAGGCCGGTCATGCTGCGCCGGACCAAGGAGGCGGTCGCCAGCGAGCTGCCGCCCAAGCAGGAGCAGGTCATCGAGGTGACGCTGTCACCCAAGCATCGACGTATCTATGACCGGGTGCTCGCTCATGAACGGCAGCGGATCCTCGGGTTGCTCGATGACGCGCAGCGCAACCGGATCGCCATCCTTCGCTCGCTCACCCGGATGCGGCGACTGTGCCTCGATCCGGTGCTCGACGACCCGGCCCACGCGGGGATCGGATCGGCCAAGGTCGACGCTCTGCTGGACTTGCTGGCGCCCGTGCTCGCCGAGGGGCATCAGGCGCTGGTGTTCAGTCAGTTCACCGGGTTTCTTGCGACCGTCCGGCAGCGGCTGGACGCCGAGGGGATCTCCTATGCCTACCTCGACGGGCGGACCCGCAAACGCGACGAGGCGATCGCCTCGTTCCGGTCGGGCGAGAGGTCGCTGTTCCTGGTGTCGCTCAAGGCCGGCGGCTTTGGGCTGACCCTCACCGAGGCGGACTACGTCTTCCTGCTCGACCCCTGGTGGAACCCGGCCACCGAAGCTCAGGCCATCGACCGCACCCACCGGATCGGACAGGACAAGCACGTCTTCGTCTATCGGCTGGTCGCCGCCGACACCATCGAGGACAAGGTGCTCGCGTTGCAGGCCCGCAAACGCGAGTTGTTCGCTCGGGTCGTCGACGAGGGGGCCCTGGCCAGCGGCGTGCTGTCCGCTGACGACATCCGCGGTCTGCTCTGACGACCCCGCGGCAGTCCGCGTTGCGCCTCCCCAAGGACGACCAAGTCTCTCGCGCCTCCCTGTCGTGACGTTGAGCGAAAACATCAGCCAGTGTGAGGAATTCGGGCCCCAGGGCCAATGGCTGACCCGAAAACACCCGCGAGTGTGAGGAATTCGGGCCCCAAGGCCAATGGCTGACCCGAAAACACCCGTGAGTGTGAGGAATTCGGGCACCAGGGGGGCTCGGGATCAACCCGAGGCCCAGGCTCACACTGTCAGGGCACCGACCGGTAGAACTCCCCGATGATCTCCACCGGCTGGAAGCCCAACGCCTCGTTGACCGCGACCATCGGGAGGTTCGCACCGTTGTTGCCGGTGAAGATCTCCCGCACCTTCGGCCGAGCCATCTGCAGCGCGGCCAGGTTGGCCAGCTTGAGACCCAGGCCCAAGCGTCGTCCCCGGTGCTCACCGACGACGAAGGTGCCCGACTGCATCGCCCTCGTCATTGCCCCGGTCACGAAGAGGTCGGTGTACCCCACCACTGCACCAGTCGCCACCCCCCGGGCGATCGACGTGAAGCGCAACCGGCCAGACTGACGGTCCAATGCGGCATACCCCCGAAGCCGCTCGGGAGTGAGCGACTCCTCCTCCCACTCAATCTCGCCGGTCGGTGCCTCAACCTCGACCCGATTGATGCACCGACACAGCGGGGCCAGCAGCTCGTCGGGGATCTCGGTGAACGTGTCGATCCGATAGTCGCCCTCGTATGCCGCCCGCGCCTGTTCGAGCAAGGCCGCCGCCCGAGCGGGTGGCACCGGCAACGCCAATCGACGGTTGATGTCAACGCTGCCCAGCCGGAACCCGTGACGTTCGGCAAACCGTCGGTTCGGGTGGTCTTCGGATCGACTCTCGGGATAACGCGCCGAGCCCACGATCCGGGTGCGACCGAGGCTGGCGCAGTGGGCCAGCACCGCCGGGATGGCCGCCGCACCGGCGCCACGCCGGCGATGGTCGGGATGAACGTCCAGCTGCATCCACATGGTGTCGACGTTGTCGGTCAGCCCCATCCACAGGGTGACCACGCCAATGAGCTCGTCAGCGTCGAAGACACCGAGCAGGTCGTAGCGCTCCCCCGGGTCGTCGTGTCGCAGATCGGAGATCGCTGACTCTCGCGGTTGCGGCGCGAAGAACGGGCGCTCGAAGCTCTGGCTGGCGGTGACGACGGCATACACCCGGGCCATGAGGTCATCGTCGGCCTTGTCGATCTCCCGAATGTCCACGGGCCTCAGGCTAGCCCGGGGGCCGAGTCGCTCCCCGCTTGCGTGCCGGGCTTCTAGACGGTCGCGGCACGGCACGCGGCATACGAACCTGCCGTGCTGACCACCACGAGACCCGAGCCGACAGCGACTCCAGCCCACGCCCCCCATTGAGCGAGCAACGACCCGACGGCCGCGCGCTGCCAGACCCCGAACGCGATGGCGACCAGCACAGCGAGGATCACACCGATCGCCAACAGTGCAGTTGCCTTCGGGCCGAACGCGCGGAACACCGTCCCGAACGCAGCTCCGGTCGTCGTGGCGAGCAGCGCCAGGACGAACGTGACGCAGAAGGTGAGGGCGATGTTGCCGTCACCGAGGACGGCGACATCCAGCGCCCGGGCACCGATGAACCAATGATTGGTCAGCCGTTCCAGACCGAGAAGTAGGACGGCGGCAATCCCCGTGACCAGCGACGTCAGCACGAAGCCGGCCGTCGTGCCGAGCCAGAAGTGCCGACGCGTCGACCCGAACGCCAAGGCCATGGCGAAGTTGCGGGTCGTAGCCAACACCCCGAGCGAGACGAGGAACCCAGGGATGCACCACACCGCACCGGAGTTCAACCGGAAGCCGTCCTGAGCCTGAGCCGAGAGCGGCAGACCCGTGGAGATGCCCATGATGATGGCGATGAGGATGCTGAACACGACCATGAGGCCCAGGGTGTAGACCGGCACGCCGAGCACGTACTGCCGGTTGGCCAGGTAAAGCCGCAGCGAACGGCGAATGTAGGTCATCGGGAGCTCACTCCTGCGTCAGTCACGGCGTCGTCTGGGTCAGCGCTGTCTGGGTCAGCGTCGTGTGGGTCAGCGTCGTGTGGGTCAGCGTCGTCTGGGTCGGCGCCGTCTGGGTCGGCGCCGCGGGCGGTCGGGGGCGTGGGCCGGCTGACCCCCGGGTGGGGCGCGAGCTCGGCCGTCCCCCCATGCAGGCCGATGGCGGCGACGAGGTCTTGGAGCCCGACCGGCTCGACCGTCACCCGCGACGACTCGGCGTGAGCCCGCTCCTGGGGCGTCAGGTCTCCGCGGATCACCGCTGACACGATGCCGCCCAACCGGCGCGTTGCAAGCGTCTCCCGGCCTCGGCCGAGCGCCCGCACATCCGACTCGAAACCCCTTGCCACAAAAGCCATTTGCCGCGCCCGGTCAACATCGGCTTGTAGCACGATTCGACCCGAGTCCAGGACGAGGATCTCCTCCATGAGCTCCGCCGCCTCGTCGACCAAATGGGTCGACATGACGAAAGTGCGCGGGGCAGCCAACGCCGCGCCGACCGGAAGGTGCTCGTTGGCGCGGTCGTGGCTCGCGGCATACTCGGCGAGCAACTCGTCGTAGAAGATGCCGCGCGCGGTCGCGTCCAGTCCCAGATAGGGCTCGTCCAGGAAGGTGTATGCCGCTCCGCTGGCGAGCCCGATGGTGATCGCCAAGGCCGATCGCTGCCCACGCGAGAGTTTGTTGGAGCGAGTGCGCCAAGGGATGCGGAACCGCCTCACGAGTCGGGTCGCGATCTCGAGGTCCCACGTGGGGTAGAAGGCTGGCATGACGGCGAGGATGTCGGCGACCGAGAAGGCGTCGTTGTAGGCCTGGTCCTCGCGGACAAAGCAAAGCCGCGCCAAGGTTGGGGCGTGCTCGAGCGGCTCGTGGCCGTCGATCCGGATAGAGCCCCCGTTGCGGAAGGTGTGCCCGGCGATGCAGGCCAACAGGGTGGTCTTGCCGGTGCCATTGGCGCCGAGCAGCCCATAGATGCGACCGGGGCTAAGCCTTGCCGAGACGTCCAGCAGCACCTCGGTCGAGCCATAGTTCTTGGTGACGTGCTCGAGGACGATCCCGCTGGTGGCCTCGGTTGACGTGGGGCTGGTCATCGTTGCTCCTTGGTGACGAGGGCGAGGATCTCCTCGATCGACAGCCCGAGTCGGCGACCCTCGTCGAGGAAGGGCCGGACGTATTGCTCACCGAACACTTGTCGGCGGGCTGCTCGCAGCGCCTCCGGTGCTCCTGGCGTGACGAACATGCCCAGGCCACGGCGCTTGTGCAGGACGCCCTGGTCGACGAGGCGGTTGAGCGCCTTACCCGCGGTGGCCGGATTGATCCGGTAGTGCGCCGCCAACTCGTTCGTCGAGGGAACCTGGGTCTGCTCGGGAATGAGGCCGGCCAGGATGTCGGCCGCTATCCGGTCGGCGAGGTCCATGAAGATGGGACGTCCGTCGGTCCAGTCGGACATCAGCACCTCCTTGCGGCGTTCATTACTTGACTAAGTAACCATGCTAGTAGTGAGGTTGTCAACAGAGGCCTCGTGGCAGAGTTCGTCCATGAGCGCGGACGACGTCGGCGGGACCGGTGCGGACACGGTCGGCGGGACCGGTGCGGACACGGTCGGCGGGACCGGTGCGGACACGGTCGGCGGGACCGGTGCGGACACGGTCGACGGGGTCGAGGGCGCCGTTCGTCGGTATGCCGCGAGCTGGCCCGCCCTTGTCCCGGTCGCCGACGCCTTCGTCGCCACCGTCACCGGAATCCTTGACGACGCCGGAATCAACTACCTCACGGTGACCGGCCGGGCCAAGGCCGTCGCGTCATTCGCGACGAAGGCCGCACGGGAGCGCGACGGGGAGCCTGTGCACGCCGATCCGCTCCATGACATCACCGACCAGGTCGGGGTCCGCGTCATCACCTATGTCCGCAGCGACGTCGATGCGGTCGCGAGTTTGCTCAGCGACCAGTTCAGCGTGCTCGACGACCGAGACCTCGGCCGTGAAACCGCCCGAGCCGGCCGGTTCGGTTATGCGAGCAGGCACCTCCTGGTGTCTCGTGACGACGGTGAGCCCCCGGCATACGAGCCCACGAGGTGCGCGTCGGTGCAGGTGCGGACCGTCCTGCAGCATGCCTGGGCCGAGTTCGAACACGACATCCGTTACAAGGGAACGGTGCCGACCGAACATGCCTCCGACTTGGATCGGCGGTTCACCCTGGCAGCCGGGTTGTTGGAGTTGGCCGATCGGGAATTCGAGGCCATCCGCGAAACCATCCAGGCCGAGCTCGGAGGGGGCGCGACGCCCGGCACGGACGACCGCGATCCGCGGATCAGCGCCCAAGATCTGACCACGTTTCTCGCGGGGCGTTACGCGGGCGCAGGGTGGTCGCGGACCGAGCACTACCAGTGGATGAGTGGGCTGCTGCTCGAGCTAGGCGTGACCTCGCTTGATGAACTGAGCGCACTCCTGCGGTCGGTGGACTCGCCCGCCGTCACCGAGCGGATGGGCTATCGCTATCCGGCCGGTGCGGTTCGGCGGCTCGACGACGACCTCTTGGCGTCGGTTGGCGAGAACTATCTCGGGCTGCACGGCAACGCCCATCGCGTCGACGGCCTGCGAGCGCGACTGGCCAAGCTGCAGGGGTCCTAGCGTCGTCCTGGTCGGACCGCGCCAAACATGCTCCCCGGGCCCTTGGCCCTCAGCGGTGTTCTCCGGTGAGTGACGCGGTGAGCCCACGCGGTCAGTGGCGCGGCGAGGACGGCATACTCAGGGGTATGCCGCCACCCGCGGACCCACTCAGCGACCAGCCGCTCGTTGTCACGCGCGAGGGACCCACAGCGACCCTCTGGCTCAACCGGCCCGAGAAGCGCAACGCCGTCGACTATCAGATGTGGCTCGAACTAGCCCGGCTGGCAACGGAATTGGGAGCAGATCCTGACGTCCGGCTACTCGTCGTCCGAGGCGTGGGCGACCACTTCTGTGCCGGCGGCGACATCAGCGGGCTGGGCGATCTGCCGTTCGAGGAATACCGGCGGGCCAACGAGCTGGCCGATCGGGCGCTGGCCGACTTCCCCAAGCCGAGCATCGCGTTCATCCGGGGCGCCTGCGTGGGCGGAGGCGCCGAGATCGCCATCGCTTGTGATCTGCGGCTGGCCGCATCCGGGGCCCGGTTCGGGATCACACCCGCCCGCTTGGGGATCGTCTATCCCGGTTTCGCGGTCGCCCGCGCGGTCCAGCTCATCGGCGAGTCAGCCACCAAACACTTGCTGTTCACCGCCGAGATCATCGATGCCGAACGAGCCCTGCGGGTTGGGCTCATCGACGAATTGCTCGACGCCGACGCGGCCGAGGCGCGCCTGGCCGAGCTCGTCCAGGTCATGTCGACCGAGCGATCGCTGCTGACTCAGATGGCCAGCAAAGAGATGGTCGACTCGGTCCTTCTGCATGGCCACGTGACCGAGGAGGTCGGGGCCCGCTGGGATGCCGCCCTGGCCACGAGTCCCGACGCAGCCGAGGGCATCGCCGCGTTCACCCAACGCCGAACTCCCCACTTCACCTGGGCGCCGGCAGTCGCGGGAAGGCCCCCCGCACCTGTCAACATCACCACACCCGTGCTCGGGGTTGGCGGGTGCACCTCAGGTTGGGTCGGCGCGCTGCTCGCCCCCGGCCTGCCCCGCCCTCAGATGTATGCCGCGTCGACCATCACCGCGCTCGTGGAAACCGCGATGCAGTCCTGGTCCGTGTCGGTCGTGGCCATCTGCGACGTCCGGGCCCGACCCGAGCTGAGCGCCGACCTGGCCACCTGGCGCACCACCCTGCCGCGGTGCACCGTGATCGACGTTCATCCCGAGTTGTCGTTCACCGAGATGTCCGGTGGCCCGCCGGCCGCCGTGCAGACCACGCCAGACCGGGTCGCGGCTCGGCTTGCCGAGTTGGCCCGGCACGGCATCTCCCGACCCAGCGTGCTCAGCGAGAGCGGGTATGCCGCGGACGACGTGCTCGATGCGTGTGCCGCTGCGTGGACGGCCGCCCGGCACGGCACAGGTGCGGCGCGCTCGATGCCTGAGGCCTCCGAAGGCTGCCCGGACGGCATACCGGGCGCGATCTGGGTCTGACCGACGCTCAGGTGAGAGCAATCGACATCAGGGTGTCGATTTCGCTCACCCCAGCGACGTCGGTGCCCGCGTGCGGAGGCAGCCACGCAGGGCCGGCTAGTTCTTGGCCCGACTGCGGATGGCCACGCCGGCCACGAGCACGCCGACAAGCACGGCCGAGACCACGCCAAAGCCCCACCGCGCCACCAGAGGCATCGCGATACCCAAGGCGCCGCCACCGACCCAGGCAGCCTGCAAGCGAGTCTCGGACCACGAAAACACCTGGGCCCGAACCGAATCCACCGTGGCGGTCTGGATCAGCGCATCCAGGCACAGCTTGGCCAGCTGGCCGAACGCACCGCTCACCAGCCCCAGCAACACCAAGGTCGGCAGCGCATAGACGAACGTCACCAGGGCCAGGGCAGCAATCGCGACAAGGAGCGCTGCTGAGGCGATCACGGTCGGCGAGCGATCACCGATCCGATTGCCGACGAGGCTGCCGAGGCCATTCCCGACACCGGCCGCCACTCCGACCAGCCCCAGGGCGAGCACACTCGACACCCCTGGCAGCGGCTGATCCCAGAGCAGGAACGACAGGAACAGCGTGACGAACCCCGACAGCGCCTTTGCGCCCGAGGCGGTCGTCAATCCCGCTCGCACCGGCGCCGGCAGGGACATCCGCAACGCCCTGGCCCGCTCCCGTCGGCCGTGCCGAGCCTGAGCTGCCGGGGCCGGTCCGGCGTTGGTCGACGGCACCGAGTCCGACCCCGTGGGATCGGCGGGGTCGAGCTTCCCGATGGGAGGGTCCGCCGGGGGGCTGGCAGGCAGGTCAGTGACTGAGGGCCCGGATAGGCCGGCAGGTGCAGGCTCGGTCGGGTCAGTGGCTGAAGGCCCGGCATACCCCGTGGGCGCTTCGCGCTGAGAGTCGACAGCCGCAGGCAGTCGGATCGCCAACACAGTCGCCACGACATAAATGGCAAAAGCCACCCGCAACGACCACGGCGCGCCCAGCCGGCCGATCGGCGCGGCGACGGCGGCGCCCAGCACCATCCCGATCAGCGTGGCCACCGACTGCCGGGAGTTGGCGACAACCAGGGTGATCGCGTCCGGACGCACGAGGGGTATGCCGGCCGACAAGGCCACGGCGTAGGCCCGAGTCGCCATGAGGCACAGCAGGGCAAGGGGAAGCACCCAGGCCGATCCGTCGCTGAGCGCGCCCGCGAGCACCCACGACAGGAAGGCGCGCAGGGCCAGGGTCGTGCCGATCGCCCAGCGTCGCCCGTGTCGCCAGCGGTCGAGCAGCGGCCCGACGAGGGGAGCCAACAACACAAACGGAGCCATCGTCGTGACAAGGAACAGGGCGACTTGACCTCGAGCCTGTCCGATGGGCAGCGCGAGAATGGTGCTCGCCAGGGAGACGGTAAACGCGGCATCACCGGCGGAGGCGAGCACCTGCATCTCGGTGACCCGGCTCAGACCCGACTCGGCGGCACCTTGAGATCGGGCGAATCCGCGAAACCGCTGGGTGCCGGCGGTGGCCCCCCTGCCAACCAACCGGGCGCCCGTGGTGACGCCCTTGGCCGCGATTCGGCTCGTCGTGGCGGTGGCCCGCCCGGCCGCCCGGCCCGCCCGCGTGGTGGCTCTGCCGGTCGCGGTCGCAGCCCGCCGGGCCCGTGCCGCGGCGAGTTCGACGAGGGCTGGCTGGTCGGTCGGGCTGTTCTTCAAGGGCTGTCGGGGGGCTCGGCGGGGAGGTTGCTCCCGGGATGGAAGGGGGCCCTGGGGAGGGGGGCCCTGGGGAGGGGGGCCCTGGGTAGGGGGGCCCTGGGGAGGCTGGCCCTCGGACGCTCCGACGCTCGGACCGTCGAGATCGCCGCCGGGACCCGGCCAGGTCTCGGCACTCGACGGCTGCGCGATCTCCACGAAACCATCCTGCCCCGTGGGCACCTGCGGGAGCGGACGGCATACCGGATGAAGTGGACCCGTTGCGCTCCGCAGGCGCGTGCGGGCACGCACGCGTGCGGGCACGCATCGGTATGCCGACGCCACCCCCTTCTGGCCGCCGGCGCTGGCCGCCGGTCTGGCACCCGGCCGAGATCGAGGAGGAGACCTTTGGCCCATGGGTCGCCGAACGGTCGGGGTCTAGCGTTGAGGGCCTGATCGATTGCTCACCCACGAGACCTAAAGGCCACCATGAGCGAGCCAACCGACCACCCGTCCCTGCCCGCCGTGGCAGTCGAGACGGACGAACCCCCAGCACCGTCGCTGGACTACCGCAAGATCGGGCCGAGCTTCGAGCCCACCCATCCGCGGGCCCTCGAACCGGCCATCGCGCCCGAGCGCACCGTGGATGGCTTTGTCGCGGAGTTCTTGCGCGAGCTCAACTTCGGCGGCGGCGCCAGCCTGGGTCGTTCGACTGTCAACCATCAGTATCTCGCGTTGGCGCGGACGGTCCGGCACTACCTCATGGCCGAATGGCTCAAGACGGCCGCCCGACGGCGCAGAGAACCGTCGAAAATGGTCGGCTATCTGTCGGCCGAATTCCTCCTGGGTCGGCAGTTGGGCAATGCGCTGCAGTCCACCGGGCTGACCGAGATCGCCGAAGAGGCAATGCGCGCTTGCGGGCTGGACATGGCCGCGCTGCGCGCGCAGGAGGTCGAGCCGGGCTTGGGCAACGGTGGCCTCGGTCGGCTGGCCGCGTGTTTCATCGATTCGCTG
This sequence comes from Dermatophilaceae bacterium, assembly GCA_044220725.1. GTDB lineage: Bacteria > Actinomycetota > Actinomycetes > Actinomycetales > Dermatophilaceae > Phosphoribacter. Next base: position 76,712 of record JBGAQN010000001.1, read on the forward strand.
GCGACCATGGACGTCAGTTGCATCGGTTACGGAATTCGTTACGAATACGGGATTTTTCGGCAGGCCATCGTCGACGGACGGCAGGTTGAACTGCCCGACACGTGGCTCTCGCTCGGTGCGCCGTGGGAGTTCCCCAACCCCGAACGGGCCGTTCAAGTCGACTTCGCCGGGCATGTCGAGGACGTCACCGGTGCCGACGGCCGCACCCGGCGACGCTGGGTCCCGTCCTGGAACGTTCTCGGTATCCCCTACAACTACATGGTTCCTGGCTATCGCAACGGTGTCGTCAACACATTGCGGCTGTGGAGCGCCGAGGCGACGCGGGCCTTCGACCTGACCATCTTCAACTCTGGCGACTATGTCGAGGCGGTCCGCGCCCAAACCTTCGCCGAGAACATCTCCAAGGTTCTCTACCCAGAGGACTCCACGCCGCAGGGGCGCGAACTGCGGCTTCAGCAGCAGTATTTCTTCGCGGCCTGCTCCTTGCGCGACTACCTCGAGCGGACCCTGCCGGAAGACTTCGACCTGCGCCGGCTGCCCGACCAGATCATCTTCCAGCTCAACGACACCCACCCGGTCATTGCGATCCCCGAGCTCATGCGTTTGTTGCTCGATGAGCACGACCTCGAGTGGGCGACCGCGTGGGAGATCACGCAGCAATGCTTCGCCTACACCTGCCACACGCTGCTTCCGGAGGCCCTTGAGGTCTGGCCGGTCGACCTGCTCGGCCGCCTGCTCCCCCGGCACTTGGAGATCATCCAGACGATCAACGAGGAGTTCCTCGCCACGGTGCGCGCGGCATACCCGGGGGACGAACTGCGCGCCCGACGGATGTCGATCATCACCGACTACCCCTTCCCGGCCGTGCGGATGGCGCACCTGGCCACAGTCGCCGCGACGAAGGTCAACGGAGTCGCCGAATTGCACTCGCAGTTGCTGCGCGACAAAGTGCTGCCCGACTTCTCGGAGCTGTGGCCGGAGAAGTTCACCAATGTTACGAACGGGATCACTCCCCGCCGCTTCATCGCCATGGCGAACGGATCACTCGCGCGCGTGATCACCGAGGCGATCGGGGACGGGTGGGTCAACGACCTCGATCAGTTGCGTGGGCTGGAGTCGTATGCCGCGGACCCCTCCTTCCAGGACGCATTCCGGGCGGCCAAGCAGGCCAACAAAGACCGGTTCTCCAAGCTCGCGCTGGCCGTCGCGGGGATCGAGCTGCCCGACGGCCATCTCATCGATGTCATGGTCAAGCGGCTGCACGAATACAAGCGGCAACTGCTCAAGGTGCTGCATGTCGTATCGACCTATGAGGGTCTCATGTCCGGGCGGATCGCGCCCGACTCTGTGACGCCGCGGATCGTGGCCTTCGGCGCGAAGGCGGCCCCGGGCTATCACATGGCCAAGGAAATCATCTTCCTTATCAACCGGGTCTCAGCCGTCATCAATGCCGAGCCGCGGATGCGCGGGAGGCTTTACGTCGGCTTCGCGCCCAACTACAACGTCACGCTCGCCGAGAAGCTCATCCCGGCCGCCGACCTGTCCGAGCAGATCTCGCTCGCCGGCAAGGAGGCGTCCGGCACCGGCAACATGAAGTTCGCTCTCAACGGGGCGCTCACCATCGGCACCGACGACGGCGCCAACGTCGAGATCCGGCGGCTGGTCGGGGACGACAACTTCTTCCTCTTCGGTCTGCGTGAACCCGAGGTGGCCGAGCTGCAGACCCGAGGCTATGTGCCGAGCTCCTACTACGAATCGGTGCCGGCCCTGCGCAGTGCGATCGACCTCATCGCCAGCGGGCATTTCACGGACGGCAATCGGGATGCCGTGGGTTCGATTGTCGGCGACCTGCTGTACAACGACAGATTCCTCGTCCTGGCCGACTTCGAGTCCTACCTGCAGGCGCAGGGGCGGGTCGACGCGGCATACCGGGATCAGCAGGCGTGGACCCGCTCGGCGATCCTCAACGTGGCCCGATGTGGCTACTTCTCGTCGGATCGGTCTATGCGCGACTACATCGACCGCGTGTGGGGTCTTGACCTGGGCCCGACGGCCTAAGGCTGGCGACTGGCGACTGGCGACTGGCGGCTGGCGACTGGCGACTGGCGGCTGGCGACACCACCGCTGGCACTTGATCCGCTTTCCTGGCAGATGTTTCCGCCATGAGAACGGTTTAAGTGCCAATCGAAGGTGGACGCGCCTCCCGAAGGCCTGACTTGTTACCGTGAGGCGGTGTTGGGAGCGCGCCCTCACCGAAGGACCGCCGCCGTGCTCGCGGTGGTCCTTGGCGTGAGCGCTGTGGCGTGCACGGCCAGCCGATCGCCGGGAGACACCGCACCGGGTATGCCGCCCGCCTCCTCCGCGGGCGGCATACCATTCGCCGTCTCCCCTTTGCGAGCCTTCGACGAGCCGTGGGCGATGGCCTTCCTGCCCGATGGACGAGCCCTGGTGACCGAACGCGGTGGAGCGCTCCTGGTCGTCGACGTCGCGACCGGATCGACGGCCACCGTTGCCGGGACGCCCGAGGTAGTGGTCGGCGGCCAGGGTGGTCTCGGCGACGTCATCCTGAGCCCGACGTATGCTGCGGACCGCCGGATCTACCTCAGCTGGGTCGAGGGCGCGCCCGACGGGACGTCCGGCGCGGTCGTCGGGCACGCCGTGTTGGCCCCGGACGGATCGCCGCGGCTCGACGCCTTGACCGTCGTATGGCGCCAGCAACCGAAGGTGACCGGGCAGGGCCACTTCGCGCATCGGTTGGCGATCAGCCCGGACGGTCAGCATCTGTTCGTCACCTCGGGCGAGCGGCAGAAGTTCGACCCGGCCCAGGATCTGAACGGCAACCTCGGCAAGGTGCTCCGGCTGACCCTCGATGGTCGACCGGCCGTGGGCAACCCGCTGGCCGGTCGCAGCGGCGTGACCTCCGAGATCTGGTCCTGGGGCCACCGCAATCCGTTGGGCATCGCGTTCGACGGGACGGGCGCGCTATGGGTGTCGGAGATGGGGCCGCGCGGCGGCGACGAGATCAACAGGGTCCTGCCGGGCCGAAACTACGGCTGGCCACTGGTCTCGAACGGCTCGCACTACAGCGGCGAGGACATTCCAGACCACCGTCCCGGGGACGGCTTCGAGGCCCCCGCGGTGTGGTGGAATCCCTCGATCTCGCCTGGCAACCTGCTGGCCTACTCAGGGTCGCTCTTCCCGGCTTGGCGGGGCGACCTGTTCGTCGGTGCGCTCTCGGGAGAGGCGCTCATCCGGATCGACGTCGACGGCACCACCGCGACGGTCGGCGACACCTGGCAGATGGGCGCGCGGATCCGTGAGGTCGAGCAGGGACCCGACGGATCGATCTGGCTGCTCGAGGACGGCGACGGGGGTCGGCTGCTCCACCTCACCCCGCGCTGACGCAAGGTCTCACTCACGTTCCTGGCTCGGACAGGGGTATGCCGCGGCGCAACTCCGCGGCATACCCCTGGGTCGGTCGGCTCGTGCGGGCGGGGCCTGGTGAGAGGACTCGGCCAGGGCGTCCTTGGCTAAAGCCACGTCCCCGGAATTAAGGATGGTCAGCTCCCGAGGAGCGCCGCCATCTTCTTGGCGATCAGATCGGTGGCTTGTTGCGGCGCCACCCGGGAGAGCTTGTCGAGCATGCTGGCATCCCGTCCGATGACCACGCGATAACTGCCGCGTTCGATGGCCTCGATGAGCTGCCGGGCGGCCACTTGCGGGGAGGTCATGCTCGCGGCCATCGTCCGAGTGGCTGCCTCGTCGGACGCGTCCGCCCCTGGGATGCGCGCGCCGGAGTTCTCGGCGATGCTCGTCGCCACCGCTCCGGGGAAGACGATGGTGACCGCGACCGGAGTGCCGCGTAACTCGGCATACAGGCCCTCGGTGAAAAGCTTGACCGCCGCCTTGCTCGCGCCGTAGACCGTTTGTCCCGGCACCGGGGCGAACGCGCCCATGCTCGACACGTTGACGATTGCCGCCTCGGGTCGAGCACGGAGCAACGGCAGGAACGCCTGGCAGGTCCGCACGACCCCCCAGAAGTTGACGTCCATCACCGTGCGCATCTCGTCCTCGGTGAGGTCGACGAACCGGACGAAGTGCTGGATGATGCCGGCCACGTTGACCAATCCGTCGACCTGCCCGTGCGCGGCCACCACCTGCTCGGGCAGCGCGGCCACCGCAGCGGCATCGGTGAGGTCGACCGGGTGGCCGGTCACTCTGTCTGCGACGCTCGCCCCCGCCAGCCTGATCGTCTCGGCAATGCCGTCGGGCCGCAGGTCGACGATCGCCACGCGCGCGTCTCGCGCGAGGAGCCCGAGCACCACCTCTCGGCCGATTCCGTTGCCGCCACCGGTGACCACGAACACCTTGCGCTCGATCTTCATGATCGATCCCTCCGTCCCCGTTGGAGTTTCGTCAGGCGCGAGTCGTCTCACGGGGTCACCTCCACGTTAACTCCGTTGCGCAGCAACGAGAGCCGCGGAGGGTGTCTCCTCGCTCACCCCTCGGTGGAGCGACCACGCGGGTCCGGTATGCCGCGGGCGTCGGGGGGCGGTCACCCCCGGGTCACCGCCGGGTCACCGCCGGACCCGTCGTGGCACTTAAACCGTTCTTGTGGCAGATGTTTGTGCCAATAGAACGGTTTAAGTGCCACGCGAGAGAGTCGAACCGCACGGCGACCGCACGGCGAACGGCCGTCGACCGGGACGATCAGGCGCGTAACGCCTGGGCCAGGTCCCGGAAATCGGTGACCAACGCGGCCAAGTCCTCGTCGGTGTGCGCCAGCGACACGAGCCACTGCTCATCCAGACCGGGCGGCGTGAGGATGTTGCGGTTGACGCCCCAGAGCCAGGAGAGCTCGGCCATCCGGAAGTCGGTCGCCTTGTAGTCCCGGTAATTGCGCACCGGTGTCGTCGACCAGGTGATGCAGCCCTTGATACCCATCCCGACCGTGTGGGCAGGCAACTCGAACTCGGTGATGACCGCGTCGATCCCGTCCAGGGTCGCGACGTTGATCGCCTCGGCCCGGTCCAGCGCCTCGTGCGTGCAGACCTCATCCACCGCCCGCGCGGCGGCCATGACGAGCGGATTGCCGTTATACGTCCCGTAGTGCGCCATCCGGCCGTCGACGACGACCTGCATGACCTCCTGGCGCCCGCCGAACGCTGCCAACGGCAGCCCGCCACCGATGCTCTTGGCCAGCGTGACGAGGTCGGGCTTGACCCCCAACCGCTGCGACGCACCGGCATACCCGGCGGTGAGCCCGGTCTTCACCTCGTCGAAAACCAGGACGATCCCGTATTCATCGCACGCCGCGCGGACCCCCGCGAGATAGCCCTCGTCCGGCACGACAATGGCGAGGTTCTCGATGACCGGCTCCATGACGAGCGCGGCGATCTCCCGGCCGTGCTTGGCCAGCACCCCCCGCAACTGGCCCAGGTCGTTGAACGGCACGACATAGACCGTCCCCGGCTCGGCATCGTGCGGGACGTGCGGGATCGGCGCGTCGGCCGGACCGATGTCGGCCAGCGCGGGCTTGACCGACACCTGCATCGCGTCGTACCCGCCGTGATAGCCGCCTTCGATCTTGACGACCGCCTTCCGGCCGGTATAGGCGCGGGCCACGCGGACGGCATACATGACGGACTCGGTGCCCGACTGGGTGAAGCGGAGCATGTCGAGCTGGAAGCGGTCCTGGAACAGCTCGGCCACCTCGGTCGCGGTCGGCGACGGCGTGACGAACAGGGTGCCTACGGTGTCCAGAGCGTGGCGGACGTGGTCGACGACGACGGGGTGCAGGTGGCCGACCATCATCGCGCCGAAGCCCATCGACATGTCCAGCAAGCGCCGCCCGTCGACGTCGGTGACGTGCGCGCCGCGCGCGGAGACGATCGAGATCGGGTGGGGGTCCCAGTGCTGGAAGCTCGACGTGACCCCCAGCGGCAGGGTCTTGCTCGCCCGCGCGTTGTGCTCAGCCGAGCCGGGCGTCTGCCGGACAAACCGCTCCCACTCGGCGGCCAGCAGCGCCTCGACCCGGTCGGGGTCGACGGGCGTCGAACGGGTCGGCAGCCAGCGCCGCGTGGCCGGGTCGTGCGCGGGCCACCCGGGCTGGGCTTGAGGCTGGGTCTGGTCGGTCATACCGTCGTCTCCTCCCCGTCGGCGGCCGCCCCGCCGAGTTCCAGGCATCATCGCCTATCCGTCGCGATTTGCCTAGTCCACCGCTGAAACCTCGCCTTCCGGTCCGCTCAACCTACGGATTCCGTATGCCGTGCCGCTCGCCGTTGCGTTGATCTGGCTGATCCCCGATCGCCGCATGGAACGCGCGGTCATCGACGCCGAGGCGCGCGAGGCCTGACCTAGGCCACACGCGCCTCCCGCGCCACGCCGTCGGCAGATCGCCCGCTCAGCCGACGGCGATGAGGGTGTAGCCGCCTGACTCACGCCGCTCCGGGTCGTGATGAGCGAACCGCAGCAGGTGCGCCGCCCGCTTGCCCGGCGCCAGGGCCTGCGCGAGGTCGACCCCGCCGAGGTCCCCAAGACCCCACAGCATGACCACGCCCTCGACGAGGGCTTGCCCGGGCTCAAGATCGGTGAGGACCCCGACGAGTTCGGCGTGGTCGACCCCGAGCTTCTCGATGACCCGGCGCGTGGTCAACGGCGTGGCGAATGGGTGCGCCCTGCCCCGCATCAGCGCTCGCTTGTCGATGATCCCGAGCTCCAGCCCGAGGGCCAGCACCTTGGCACTGTCGGCCACGAGCCAGCCCTTGCGGGTCTGGAACATGGTCAGCAGGTGCTGCTGTCCACCGCCGATCGGCACCCCGAGCCGCAGGCTCTTGGCCGTCGGCGCACCGAGGGAGCCGAGCACGCCGAACTCCGTTTTCGCTCGACCACCCACTGCCTGCAGCAGCGGCTTCACCGCCGGTCCACCGTGAATGAGCTCCAAAGTGCCGCCTTTGGCCACCATGCCGCCGAGACCGAAGAGCAGGTCCTTGGCGTTCGCCGGCCCCGCCAGGATGGTGAGGTTGCGCTGCCCGACATGGCGGTCGTGGTTGGCGTCCAGCGTCCCGCTCCACTGGTCGGCCGGGCAGCTCACGCTCGCCATGAGGCACTCGTGGCCGGTCAACGTGGCGGGGATGTCCCACGTCCGGTCGAGCT
>JBGAQN010000106.1:0-5637 GCA_044220725.1 Dermatophilaceae bacterium
AGGCCGAGGTCGAGGGACTGCTGGCCGACCTGCGCGCCCAGCGGGACGGGGTCGTCTGGATCCCCGAGATGCTGCCGCGCCGCGAGGTCATCGCCCTGCTCAGCGCTTCCACGGTGTTCGCCTGCCCGTCGGTCTACGAGCCCTTGGGCATCGTCAACCTTGAGGCGATGGCCTGCGAGCTCCCGGTGGTCGCGACGGCCACCGGCGGCATCCCCGAAGTCGTCATGCACGGCGAGACCGGCTGGCTGGTGCCGATCGAGCAGGTCCAGGACGGCACGGGCACGCCCGTCGACGCGGAGAAGTTCGTCAGCGACCTGGCCGGCGCCCTCACCGACGCGGTGAGCAACCGCGAGCGGGCTCGCGCCATGGGTCTGGCTGGGCGCGCCCGCGCCGTTGACCACTTCTCGTGGGAGTCGATCGGCGACAAGACGACGGCGGTCTACCAGGACGTCCTCGGCCGCGCCTGAGCCGAACCTGACCCGAACCTCAGCCGAGCAGATGTCCGGCTCGGACGCTCCACTCCCTCAGGCGGGTCGCCACCCGGCGATGCTCATCGCCAGGACGTTCGTGGCGCCGACCACGGCGGCCTCGGCCTCGACCAACAACGCTCGTAGCGTCGCCGTCCGCACCGCCGATGTCGTGGCGTCGAGCGCGGCGCCCTTGGCCTCCACGTCGAGCCCGCTGAGCGCAAGGGCCCTGACCTCGACGGCCCGGTCGAGCAGGTGCACCGGTCGCGGGGCCAGACCCGGGGGTAGACCAGGCAGGCTCGACCGCGGCGGCGGGTTGGCCTCACCACCGCGCCACGGTATGCCGCCCACCGTCGCCAGCCGTTCCGTCGCTTCCTGCACCGCCTCGGCCAACCGTCGGCTCAGGTCACGGAGGTCAGTCGACTCGGCCACGTGGCGGGGGACCGGCTCGGCGTCGTATGCCGTCCACTCGACCAGCAGCCCCGGGTCGCCGTCCGGCCCGAACGGGGTCAGCTTCGGCACGAGCAGGCCCCCCGCCGAGGGGGCGTATGCCGCCTGACCAGCCTCCGCAGCCTCGGCCAGGACGAGGCGATTGGTGCGCGGCATACCGGCGAGCAGGCCTGGACGCGGGAGGGCAAACAAGACTGCGGTCTCGCCGTCGTCTGACCAGTCCTGCAGAGTCTTCTCGATCGGTCCGGCGCATTCGGTGACGGCACCGACGTGCGAGTGGCGGACGACGTCTTCGATCACACACTCCCCGGCCAGCCATCGCGTGGCCCACAAGGCGACGCGCACGGACAACGGGAGCGCAAGCACCGGCCTACCTTAACGAGGCGGGCCGACACGCTCTCGGGGGTCGGGTCGCGATGAGCCCCCGGGCTAGGGTGGGTGTTCATGAGCGATGTCCTCGCCTTCGCGGGCGTCAGCGTGGTGCGCGGTCACAACCGCCTCCTGCAGGACGTCACGTGGGAGGTCGAGGAGGGCGAACGCTGGGTCATCCTCGGCCCCAACGGAGCCGGCAAAACGACCCTGCTGCAAATGGCGGCGGCCCGGATGCACCCGACGACTGGGGTTGTCGGGATCCTCGGCGAGGTGCTCGGGACCATCGATGTCTTCGAGCTCCGGCCCCGCGTGGGGCTGGCCAGCGCGTCAATCGCCGAGCGGATCCCCGGCGGCGAGACAGTCGGCAACGTCGTCGTGACGGCCTCCTACGGGATCATCGGACGCTGGCGGGAGAGCTACGACCGCCAGGACTACGCGCGAGCGATGACTCTCCTTGAGGCGCTCGGGGTGGCTCACCTGGCCGATCGACGTTACGGGACGCTGTCCGAAGGGGAGCGCAAGCGCGTCCAGATCGCGCGGGCCCTGATGACCGATCCCGAGCTGATGCTTCTCGACGAACCTGCGGCCGGGCTGGACCTGGGCGGCCGCGAGGATCTGGTGGCGAGGCTCGGGGTGTTGGCCGAGGACACGGAGGCTCCGGCGATGGTGTTGGTCACCCACCATGTCGAGGAAATCCCGCCGGGATTCACCGACGTGCTGTTGCTGCGCGAGGGTCGGATCGTTGCGGCCGGGCCGCTGCCGATCACCTTGACGTCGGCCAATTTGTCGGCCACGTTCGGGCTGCCGTTGGTTGTCGAGCGACACGGCAGGCGCTGGAGCGCACGGGCGGCCGAGCCGCAGCCGTAGCCGGACCCGGCCCGGACCTCGGACGCGCGGAGTTGCGCGACCCAGTGACCCGTCTTGGCCGACCGCCAGACCCGCGCGCCCCACGGAACCCCCGAACGGCCCCGTACGTCGTATGGTGAAGGAGCCAGTTGCGGTGAACGGCTGCGCAGAGAGGTGACGTGGTGTTCCAGGACTCTGGATGGTTGATCTGGGTCGGGATCGCCCTCACGTTCGGGGCGATCGAGGCGGCCACTGTCGACTTCATCTTCCTCATGCTCGCCGGCGGTGCTCTGGCAGGAGGTGTCGCGGCCGCGCTCGGGGCGAGCTTCCCGGTCCAGGCCGTCGTTGCTGCGGCAGCCTCTGTCGGACTGCTCGTCGGTGTTCGACCGTGGGTCAAGCGTCGCTTCACCGTCCGCACCGAGCGCCCGACCCTGGGTGTTGCTGGGAATGTGGGGCGCACGGCATACGTCATCGAGACGGTCACTCACACGGGCGGCCGGATCAACCTCTCGGGCGAGACCTGGTCGGCCCGGTCCACCGGCGGTGATGCGCTCCTGCCCGGGGATCGCGTCGAGGTCGTCGCCATCGACGGTGCGACGGCGGTCGTCGCCCCGGTCTCTCTTCCGCCCGAAGCGTTGCCCTGACGCGGCATACCCCTCGCCCGGCTGACGCTTTGGCGAGCACCCGATCCATCTAGACAAGTTCATCTCGACAACGGAGGAACCATGCCTGGAACCGTGACCCTGGTGGTCCTGGTCCTGCTGCTCGTCTTCGCGGCGACGGTCGTCGTCCGCACCATTCGGATCGTCCCGCAGCAGACGGCGGTCATCATCGAGCGGCTCGGGTCCTACTCGCGGACCCTCGACGACGGCATGCACATCCTCGTGCCGTTCATCGACAAGCCGCGGGCCACCATCGACCTGCGGGAACAGGTGGTCACCTTCCCGCCGCAGCCGGTGATCACCAGCGACAACCTTGTCGTGTCGATCGACACGGTCATCTACTACACGGTGACCGACGCCAAGTCGGCGGTCTATGAGATCGCCAACTTCATCCAGGGCATCGAGCAGCTCACTGTCACGACGTTGCGTAACGTCATCGGGTCGCTCGACCTGGAGCAGACCCTCACGTCCCGCGATCAGATCAACGGCCAGTTGCGTGGCGTGCTGGACACCGAGACCGGCCGTTGGGGCATCCGGGTCAACCGCGTCGAGCTCAAGGCCATCGACCCGCCGCATTCGGTGCAGGACTCGATGGAAAAGCAGATGCGCGCCGAGCGGGACAAGCGTGCGGCGGTCCTCACGGCCGAGGGTGTCAAGCAGTCCGCGATCCTCACCGCCCAGGGCGAGAAGGAAGCCCAGATCCTGCGGGCCGAGGGTTCGGCCCAGGCGCGGGTCCTTGAGGCGCAGGGCCAGGCGCAGGCGATCCAGCAGGTCTTCGACGCCATCCACCGCGGCAAGCCCACCCAGCGGCTGCTGGCCTACCAGTACCTCCAGGTGTTGCCGCAGCTGGCCCGTGGTGACGCGAACAAGATGTGGATCATCCCGTCGGAGTTGACCGACGCCCTGCGTGGCGTGTCCTCGGCCCTCGGCGGCAACGGCGGAGGGGGCGGCGGGGCTGGCGGTGGCTTTGACGAGGATTGGGTCGAGCCGGCTCCGGCGCCGGCGGCAGCTCCGCCGATCCAGCGGGCCCGCGAGTTCGGCGAGCCTGAGGTCATTGGCGACGCGCAGCCGCACTAGCCCCAGCCAGCAGCCCCCGGGCCTCGCCAGCCCTGCCGTCGGTGAACTGCCGTGGGTTGGCTTGCCGTCGGTTGCGCCATTGCGACGTCCATCCAGATCGACCCCAGCTAACCGGACAAGGCGCTAGGCCGCTGGCCCTGCGTCGAACCACGGGTCTGCCTCTGGCGCAGCCTCGGGCTGAACGGGGTGTCTGGTTGACGGTGAGTCACTCGGGTCACCCGGCTGCGCCCAAGGGTCTGCCGCTGAACCTATTAGCGGTGGTGGCGGTTCACTGAAGTCCGGGGTTCCCCGGGGTGCGCCCGCGGCTGCTCGGGCTGCAGGTGGCGGGAGTCCGGCGCGATGTCGGTCGTAGCTTCCAGGGATGAGGTCCCAGGTCACGGCGTGCGGGTCAACGCGGGCGATGAGGTGGTCTCGGTGGACCACGCTGTGATGTCGCCCGCACAACAGGGCCAGATTGTCGGGCCGGGTCTGGCCGCCGTCGGCCCAGTGGGTTAGATGGTGGGCGTCGCACCAGTGGGCCGGGGTAGCGCACCCGGGGAAGGTGCACCCACGGTCGCGCCACCAGAGGGCGGCCAGTTGCCCCGGGGTGGCCAGGCGCGCCGCGCGACCGAGATCGAGGATCTCGCCGGCACCACCAAGGACGACGGGGATGACGGACGCGTCGCACGCAAGACGGCGCACCGTCTCCGGGGCGATGAGTATGCCGCTCTGGGCGGAGCCGAGGACCGTGGCGGCACCGGTGCGGGTGACCAAGTCGTCGTAGTTCATCGTGACCATGAGGGTGGTCTTGGGCCCGGACGGAGGCCGGTCGCCGGCGCTGGTAGCGCGGCGGCATACCTCGACAAGGGCCTGGCCACGACGGGACTGGGAACTACGGCGGTCTCGCTCACCGTCGGGACCGGGGACTGGCGCGGACAGCGGTCCGATCGCGGCCTCCAGCGCGGCCGCACCGGCCGGGTCGAGAACGAGATGGTAGGTGAGGGAACCGAGTTCGTCGGTCGTCGGGCGCGAGAGCGAGATGAGTCGTTCGGCGGTGTCTGCGTCGGCCTGGAACTCCCCGTCAGCCCCGTGGGCCGCCAGCAGGGCAGGGCGCAGGGAGCGGACCCCGCGCGGGCCATTGGCGACGCCCATGTCCAGCAGACCTTGCAGCACGGTGGGTGCCGCCTCCTGGCAAAGCCGCGGCTTCAACCGCGCGAACTCGGTGAGCACGGTGAGCGCCACCGGCACGCTAACCGCGCCGGTCACTGCTGCCGTCCGGACAGCCGCCACCTCCGGGCGCGCACTGTCGCGGACCAGCCGAGCGACCTGCCCAGCGCCACTGCCCGCAGCCAACATTGGCGCGTGAGCGGCGGCCCAACCCGCGGTCGACCCGGCCTGCGAGGCGGTGATCTCGCCACGCGACTCGGCTTCGGCCACGACGGCAACACGGGCACCACCTGCGACGGCAGCCAGGGCGTCGAGTTCACCCAACAACGCACCGAGCTCGCCACCCTGGACCTGCCAGAGCAGGGTCACCAGCTCGGTTACTGCGGCCGTCCCAGCCGCGATCACAGCCCGGCATGATGCCGAGTCGCGAGCCGTTCCGGTGACCTCCATGACCCCGACGTTAACAGCGACCACCGACAGACCCCCAGCCCCAAAGCGCCTGTCCGCCAACGACATACATCACGGCCGCATAACAATCCCCGCGTCGAATCGCCCCAAGCGATCGACCCCTGTTGAAGTGGCAGTTGCAGCGGTTTCCTGGCAGATCTTTCTGCCAG
>JBGAQN010000038.1:0-23779 GCA_044220725.1 Dermatophilaceae bacterium
GGCGACCGCCGCTACCTCTCAGAAGAGTCCATGGCGCTGCTCAACAACACCGTGGATACTGGTGCACACGCCGCCATCGAGAGCGGCGAGTAGGGCACCGAGGACCACCTCAAAGCCCACCACCACGCGGGGCTCTGTCCATGCAGGTGTAACGACGTGTCAGCTAGACGTTGAAGCGGAACTCGACCACGTTACGTAACCGATGAGCATCTGTGGGCTAGCGATCGGACTTGTTCGCCCCTAACGAGTCGGCTGCACTCGCGTGATCACGCTTGTTCCACCGCGGCTGCCGCGCCCCATGGGCTGATGGAACCGTCACGGGCCCAGTAGCGCGAGTGGCACCACCACGAGCCCATCCGGGCGGCGGTAAGCCGTCGGACCGGTCGTGAGGATCACGCCACTGACGAAGCGAGGGCCTAGTTGGTCGCGCAACCACCGAAGATGCTTGCCATCGGAGTCGCCGACACCTGCCGCCAACTTCACCTCGATCCCCACCACCCCACCATCGGGCCGCACCACGACGAGGTCCACCTCATGGTCGCCGTTCCGAGTCCTCAGGTGCGCCACCTCCGCTTCGGCTGCCTGGGCCGCCACCCGGACGCAGAGCGTGGCGAGGGACTCGAAGAGCATGCCCAGCATCGAGCCAACCTCGGAGCGCAGTGGCCGCCCATCACCGACCAGAAGCGAGTCGACCCCCAGTCCCAAAAGCCGAGCCGCCAACGCGGGATCCGCCAGATGATGCTTCGGCGCTTGCCCTAGCCGTGTCATGGGGCTGCCCGCGGGGCTCCAGGCCGGCACGGGGTCAAGCAACCACAAGGAGGCCAGCACCTGCCGGTAGTTCTCTGCGGTCGCGCGAGCCGGCTTGTCGCTGTGGCCCGGTGTCGCCGCGTCCAGGATCTGTGAGTAGCTCGCCGTGCTGGAACTGGCCGATGCGTAGGCGCGCAGCCAGGCCATCATCGCTTCGGGCCGACGGACGGCCAGCCCTTGCTCCGGCACGTCGCGCTCAACGGCGTTGCGCAGGTAGGAGTCCAGCTGGAACGCCCGCGCCCGCCGACTCAAGCTTCGCATCCCTGGGAAACCTGAGGCGACGATCTCTTCGACGTAGTCGGGCAGCGTCATCCCGGACTCGCCCTGCACGTCTGCGCGCCCGCGAAGAAGCGCCGCGAGGCTGACGGTGGGCACGACGAGACCTCGCTCCGAAAGCGTCATCGGACGTATCCGCAGACGGCCGATGCGGCCGGCCCCGGAGTGCTGGATCGCCCCATCGTGGGGGCTGGCGCTGCCAGTCAGCAGGAACTGCCCGGCGGTGGGATCGTCGTCGACCGCCCTGCGAACCACATCCCAGACCTCCGGCACCTTCTGCCACTCGTCTATGAGCAGCGGGCGGGGGCGTCGCAGGACGATCTCAGGATCGGCGGCGATAGGACCCCGGATGGCGCCCGAGTCCAATTTCGCCAGAGCTGCCACGCGTTGCTCAGCCGTCGTCGTCTTGCCCACGGCCTTCGGCCCGTCTAGCGCCAGAGCTGCCAGTTCCGCGAACAGGTCGTCCAGTTCCTGATCGACGATCCGACGCACGTAACCCATGCTTGAACTATACAAGTAGCAGTAATCGAACTAGGCGATTCGCAGGATCGCAACTCTACAACTAGCCGCCCGCAAGCGCTACGTGGCTCGCGTTACCCCACACCCCCGGGCACGTTGACCACACATGACCGGGCATGCCTCCTCAAGGTGCCCGACCTTAACCAGCTACACATTGAAGCGAAACTCGACGGTGTTCCGGAGGTTACGTCTGATCAGGCGCCTAGCAACGCCAGCGGGACGACAGCAACACCATCCGGCCGCCGATAAGCCTGCGGTCCGGTGGTCACCACCAAAAGGTCGACCACCCTCCCGGGCAGTTGCTCCCGCAGCCACGTGAGATGACGAACATCGGCCTCACTGGCGGCGCCGGCCAACTTCACTTCGATGGCGAGCACCTGCCCCTCTGGCCCCTCCACAATGAGGTCGATCTCTCGATCCCCGCCGCGCAATCGAAGGTGACTCACCCTGCCCTCCGCAGCCTGAGCCGCCACGCGGACACCGAGTGCCACCAGAGACTCGAAGAGAGGGCCGAACATGTGCGCCCCACCGGAGTTGACGAGCGAGGACTCCGTCAAACCGAGCAAACGAGCCGCGAGTGCAGGATCCGCCAGCTGATGCTTCGGAGCCTGCTGCAACCTCTTGAGCGAGTTGTTGGCGGGCAGCCAGCCCGGAACCGGGTCCACCAACCAGATGCGCGACAGGTGATCGCGGTAGGCGGCCGTCGTCTCCTTCGCCGGCTGCGAGCCATCACCTGCAGTAGTGGCATCTAGCAGGGTGGAGTAGGCCGCGGTGGTCGAGGATGCCGCGGCGTAGGCGGCGAGCCACCGCCTCAGCGTTTCCGGTCGACGCACCTCGAACCCCTGATCTGGCAACTCCCGGTCGATGACGCGCGACAGGTAGGAGTCGAGCATGGTGCGCCGGGTGCGTGGAGACGACCGGAGGATGCCCGGGAAGCCGCTCTCGACGATGGCCGTTGCGTAGTCAGCCAAGGAGAACGAGGAGGTTCCGCCGATCTGCCCGGCGCCGCCCGTCAACAGGCCCGCCAACGAAACCGTCGGCGCGACGTCCCCCCGCTCGTGCAAAGCCATCGGCCGCATCCTGAGCGAGAGGATGCGGCCGGCGCCCGAGTGGGTACCCGAGGCATCGATTGGCGTAGCGGAACCGGTGAGCAGGAATCGTCCCGGCGGGGCTCCAGCGTCCACCTGCCGCCGCACCGAATCCCACACCTGAGGGAGTTGCTGCCACTCATCAAGCAGCAGAGGCCCCTCCGGTGCCGTGGAGAGCGCGAAGTCTGCTCGCGCAATCTCCCGCTGGACGGGGTCATCAAGGCGCCACTCGGCCAAACACCGCCGTCGGGCCGTATCGGTCTTGCCTACCCCCTTCGGACCCTCCAGTGCGATGGCAGGCACATCAGGCAAGAGCGCATCCAACTCCAGATCGACCGTTCGGGGAAGGTAATCCATGGCGACACTCTAGCCACCAACGGCGTTCTGAACTCTCCCATTCGCGGGCTTTGCACTCTTCCGAATGCGGCTCCGATACTCTGCCAAATGCGAAGAGGGGCCGGGGATGCACCTGCCGCCCCGAAAGGCCGGGCGCACCCAGGGCGCAGGTACCGAAGCGTGGCGCGTCAGTGGCTGGGCGCGTGGTGTGCCTGGCGTGCGCATGCGGCCGACGCGACTCCGGTCCCGACCATCGTCCAGGCCGCGGCGCACTCCGCGTTCACTTCTTGTTCCCCGACGTCAGCCCTGTCCTGAACTCGACCACGTCGCCGTCACACATCACGTAGTCCTTGCCTTCCATCCGCACCCTGCCCGCAGCCCGCGCGGCGGCCATCGACCCGGCAGCGTCCAGGTCGGCGAACGACACAATTTCGGCCTTGATGAAGCCCCGTTGGAAGTCGGTGTGGATGACCCCGGCCGCCTGCGGTGCGGTCCAGCCCTGTCGGATCGTCCAGGCCCGCGACTCCTTAGGCCCAGCGGTCAAATAGGTCTGCAGCCCCAACGTGTGGAAGCCCACGTGCGCCAACTGGTCCAGGCCCGGCTCGGTCACCCCGACCGACTCAAGCAGCTCGCGCGCCTCCGCGTCGTCGAGCTCGGCGAGGTCGGCCTCCAGCTTCGCCGACAGGAACACGCAGTCCGCTGGCGCCACCGACGCGCGCAGCGTCGCCTGCAACGCCGAGTCGGT
This sequence comes from Dermatophilaceae bacterium, assembly GCA_044220725.1. Lineage (GTDB taxonomy): Bacteria > Actinomycetota > Actinomycetes > Actinomycetales > Dermatophilaceae > Phosphoribacter. The sequence goes on from JBGAQN010000038.1 coordinate 3,772, forward strand.
CAGCTGGTCCTCGTCGAGGTTGAACACGTAAATGAACGGCTTCGCGGTCAGCAGTTGCAGTGAGCGCGCCTCGGCGAGGTCGACCCCGTATGCCGCGTGACCGGCATACAGGGTGTCGCCAGCCTCCAGGCACTTCTGGACGGCGAGCGCGTTCTCGTATGCCGCCCGCTTCTCCTTGACGACGCGCGCTTCCTTCTCCAGGCGCGGAACGGCCTTCTCCATGGTCTGCAGGTCGGCGAGGACGAGCTCGGTCTCGATGGTCTCGATATCCCCGGCGGGCGACACCTTGCCCTCGACATGGGTCACGTCGTCGTCGACGAAAACCCGCACGACCTGACAGATCGCGTCGGCCTCCCGGATGTTGGCGAGGAACTTGTTGCCCAGCCCCTCGCCCACCGACGCCCCACGGACGATCCCGGCGATGTCGACGAACGACACCGTCGCGGGCAGGATCTTCTCGGACCCGAAGATCTCGGCCAGGCGCGCCAGCCGAGGGTCGGGCAGCGGCACGACGCCCACGTTGGGCTCGATCGTTGCGAACGGGTAGTTCGCCGCGAGCACGTTGTTCTTGGTCAGCGCGTTGAACAGGGTGGACTTGCCGACGTTGGGCAGGCCGACGATGCCGATGGTGAGAGCCACAAGCGGGAAAGTCTACCCGCGGGGCACGCGCCATCCACACAGCTGCCTGGACAAGGCGACGAGGTTGCCCTCGGAGTCCCAGATCCGGGCGTCCTCCTCCATGAGCCCGCCGGCGACGTTCTCGGTCCGCAGCTGCACCTGCAGCCAGCCGGGCGCTGGATGGCGACGCAGATGCGCGCTGAACTCCAGAGTCGGCGTCCAGCCGAGCAGCCCGAGGTCGAAGGCCACCGGGGGCAGCGCGTCCAGGGCCCACAGCAGCGACATGGCGTCCGGCTCGCGGCCATCGGCCAGGCGCAGCCAGCCGCCGAGCACCCCCGTCTGAGAGGGTCGACCGGCCAGCCACCCTGCCGACGCGGGGTCCAGGCGAAGATCCATGCGCTGCAACAAGGTTGAGTGCGCGAGGAAGTCCGGCGTCTCCTCCCCGCCGCTGCCCAGGCACTCGTCCGGCGGCGGCATGGGCGGCGGCGGCGCGCTGCGCACGTGCGGCTCCAACCGGTCGGTGAGGTCCCCGAAGTGAGCGAGCGCGCGCATCCGCTCACGCGGCATACCCTCCGCGTCGGTCTGCACGAGCGTGACCAGACCCGTAGACATGGTGCGGCCCACCCGCAGCACGTCCGTGCGGACGGTGAGGGACCCGGGCTCCGACGGGGAGAGGAAGTATGCCGTGAACGCCAAGGGGTCGGGGTGCGTCCCGTCCTCGTCGAGGTCGGCGCGCAACGCGGTGGCGCCGATCGCCATGAGCAGGCCCCCGTTGATGCCGTTGCCGATCCGCCACTGGTCATCGAGGTGGGCAGTGCGTTCGCCCGCCTGGGGTCCTGCGGTCAGGCTCGTGGCCCGGTCGAACTCGGAATCAGCCGCTCTCATGGGCCTCGAGTCTGGCACTGCCGGACCTATCGGCGTGACGAGGTCCCCCTAGTCGAGGGCGCGGACCAACGCGTCGCCCTCGGGGACGAAGCCCATCGCTTGGAGATAGGCGCGATGGACCGTGGTGGATGGCGTGGCGACCACGCGGCGAAAACCAGCGTCGCGCAACACTTTTCGACCCTCCTGGGCATAGAGCCAGCGTCCGATTCGGGAGTCGCGGTAGGCCTCCATGACGTAGTCGAGGGTGAGCCGCAGCTCGGCCCCCCGGCGCTCCCCCAGCAGCGCGCCGGCCGGGAGACCGTCGCGGGTGAGCACGAGCGCGAAGGCATCGGCCGGGATGCTCTGGTAGCCGGGCTGGCTCTTGTGGATGTCGGCCAGGTGCGTGCGCAGGAAGTCCTGCAGGAAGGGCGCGTGCGCATCGATCGGCACGGCGCCCAGGGCCCGGCCGCCGCCGAGTTCCTTGCGCAGGAACCACACGTTGAGCCCCGCGACGGCTGCGTTGGTGACGATGATCGGAACGGACCCGAGCAAGACGCCATAGACGACAAAGATCACCGAGCCGATGAGGGAGATCGTGCGAAGGCGCACGACGTTGGTCATGGCCAGCGATGCGACGACGAGTCCGGAGGCGAGATAGCCGACGAGTTCCACGGGGCTGAGCCAGTTCACACCGGCGAGCATAGGTCTGTCGGTGCTCGATGAAAGGGTCTGCGGCATGGAGTTGCGTGAGGTGCTGATGGGGGCCGTCGTCGGTGGCCTTCTCGTGTGGTTGGTTCTGCGGGCGGGGTATGCCGCGCGCCTCGCCTCCGCGGCGACCGAGCGGGACGTGCTGAGGGAGCGGGTGGTCGACCTCGAGGCGACGGTGTCGGCCGAGGCCGAGACTGCGGCGCTGGTGGCTCCGCTGGCCCTGAGCCTGGATCGGGTGGCCCAGCAGGTGCATATGCTTGAGCGCGACCGCGGGGAGCAGTTCGCCAAGGTGGCGGTCGAGCTGGCCCGGGTGCAATCGAGCACCGGAGAGTTGCGCGACCAGACCGCGTCCTTGGTCGGGTCGCTGGCCTCGGCCAACGTGCGTGGGTCGTGGGGTGAGGTGACCCTGCGGCGGGTGCTGGAGGTGTCCGGTCTGTTGGCCCGGTGCGACTTCGAGGAACAGCGGACCGGCACTGCAATCGGCGGCGCCGTCGTGCGGCCCGATGTCCTCGTCCACCTCCCCGGGGATCGACAGTTGGCCGTCGACGCCAAGGCCCCGATGACCGACTTCCTGGCGGCGCAGGCCGACGGGATCACCGCTGCCGAGCGAGCTGCCTTACTGCGGGCGCACTCGAAATCCCTCCGGGGGCACGTCGATGCGTTGGCAGGCAAGGGCTATTGGACGGCGTTCGCGGGCTCGCCCGAGCTGGTCGTGTGTTTCGTGCCGGGCGAGGCGCTGTTGGCGGCCGCGTTGTCCGCCGACCCGCAGCTGCACGAGCATGCCATGGCTCGCTCGGTCGTCCTCGCGTCTCCGGCGACGTTGTTGGCGCTGCTGCGGTCGGTGGCCTTGGCCTGGCGGCATGACGCCCTGGCCGACGGCGCCCGGGAGTTGCTTGCGCTGGGGCAGGACCTCTATGCGCGGTTGGGTGCGGTGGGACGGCATACCGAGGCGTTGGGAGCGAGCCTGCGCAAGTCGGTGGAGGCTTACAACGTGTTCGTCGGGTCGATGGAGAGCCGGGTGTTGGTGACAGCGCGCCGAATGCAGGAGCTCGGGTTGGCGAGCGCTGCGGTGACCGTGCCGAGCCCGGAGCCGGTCGCGGTGATGCCGCGCCCGCTGACCGCCGCCGAGCTGTTCGGCGCCTTGGATCAGGAGTTGGACCGAAACGGCGCGTCCCGCCCGACCCTGGTCGACCATGCCGGCGAGCTGGACCGCACGACCCGCGCGGACGAGGTCGATCGGTCATCGCGGGTAGGCTGAAGCCGCCCCGAACCGGCTACGCACAGCAACTCACCCCGGTCCGTCGGGTCGATCCTGGCCCCGTGGCGCGATCCACCACACCGAGGGCGCGGCCTCGCCCTTTGCGGCCGATGTGCACAGAACCATGTCCTGGGGAAAGGACAACGTGTGGTCGAACGCGCCCCTCATAGCGCGTTCCACCACACCGAAGGGTGGGCCGAGGTCTAGGTCCCTCTGGACTGCCGGGGAGTGCTCAGCGACCGGCGATCAGTGCAGCGAGTTGGGAAATGGTTCGCTGGAGTCGCGGCGGATGTTGGCCGCGTCCATTCCGGTGCGGGCCTTGAGGTCCCGGCGCAACTCATTCGGCAAGGCAAACAGCAACGACTCCTGCGCGGCGACGACGGGGCGCACATCGGCATACCCGCGTTCGGCGAGGAACGCCAAGACGTCGCGGACGAGGATCTCCGGCACGCTGGCCCCGGACGTGACCCCGACTGTCGCGACGCCATCGAGCCAGGTGGGGTCGATCTCGGCGGCGTAGTCCACGAGGTGCCCGGCTCGCGCGCCGTGCTCCAACGCCACCTCGACCAGACGCACCGAATTGGACGAGTTCCGCGAGCCCACGACGATCATCAGATCGACGTCGCGAGCCATCTGTTTCACGGCAAGCTGCCGGTTCTGGGTGGCATAGCAGATGTCGTCGCTCGGCGGATCCTGCAAGGCCGGGAAGCGCTCGCGCAGCCGGGCCACGGTCTCCAGCGTCTCGTCGACCGACAGCGTCGTCTGGGACAGCCAGACGACCTTCTCCGGGTTGCGCACCGTGATGGCGTCGACGGCATGCGGCCCATCGACCAGGACGATGTGCTCCGGCGCCTCCCCCGACGTGCCGACGACCTCCTCATGCCCCTCGTGACCAATGAGCAGGATGTCGTAGTCCTCGTTTGCGAACCGCACCGCCTCGCGGTGGACCTTAGTCACCAGCGGGCAGGTGGCGTCGATTGTCTTGAGGGACCGGGCCGCGGCCTCCTCGTGGACGATCGGAGCCACGCCGTGCGCCGAGAAGATCACCGTCGCACCCTCGGGCACTTGCACGGTCTCGTCGACAAACACGGCCCCGCGGTCGCGCAACGTTTGGACGACGTGCTTGTTGTGGACGATTTCCTTGCGGACATAGACCGGCGGACCATAGAGTTCCAGCGCCTTCTCGACGGTCACGACCGCACGATCAACCCCGGCGCAGTAGCCGCGCGGCGCAGCGAGCAACACCCGCTTCGCGGGGCTCGCGGAGGGCGCGGCGGAAGAAGGCTCAGGGACGTACGGCATACCGTCCATGCTACGTGTGTGCCGCAGGTATGCCGTCCGCCTGCTCTCCCACGCTCTCCCACGCTCTCCCTCGGTCGCCGGACGCGCCGGCGACCCGGGCCCTCGTGTCGGGCGGGATGTCACCTGCCCAGGTCGACCCGGATCATCGTCGTGGTCATCGTCGCGCAGTGCGACTCGACTGCGTCGGCGACGGCATACACGTCGCCGTGGCAGACCGTGATGGTCCGACCGGACCGGATCACCCGGCCGCGCGCGACGAGTTGCTCGCCACGCGCCGGCGCGAAGAGGTTGATCTTGAACTCGACGGTGAGCACCTCAGAACCCGCCGGCATCAGCGTGAGCGCCGAGTAGCCGCACGCCGTGTCGGCGATCGCGGTCGTCACCGCCCCGTGGAAGAAGCCCTGCTGTTGAGTCAGTTCGTCGCGGAACCCTACCTCGACCTCGACGGCGCCCGGAGCCACCGACCGGAGCGTTGCGCCGAGGTGGCGCATCAACCCCTGCTGGGCGAACGACCCCCGCAGCACCGCCTCGAAGTCCGGGTTACGGACGATGAACTGGGACATCGAGCCTCCTCGTTCGTGCCGGGAACGCAGCACCACAGGTCGCCTTCGCGCGGAAGGCACCGGCCGCGGCATACAGTCGCATCTGTGAGTATGCCGCCCGCCCCCGGAACGGGGTCCGCCCAGTCCGGGCAGCGGCATACCGGCGCATCTGTGAGTATGCCGCCCGCCCCCGGAGCGCGGGCGAGCCTGCCCGAGAAGGCGGCCGACACGAGCGCCGAGGCGCCCTGGCCGGTGCGAGTGCTCAGCCTGAAGATCCGCGACTACGTCGACAAAATGTCACCGCTGTGGGTCGAAGGCCAGGTCGTGCAACTGCAGCGGCGGGGCAACACGGCATACCTCACCCTGCGCGACCCCGAGGTCGACATGTCACTGTCCGCGACGATCTCGGTCAACGCGCTCAACGCCATGGGCAGCCCGTTGCTGGAAGGCGCGCGGGTTGTCCTGCAGGCCAAGCCGACGTTCTGGGAGCGCCGAGGCACCCTGCAGCTGGATGGCCGGCAGATCCGCCCGGTGGGGGTCGGCGACCTGCTGGCCCGGCTGGAGATCCTCAAACAGCGGTTAGCCGCGGAGGGGCTGTTCGACGCCGACCGCAAACGGCGGCTGCCGTTCGTGCCACGCCGCGTCGGGTTGATCACCGGGCGGGACTCGGCGGCCGAACGCGATGTCGTCGAAAACGCCCGACGCCGTTGGCCGGCAGTGCAGTTCGAGATCCGCGAGGTGGCGGTGCAGGGAACGAACGCCGTGGCCGAGGTGACGGCCGCGCTCGCCGAGCTGGACCGGCATACGGGCGTGGATGTCATTGTCATCGCGCGGGGCGGAGGCGCGGTCGAGGAGTTGCTGCCGTTCAGCAACGAGACCCTGCTACGGGCGGTCGCCGCCGCGGTGACCCCCGTCGTGTCCGCGATCGGGCACGACGTGGACACCCCACTGCTCGACTTTGTCGCCGACGTGCGGGCCTCGACGCCGACGGACGCGGCCAAGCTCATCGTGCCGGATGCCGCTGCCGAACGGGACCGGGTCGCCGGCCTGCGGGAACGGGCCCGGCTGGCAGTGCGGCAGCGGCTCGACGCCGAACGACGCGTGCTCGTCGCCCACCGGACGCGGGCGGTGATGACCGACCCGCTGGCGTTGCTCGTGCCGCATCGGGCCCAGCTCGCTGCCCTGCGCGGCCGGGCCACCGACCGGCTCGTCCTGCAAGTGGAACGCGAGAGCGACCGGATCGGGCACCTGCGCGCGCAGGTGCGCTCGCTCTCCCCTCAGTCGACCCTCGACCGCGGGTATGCCGTGGTCAGCCACAACGACGGGCGGATCGTCCGCGACCGGGTCGAGGTCGAGCCGGATGAGGTGCTGCGGGTGCTCGTGGCGCACGGCGACTTCGGCGTCCGCGTCATCGGCTCCCTCGGCTCCCCCAGCTCCCCCTCCCGCCGAGATTGACCTTGGCTGCAGGACACGCCGGGCCCAAGGGTCGCAAGGTCAATCTCGGCGGGTAGTGGGGGGGTTGAGCCGGGCAAGCCGGGTGAGGAGGCGCGAAGTCGGGACCAGGATGACTGAGTTGCGATGGGGACGACGGGGTTAAGGTGTAGCCGCTCTCCATCTCGAGCACCCGAAAGGCACCTCACGTGTCCACCGAACCGGCCGCCGCGGCCGATATCGCCGACCTGTCCTACGAGCAGGCCCGCGACGAACTCATCACCATCGTGGCGCGCCTGGAGTCCGGCCAGGTCCCCTTGGAGGCAAGCATGAGCCTCTGGCAGCGCGGCGAAGCGCTCGCCGCACACTGCTCGACCTGGCTCGATGACGCACAGGCCAAGATCTCCGACGCCGGGGTCGTCCTGCGCATCCACGACGACGAGGACTAGACCGACCCTTAGCCCGCCGGCTTTGCGGGCGTGAGCTTGTCGATGAAGAACCGAACGTCTTCGATGCCACCGGTCGCACTCACCACGGTGGTGATCTTGTCAGCCGGCGACACAGACACGACGAAGAGCTGGTTGCGTTCGTCAGTGCGGATCTCCCAGGTCCGTCCAGACAACTCAAGAGTGCCGGTGACCTTCGCCTGATTCATCCCCGTCGACACCCAGGCGGGGGTCGCATCGACCGTCTGCCGGAGCCCGACGAACTGGCCACCCGGGGTCGTCCACCCCGCCTGCCAGGTCGGCAATGAGTCTGTCGAGGCGGCATACCGGGCGGTCGTCGCCGACCACCCCATGGGCAGACCCGCCGGGAACGAGAACGGCGAGCCGCTGTCTTTCACGGCATACGAGACGACCGAGGCCGCGTCCACGGGAGGTTGGCGGACCGAGTCGACTCGGGGCACCAGGGCGACCAGGCCGGCCACGAGCGCGAGGACGACAAGCAGCGAGCGCATCATGTTGGCGCTGCTGCCCATGCTGTATCGGCTGCGTGGAGGCGCCCCTGGTGACGGCTCGGGCGTCGGCACGGGCGAAGTCGTCACTCCCCCATCGTCCCCGACCCACCGGTCCGCGGCCAAACCGGGATACGGACCCTTGAGGAGAACATTTCCACCCGCCCTAGGCTGAGCCCACCACCCGAACCGTAGGAGGAACCCCGTGGCCCAACCCGCTCCCGTCCTCGTCGTCGGGGAAGCCCTCATCGACGCCGTCAGCAAGGGCGGCGAAGTGACCGGCGAACACGTGGGCGGCAGCCCCGCCAACGTCGCGTTCGGGCTCGGCGCCCTCGGACATGACGTCGCGTTGGCCACCTGGGTGGGGGCCGACGAGCGCGGTGACCGGATCCTCGCTCGTTGCGCCGACGCCGGGGTGACGGTCATCCCGGGCAGCACGAGCGCCGAACGCACCAGCGTCGCCTACGCCTCGATCGACGCACGCGGCCAGGCCACCTATCGCTTCGACCTCACCTGGGCCGTCCCCGACCTCGGCGACACCATCGGGATCGGGCACGTCCACACCGGAAGCATCGCGGCGACCATCGAGCCCGGCGGCACCCAGGTCCTCGACACGATCCGCCGCCTTCGCGACCAGGCCACCGTCTCCTACGACCCGAACATGCGCCCCACCCTCATGGGCAGCCCCGACGTGGTGCGGGCCCGGGTCGAGGACCTCATCTCCCTCTCTGACGTCGTCAAAGCGAGCGACGAGGACATCCAGTGGCTCTATCCGGGGGCCTTCCTCCCTGACGTCCTGCGCCGCTGGGGCGACCTCGGCACGGGCGTCGCCGTCATCACACGAGGCGGACAGGGCGCCCTGTATGCCGTCAGCTCACCTACCACGGCCGAAGTCACCACCGTGCCCGCTCGCGCGGGGAAGGTCGTCGACACCGTCGGTGCCGGTGACTCGTTCATGGCTGGGCTGGTCTCCGGGTTGCTGGACGCTGGTTACCTCGGCGGCCCGGCGGCCCGGATCCGGTTGCGCGACGCGGGAATCGATGACTTGCGCCCCTGCGTCGACCGCGCGATCGCGACGAGCGGGGTGACCGTCGGCCACGCCGGCGCCTACGCTCCGACCCGCGCTGAGCTCGGGAGCTGAGTTCCCCCGCGGCCCGCTCGGATCCCAGGCCGGGCTGGCCCCGCGGCAGGGCCCTTCTATGCTGGGAGGTGCGGTGCCGAAGGCTCGATCGTTCGTGACGACGTGATCCGAAAGACGTGGGAGTGATGATGGTTGAGTTCGCCTATCAGGACCTGCTGCCGATCGGGAAGGACCAGACCCCCTGGCGGCTGTTGACGACCGAGGGTGTGCGGGTTGTCGACGGGCCTGGCGGACGGCAGTTCCTTGAGGTCGACGACGAGCCGCTGCGGCTGCTCACCGAAACCGCGATGCACGACATCGCGCACTTCCTGCGCCCCGCCCACTTGGCCCAGTTGCGCACCATCCTCGATGATCCCGAAGCGAGCAACAACGACAAGTTCGTTGCCCTCGACCTGCTCAAGAACGCCAACATCGCCGCCGGCGGAGTGCTCCCGATGTGCCAGGACACCGGCACGGCGATCGTCATGGGCAAGCGCGGCCAGCACGTCCTCACCGGCGGCACCGACGAGCGGGCGATCAGCCGAGGAGTCTTCGACGCCTACACCCGGCTCAACCTGCGCTACAGCCAGATGGCTCCCCTGACGATGTGGGACGAGCGCAACACCGGGTCCAACCTGCCGGCCCAGATCGAGTTGTATGCCGACACGGCTGCCGGACACGAGACGGCATACAAGTTCTTGTTCATGGCCAAGGGCGGCGGGTCGGCGAACAAGAGCTACCTCTACCAAGAGACCAAGGCGATCCTCAATCCCACCGGGCTCATGCGGTTCCTCGACGAGAAGTTGCGCTCCCTGGGCACGGCCGCCTGCCCGCCCTACCACCTGGCCGTTGTCATCGGCGGCACGTCGGCCGAATTCGCTCTCAAGACAGCCAAATACGCGTCGGCTAAATACCTGGACACCTTGCCGACCGAAGGATCGATGACCGGCCACGGCTTCCGTGACCCGGAGCTCGAGGAGCAGGTGCTCGAGCTCACCCGAGCGTTCGGGATCGGCGCCCAATTCGGCGGCAAGTACTTCTGCCACGACGTGCGGGTGATCCGCCTGCCCCGCCACGGGGCGAGCCTGCCGGTCGCGGTCGCGATCTCCTGCTCGGCCGACCGGCAGTGCCTGGGCAAGATCACCCCTGAGGGCGTCTTCATCGAGCAGTTGGAGTTCGAGCCCGGCCACTACCTGCCCGAGCCGACGGTCGAACAGCTCACGGTCTCAGACCCTGCGGTCGCCGCGAGCGCCGCCAGCGAGGACGACGTCGTCCGGATCGACCTGTCCCAACCGATGCCGGAGATTCTCGCCGAGCTCACCCGCCACCCGGTCAAGACCCGCCTGTCCCTCACCGGCACCCTCGTCGTCGCCCGCGACATCGCCCACGCCAAGATCAAGGAGCGCCTGGACGCCGGCGAGGGTATGCCGCAGTACCTCAAGGATCACCCCGTCTACTACGCCGGCCCAGCCAAGACCCCGGTCGGCATGGCCTCCGGGTCCTTCGGGCCGACCACCGCCGGCCGGATGGACTCCTACGTCGACCAGTTCCAGGCTGCGGGTGGCTCCATGGTCATGCTCGCCAAAGGCAACCGCAGCCAGCAGGTCACCGACGCCTGTGCCACGCACGGCGGCTTCTACCTCGGCTCGATCGGTGGCCCGGCCGCCCGACTCGCCCAGGACTGCATCAAGAGCGTCGAGGTCCTGGAATACCCCGAGCTCGGCATGGAGGCCGTCTGGAAGATCGAGGTCGAGGACTTCCCCGCCTTCGTCGTCGTCGACGACAAGGGCAACGACTTCTTCGCCTCGGTGACCAAGCCCATCGCGCACACGATCGGCAAGCGCCCGGGCCTCTGAACGGCATACGCTCAAGGACGTGGACCGACACCGAGCACAGCCGGGGACCCGGCCGACCACCCCGACGGCGGCGTGGGCGCTGCTGAGCGCTGGCAACGCCCGGTTCATGGCCGGGGAGCGCGAACACCCCAACCAGGACGTCGCGATCCGGCACCGGATCGCCCACAAGCAGCAGCCGTTCGCGATCTTCTTCGGCTGCGCCGACTCGCGGGTTGCTGCGGAGATCATCTTCGACCAGGGCCTGGGTGACCTGTTCGTCGTGCGGACCGCCGGCCATGTCGTCGACTCCAGCGTGCTGGGCTCGATGGAGTTCGGGGTCGGGGTCCTCGGGATCCCGCTCATCGTGGTCCTCGGCCACGACTCGTGTGGCGCGGTCAACGCGGCCGTCGATGCGGTGACCAGCGGCGACATGCCCGGCGGTTTCATCCGGGACATCGTCGAACGGGTGACGCCGAGCGTCCTGGCGGCCAGTAAACACGGCGACGCCGGCATCGACGAGATCGAGGCCGAGCACGTGCGCCAGACCGCCCGGCTGATCGCCGAGCGCTCGCACCTCATCGCCGACCACCTCGCGGCTGGCCGGCTGGGGATCGTCGGCGCGACCTACCGCCTGCGCGACGGCGAAGCCCTCGTGGTCAGTTCTCTCGGCCTGCCCGAGGACTGAGCCACGCGGCATACCCGTGTCGTATGCCGCGTCCTCGTCGGGACCAAGCCACGATTCACCCTTTTCCCCATGAACCACGCGATTCGCAAGTTCTCTCGCGCAAGAACTCTTGCGCTTCTGTGCCACCGCGGGGGAGGCTGTCGCCATGTCACCAGCAGTCGATCGGGGGGTGCCCACCCGGATCACGGATCCGAAAGCGGTCGCGGCGATCACTCATCCGTTGCGCATGCGCCTCCTCGGGGAGCTGTCGCGCCGGGGCACTGCCCGGGCCGTCGACCTGGCGGCAGCCGTCGACGAACCGGCCAACTCGGTGAGCTTCCATCTCCGGCAGCTTGCGCGGTACGGGCTGCTCGAGGAGAACCCGGACCGAGCGGAGAACGGACGCGAACGCTGGTGGCGTCAGACCTCGGACTGCGGCTTCGAGATTGACCTCGACGCGATGCGACAGCTGGAAGGTGGGGAGGCTGCCGTCGAAACGGTGAGGCGCGTCGCCGAAGGTCATGTGCTCGCACTGCACCGTGCGATCCATGGACCACCAGATCGTGCGCGCGGACACGAGACCCGAGCGGATCCCGCACGCCACACGATCAGTGACGACTTCGCGCTGCGCCTCAGCGCCACCGAGCTGGAGCAGATGCGCCGCGAGCTTAAGGGGTTCTTCGACCGCTGGGGCCAGAGGTCGCGTGACCTTGCGGCCGCCGAGGATGGTCAAGAGCGCCACGGCTACTACGGCGTCGTCATGGCTGCCCTCGCATCAGATCTCGCGGCCACCTACAACCACCAGAAGGGCCAACGATGACCGCGCGCACAGCTGCTGACAGCCCGGAGACCGTCAGCGCCAAGGGAACGGCCGACTACGACCACTTCGCGGCCGCCTACGCCGAGCAGAACGACAATGGCCTGTTCAACGCCTGGTACGGGCGTCCCGAGATGCTGCGGCTCGCCGGCGACGTCACTGGTCAGCGAGTCCTCGACGCCGGGTGCGGCCACGGACCGCTCCTCCGTGAGCTACGCGCGCGAGGCGCCCACGTCAGTGGGTTCGACCTCAGCCCCGCCATGGTCGCTCTCGCGCGGGAGCAGCTTGGAGACGACATCGACCTCCGTGTCGCGGACCTCGCCGACCCGCTGCCCTACCCCGACGGCGAGTTCGACCTCATCGTGATCTCACTCGCGCTGCACTACGTCAAGGACTGGCAGCCCACACTGCGCGAGCTGCGACGGGTGTTGCGACCTGGCGGTCGCATCGTCCTGGCCATCCTCCACCCCTTCGTTTACGCCTTCTGCTACCAGAACGAGGACTACTTCGCCCTGACCCAGTACTCGGAGGACTACGACTTCGGCGGCACCACAGCGGTCATGACCTACTGGCACCGACCCCTGCAAGACGTCTTCGGAGCCTTCATCGAGGCAGGTCTGGCAATCACCAGTGTCACCGAACCAGCCGCGGTCCCCGAGACCCCCCAAGGGCTCCTTCCCCCGCAGGGACGCCGGTTCATCTGCTTCCTCTTCCTGGCCCTGGAGAACCCCAAGTCAGCATGAGACCACCGCCCACGTCCGTCCGCCGCAGATCCACTCCACGCCGATCCGGGTGACGTACCCGCTCAGGCGAGCGCGAGCTCGGCTTTGACGACGTCAGCCAACCGGTTTGCGACCGCCTGGGCCTGCGCCTGGTCGGCCGCCTCGACCATCACCCGCACCAAGGGCTCGGTGCCCGACTTGCGAAGCAACACCCGCCCAGCCCCAAGGAGCTCGCGCTCGGCATCGGCGACCGCCGCCCGCAACGGGGCGTTGCCCTCCACCGCGTCCTTGTCGACGTCCTTGACGTTGACCAGGACCTGCGGGAGCCGGGTCATCACGGCAGCGAGGTCGGCCAACGTCCGACCGGTCTGGGCGACCCGCGAGGCGAGCATGAGGCCTGTCAGCACCCCGTCACCGGTCGTGCCGTGATCGAGGAAGATGACGTGTCCGGACTGCTCGCCGCCGAGGGAGTACCCGCCGGCCTTCATATCCTCCAGCACGTAGCGGTCGCCCACCCCGGCCTGGCGGACGACGATCCCCTCGCGGTCCATGGCCTGCAACATCCCCAGGTTGCTCATCACCGTGGCGACCACCGTGTCCTGCGCGAGCGCGCCGCGCTCCCGCAGAGCCAACGCGAGGATGCACATGATCTGGTCGCCGTCGATGATCTCGCCGCGTGCGTCGACGGCCAGGCACCGGTCGGCGTCGCCGTCATGAGCGATCCCGAGCTGGGCGCCGTTCTCGACGACGGCCCGCTGCAGCCGGGCCAGGTGGGTCGAGCCATAGCCAGCATTGATGTTCTCGCCGTTCGGTGCCGCTCCGATGACCGTGACGTAGGCCCCCGCCTCGCGGAACGCCCACGGCGACACGCCCGACGCCGCCCCGTGGGCCGCGTCGACGACGACGTGCAGGCCCTCGAGGCGGTGCGGAAGGATCGTCAGGAGGTGGCGCACGTAGCGGGTGCCCCCGTCCTCGAGGCGCCGGATCCGCCCGACGGCTGCCCCGGTCGGGCGCTCCCACGGCTCCTGCATCCGCGCCTCGATGGCATCCTCGACCGCGTCGTCGAGCTTGTGCCCGCCGCGGGCGAAGAACTTGATCCCGTTGTCGGGCATCGGGTTGTGCGAGGCGGACAGCATGACACCCAGGTCGGCGCCGAGGTCCGCGGTGAGGAACGCGATGGCCGGTGTCGGGAGCATCCCGGCGTCCATGACGTCGACGCCGGCGGAGGCCAGACCGGCCATGACCGCGGCCGACAGGAACTCCCCGGAGGCCCGCCCGTCGGTGCCGACGACCGCGAACGGGCGATGGCCGGCGAACTCACCGGCGTCACCCAGAACGTGCGCGGCGGCGACCGCCAGGTCCAGGGCCAGCTCTGCGGTGATGTCCTGGTTGGCCAGGCCGCGGACCCCATCGGTCCCAAACAGACGTGACACGTGTGCTTCCTTCCACCAGCCGTGCGGTATGCCGCGTGGTCGGGTGCGCGGGCGGCATACCCGCAGCAACCTACTCCTCCGCAAAGCTGCCGCAGAGGTCCAGACGTGAGACGCGCGACGGGCGGCCCAGGTTGCCCCGGGCCGCCCGTCGGCGGTCACCTGCGTGACATCAACGCTTGCTGTACTGAGGCGCCTTGCGGGCCTTCTTGAGACCGGCCTTCTTGCGCTCGGGAACGCGAGCGTCCCGGGTGAGGAAGCCGGCCTTCTTCAGCGCCGGGCGGTTGAGCTCCTCGTCGACCCCGTTGAGGGCGCGGGCGACACCGAGGCGGACCGCACCGGCCTGGCCCGAGGGGCCACCGCCGTGGACGCGCACGAGGACGTCGTAGGCGCCGTCGAGCTCGAGGATCTTCAGCGGCTCGTTGACCAGCTGCTGGTGGACCTTGTTGGGGAAGTACGAGTCCAGCGTGCGGCCGTTGATGGTCCACTCGCCGGTGCCGGGAACGATCCGGACCCGGGCGATGGCCTGCTTGCGCCGGCCGGTCGCCCCGCCCGGGGCGGAGGCCGTCGGCTTGCGCACGGGGGCGCCGGCCGGGGTGGTCTGGGACTCGGTGGTGTATTCGGAGAGCTCGGGCTCGTCGACGTCGAGCTCGATGTCCGTGGTCATGTCAGCCATTACTGGGCCACCTGCGTGATCTCGAAGGGCACGGGCTTCTGTGCCGCGTGGGGGTGGGCGTCGCCGGTGTAGACCTTCAGCTTGGCCAGCTGCTGGCGAGCGAGGGAGTTCTTGGGGAGCATGCCGCGGACGGCCTTCTCGATGGCCCGACGGGGGTCCCTGTCGAGCAGCTCGGCGTAGGTCAGCGACGACAGACCGCCCGGGAAGCCCGAGTGGCGGTAGGCCCGCTTGAGCTGGGCCTTGTTGCCGGTGAGGGCGACCTTCTCGGCGTTGATGATGATGACGAAGTCACCGGTGTCGACGTGCGGCGCGAAGGTCGGCTTGTGCTTGCCGCGCAGCAGCACGGCGGTCTGGCTGGCCAGCCGACCGAGCACGACGTCCGTCGCGTCGATGACGTGCCAGGCGCGGGTGACCTCGCCGGGCTTGGGGGTGTAGGTGCGCATGTGCGTCACTTTCCGTTTCGGGTTCACAGCTCTCGGGTATGCCGTGCCCCCGGCACCCGTGGTCAACGCCCTGTGCGGGGGTGGTCCAGAAGGTGTGGGTGGCCGCGCGGCATACCGCCACGCGTGGCACAACAGTCCTCAAGTCTACGCGTCTCTGTGGGAGCACCCAACTCGCCGACAAATGCCCGCTGACCTGCGGCGATGGACGTTCGGGTGGGGCCCGACCGGCCATATGCAAAGACTGTATGCAAAACTTCTGTGCATGCTCGGCTTCGCACCGCTCACCCCGGACCAGATCCGCGTCCTGGCCCACCCGCTGCGCTCGCGCCTGGTCGAACGGCTGCGCACGCGGGGGCCGGCGACCGCCACCAAGCTGGCGAAGGAGCTCGACACCAACTCGGGAGCCACGAGCTATCACCTGCGACGGCTCGCGGCATACGGGCTGGTGCAGCCGTCGGGAGGCGGGCGAGGGCGGGAGCGCCGCTGGGAGGCGAGCGCGCGACGGCATACCGTCCCGTCGGCGGGCGTCAGCGGGACCGAGGCGGGGGCGGGCGGACAGACTGCGGCAGCCCGCGGCGCCGACCCGGACACCGAATCGAGCCTGGACTGGCTGGACCGCGACTACGTGCGGCACTTCGCGGAGAAGGCCGAGCTCTGGCTCGACGCCGCACCCGAATGGCCGGAGCCCTGGACCGAGCCATGCGGCCTCCGCGACGGCATGGTCCTGGTCACTGCGCCACAGCTGGCCGACTTGCGCGCCGAGCTGGACGGCGTCCTCGCGCGTTATCGGCGGGTCGGGCAGGGCAACCCCAAGGCCAAACGGGTCGCGGTCTATACCTCCTGCCAGCCGCTCGACCTGGACTCCCCGCCCCTCACCCGCTGAACGACGGTCCCCACCGCCGCTCAGCGGGCTCGCTGGACCCGACCTTCGTCCCACACCGGCTCGACGGACTCCACGACGCGTCCGTCGGCCCGGAAGACCAGGAACCGGTCGAACCCGCGAGCGAACCACCGGTCGTGCGTCACCGCGACGACCGTCCCCTCGAAGGCGTCCAGGGCTGCCTCCAACGCCTCGGCCGAGTCGAGGTCAAGGTTGTCGGTCGGCTCGTCGAGCAACAGCAGCGTGGCCCCTGACAGCTCGAGCAGCAGGATCTGGAACCGCGCCTGCTGCCCGCCGGAGAGCGACTCGAAGGTCTGCTCGGCCGCCTTGGCCAAGCCGTATCGGTCGAGCACCTTGGCCGCCTCCTCGCGACCGCGGCCGTCCCGGTGCTCGTCCCCACGGTGCAGGATCTCGGCGAGGGTCCGTCCCAGCAACGCCGGCTGGTGGTGGGTCTGGGCGAACCAGCCCGGCCGCACCCGGGCGCCCAACCGCGCAGATCCGGTATGCCGCACCGGTTCCGGCCGGGTGTCCCCCACGGGACGGTGCTCGACATCCGGGTCGGAGCCGCCGCACGCGAGCAGCCGCAGGAAGTGTGACTTGCCGGACCCGTTGGAGCCCAGGACCGCCAGCCGCTCGCCGAACCAGATCTCGGCGTCGAAGGGCGACATGAGCCCGGTGAGCTCCAGCTGGTCACAGACGATGGCCCGTTTCGCCGTCCGGCCACCGGTCAGGCGCATCCGCAGCCGCTGGGTGACCGGCACCGCCTCCGGTGGCCCGGCCTCGACGAACCGCCGCAACCGGGTCTCCGCTGCCTGCAGTTTGGGCGCCATGTCGGAGTTGTATGCCGCCTTCTGCCGGTACATGACGACCAGGGCCTTGAGCTTGGCGTGCTCCTCATCCCAGCGGCGCCGCAGCTCCTCCAGCCGGGAGTTGCGGTCTTCCCGCGCGGCGGCATACGTGCCGAACGGTCCGGGGTGAACCCAGAGGGTGGAGCCGGCAGCGCCCGGCTCCAAGGTGGCGACTCGGGTGGCGACCCGAGCCAGCAGCTCCCGGTCGTGCGAGATGAACAGCACGGTCTTGGGCGACTCGATGAGGGCGTCCTCGAGCCAGCGCTTGCCGGGCACGTCGAGGTAGTTGTCCGGTTCGTCGAGCAGCAGCACCTCCTCCGGTCCGCGCAGCAGCGCCTCGAGCACGACCCGCTTCTGCTCGCCCCCGGACAACGTCGAGACCGCCCGCCATTGGGCCTTCTCATAGGGCACCCCCAGGGCAGCGACAGTGCAGGTGTCCCAGAGTGTCTCGGCCTCATAGCCGCCGGCATCGCCCCAGTCGACCAGGGCCTGGGCGTAGGCGAGCTGATCGCGCTCGGTGTCGTGCTCCATGATCGCCAGCTCGGTGCGGTCGATCTCGGCGGCCCCCGCTCGGATCTTGTCCGAGGCCACGGACAGCAGCAGGTCACGCACCGTCGAGTCGTCGCGCACCGAGCCGATGAACTGCCGCATGATCCCGAGGCCGCCGGACCGGGTCACCGCGCCGGAGTGGGCGGCGAGATCTGCGCTGATGATCCGGGAGAGGGTCGTTTTGCCCGACCCGTTGGGGCCGACCAGCGCGATCCGGGCACCTTCGCCGACGCGCAGGCTCACCTCCCGCAGCAACGGTCGCCCGTCTGGGAGGTCGAAGCTCACCTGGTTGACATCGACATGGCCCACGAGAGGGCAGTCTCCCGTATGCCGCGCCCTCGGGTCACGCGGGTTGTTCGGCGGTCTCGCTGGGCGGTGCCGTGGCATAGGCCCGAGACAGGAGCCGATAGGGCGGCGACACGAAGGCGATGACGACGGCAACCAGCATGATCGCCCCGGCGATCACGAAGACCAGGGCGATGCCGCGCGCCTCCCCGTCCCCTAGCAACCACTCGAACTGGGCTCGGCCGGCCTCGGAGTCGATGTAGGGGATCAGCCAGAACTGCGCAACCGGGCCGATGAGGAACGCAGAGATGGGGCTGGCCGCAACCTCGACGCTCTGGGCAAACCCGAACACCCGCCCCTGCGTCCGGAAGGGGACCACCCGCTGCAAGATGGTCTGTTCGGCCGCCTCGGCAACCGGAATGAGGCACATGTAGAGCAGGATGCCGCCGGCATACAACCACCAAAACTCACGAATCGTGAAGAGCATCCCGACGAGGGCTACGACGACGTTGGCCAGCAGCAGCGACCGCAGTGGCCTCTCGCCGAGCCCGAACTTAGCCACCCAAGCTCCGCCGATGATGAAGCCCACGCTGGTCACGCCCAGGACGATCCCCCAGGCCTGCACCGAGAAGAGGGTCAGGCCATAGGGGTCCATGAGTGCCATGAAGACCCCACCAACGAGGTTGTTGAACGTCGCGAAGAAGATCAACGCGAGCAGGCCCGGCACGGCACGGATCGCCATCCAGGCTCCCCGCAACTCCAAGTGTTTGTGGACC
Organism: Dermatophilaceae bacterium; assembly: GCA_044220725.1. GTDB lineage: Bacteria > Actinomycetota > Actinomycetes > Actinomycetales > Dermatophilaceae > Phosphoribacter. Next base: position 22,495 of record JBGAQN010000038.1, read on the forward strand.
CCGCCTTCTGGGCGATCGGGGGCCTCCTCGGGGATCGACACGGTGAGCAGGTGGCCGATGGCCACCGCGGTCAGCGCGATCGAGATCGCCAAGGTCCAGCCCATCCCCAGCAGGCCGATGGCCAGGCCGCTGAAGACACTGGTCACCATGAACGCCACCCCCTGCACCGCGCCAACCATGCCGTTGGCTTTGTCTCGTTCCTCAGCCGGGACCAGCAAGGTCACGGTCGTGGACAAGGCGATGTTGCGCATGCTCTCGACGACCGCGCCGACGAGGATGACCAGGACAAACGCCCAGAAGGCCGGGCCGTTCCAGTCCACGAGCGTGCGTTCGGGAAAGACGAGATAGAGGACACCCGCGACGGCGAAAGCCAGCACCGTGACGAGGCTGGATCCGAGCATCACCCGCTTCTTGAGGTGCCGGTCCACGAGGGTGCCGAACACCGTCCCGAAGACGGCGATGAGCAGCATGAACGACCCGCCGATGATGGACGTCGCCAGAACTGACCGAGTTTCGAGGTAGGCCCAGAAGGTCAACGCGAACCAGAGGAAGCTTGTCGTCACGTTGGCCACGAGGGTGTTGACCAAGACCATGCGGAAGGCGCGCACGGTCGTTGGCCCGCGCTCGACGCCGGGCGGTAGCAAGGCATTTTCGTTCATCAGGTCACCCTAACCGCGACCTCTGACAGGCCCCGACTCGTTGTCGCCGCGACCCCCAACCCTGGGCGAATGCGCAGTCACCCCGCGTCGGCCGACTATGCCCGTCACCTCACCCGTGTCGGCGTGGCCCTCGACGACCGCAGCGGCAGCCGCAGTGGCCGGCCCACAGCGCTGTCTGCTCACGGCATACAACCTCGTCGAGGAGGTGTCGCTGCGGTGGCTCGCGCAGGTGTGCGGCCTGGACCCCGACCGGATGAAGGGGATCTACTCCAGCGGCAGCGCCGTTCGTGAAATCCGCGTCGACGACCGCCAACGTCTGGACGTGGCGGCCCTCGCCGAACGACTCACCGCCGACCGCGCGGCGGGCGTCGTCCCGATCGCGGTCGTGGCCAACCTCGCGGCATACCTCGCGAGGCTGACCCACGAGCACCCCCGCCTGGAAGTGCTCGCCGAACCGACGCTGTCGATCACGTGCTTCCGGTATGCCGCGCCCGGCGCTTTCCCGGCCGAGGCCGACGCCCTCACGGCGGCGGTCTATCGGGAGTTGGTGCGAACCACCCCATTCGTGCCGAGCACGACCCGGGTCGCCGGCGCCTTGGCGATCCGGCCATGCTTCACCAACCCCC
>JBGAQN010000107.1:0-5389 GCA_044220725.1 Dermatophilaceae bacterium
GCCGGTCCGGGAGGGTCGCTGGCATGGGCGTCACGCTACTCGGTCGGGCCGCTTACACCGATCGGGGCCTTGATCGGCCGCAATTGTGACCCACGCCTCGTGCACGTGGCGACCTTGGGCCCCGCGACAGGCTTCACAGGCGGCGCATGGTTGATATGTCAACCTCACGAATTGTGCTCTCTCACAAGGAGGGCCGAAGGGTAGTCATCATGCGCAAGGTACTCGACAAGCTCATTTCCTGGACCGGACTCATCATGGCGATGGTGCTCTTGGTCGCAGGCGGCCTGCTCACGTGGGCCAGCAACTTCGTGGCGGACAACGTCCGCACGCAGTTGCTCGAGCAGAAGATCACGATGCCCGCCGGCGCCGCCATCGAGGACCCGCTCATCAAGCCCTATCTCGCGGAGTTCGCCGGCCAGAAGATGGAGAACGGCGACCAGGCCAAGGCCTATGCAGACCACTACATCCTCGTCCACATGGACAAGGCCGCCGCGGGCAAGACCTACGCCGAGGTCTCCTCGGAGTACAACAAGCTCAAGGCCACCCCTGGCGCGGACCAGGAGCAGGTTGCCAAGCTCGGTGAACTGCGGATGAGCCAGTTCATGGGGTCGACCCTGCGCGGCCTGCTGCTCAACGCCTACGCCTTCGGAACCATGGGCAAGATCGCCGGGTATGCCGCCATCGCCTCGTTCGCGGGCGCCGGTCTCATGCTCCTGCTCGGGCTGCTCGGCCTGCGCCACGCCGCAGCCCAGCCCGTTCGGTCCACGACGCCGACGCGGGAGTCTGTGTCGGTCAGCTAGGCCGCTGCGTCGACGCACGCCAAGGGGCCGGTCCTGCGGGACCGGCCCTACTGGCGTTCCGGGCCGTCAGCTCGGGTTGCTCGGACTGGCTTTCGGAGGGCGACCACGGCGGGGGAGCGGTCCGGAGTGGCCCGGCATACGTCCCTGCTGCAGCAGCGCCTCCCGCACGATGATCTCCAATTGCGCGTTGAGACTGCGCAATTCGTCGTCGGCCCAGCGCGCCAGGGCCTCGTGCACGGCCGGATCAAGGCGCACGAGGACCGCACGGCGCTCGCGGCGTTGGCGTCCGGGGCCTGGAGATGTCGGGGAGGGATCCGTCACGACGGCATCAGTGGTAAAGGCTGCCGGCGTTGACGATCGGAGAGGCCTTGGCTTCGCTGCACAGCACCACGAGCAGGTTGGACACCATGGCGGCCTTGCGTTCGTCATCGAGGATGACAACGTCGTCGTCCTCGAGCCGGGACAGTGCCATCTCGACCATCCCGACCGCGCCGTCGACGATCTTGGAGCGGGCGGCGATGATGGCAGAGGCCTGCTGGCGCTGCAGCATCGCTTGTGCGATCTCCGGCGCATAGGCCAGGTGGCTGATCCGCACTTCGATGATCTCGACTCCCGCGACCTGGACGCGCTCGGCGACCTCGACGGCGAGCTCACGAGACACCACGTCGGTCGAGCCGCGCAGCGACTCGCCTCGGCCCTCCGGGTCGTCGTACGGGTGGCTGGTTGCCACGTGCCGCAGTGCCGCCTCGGATTGCACCTTGACGAAGTCCTGATAGGCCTCGACTGCGAAGGATGCCTTGGCCGTGTCGGCGACCTGCCAGACGACGATGGCCGCGATCTCGACCGGGTTGCCGTCGGCGTCGTTGACCTTGAGGGCATTGGTCTCGAAGTTGTTGACCCGGACCGAGACCTTCTTCTTGGTCGTCAGCGGCACGAGCATGAGCAGCCCGGTGCGGCGGGCGGTGCCGATGTAGCGGCCGAAGAACTGCACGACCTTGGTCTGGCCGGGTTGCACGACGACGACGGCGCTGAACACGAGAGCGGCCAGCAGGATCGGCACGACGATGGTCGCGATGTCACCGCCGGTCGGGGTGGCGATGCCGGCGGTCGCCAGGGCGATGACCCGCCACACGGCGAAGGCCACGAGGGCCACTCCGACGGCTAGGGCCACGAACCCGTCGACGGCGAACGCCGGTCGTTCGGTCACGGAGACTCGGGCACCGCCGTGCCCGACGGGGGTGCTGGCAGGTGGCTGGGTGACCGGGTCGAGACTCGGGTCGACGTTGCGGTCATCGGCAGTGGCTGGGGTGGGAAGGGGAGTGTTCATCGGGGCCTCCTGCGGACCACGGTAAGTGACATCTAAGTGATATCACATTTAAGACGTGCAGGAGGGCGACTGGGTTCCCGAGGGTGTCAGCGGGGTTCGAGCACAAAGACCGGGATGACTCGCGTCGTGCGCGCCTGGTATGCCGTGTAGTCCGGGAAGACGGCCACCCCGCGGTCCCACCACAGCTGGCGCTCTTCGTCGAAGACCTCGCGGGCCCGCATCGGCATGCTGACCGTGCCGTCCATGACCTCGATATCGGGATTGGCCCGCAGGTTGGCCACCCAGGCGGGGTCCTTGGGAGCGCCCCCAAGGCTGCCGAAGGCGGCATACCGGCCGGCTGTTTCGACTCTCATGACGGGCACCTTGCGCACGAGTCCGGAGCTGCGACCGACCATGGTCATCAGGATGACCCGGCCACCTCCGACGCCGACAACTGAGGTGTCACCGGCTGCTTCGATGGCCTCGACCTGGTTGCGGACCCAACCGCTGGGGCTGGGGGCGTATGTGCCGTGAATCATGGGCCAAGTCAACCTGACCTGACGGCAAATACCTATTCCTCGTCCCCTACCATCGACCCCATCCACCACGCGAGGAAGGCCACCGATGTCCGATCAGAACTCGGCACCCACCAAGCCGTCAGAGACCCTCGGCCAGGCCAACGGTGACGGCACCTTCGTCTACTCAACCTCGACGTTCACGCCCACCACTGAGACGCTCGATGAGCTGCGAAATCGCATGCTCCTGGAGCAGGAGGGCGATGACGCCAAGATCCGCTACGTCCCCGGCGAGCCGCTGGACCCGGATCCCATCGCGTGGCAGCAGAACTACCCCTACACCAAGAAGCTCAAGTTGGCCGAGTACGAAGCGACCAAGCGGCTGCTGCAGATCGAGTTGCTCAAGCTGCAGAAATACGTCAAGGAATCCGGCTCCAAGGTCGTCGTGGTCTTCGAAGGGCGCGACGCCGCCGGCAAGGGTGGCGCGATCAAGCGCTTCATGGAACACCTCAACCCGCGTGGCGCGCGAGTGGTCGCCCTGGAGAAGCCGACCGAGCGCGAGGTGACCCAGTGGTACTTCCAGCGCTACGTCGTGCACATGCCGGCTGCCGGTGAGATCGTCCTCATGGACCGCTCCTGGTACAACCGGGCCGGCGTCGAGCGGGTCATGGGCTTCTGCTCGCCGGGTGAATACCTCGAGTTCCTCCGGCAGTGCCCAGCGTTCGAGAAGATGCTCATCGGCTCCGGCGTGACCCTGGCCAAGCTGTGGTTCTCGGTCGGGCGGGCCGAGCAGCTGCGTCGCTTCGAGCGGCGCAAGATCGACCCGGTGCGCCAGTGGAAACTCTCGCCCACCGACCTCGCGAGCCTGGACAAGTGGGACGCCTACACCCAGGCCAAAGAGGCGATGTTCTTCTACACCGACACCAAGGAAGCCCCCTGGACGGTCGTGAAGTCCAACGACAAGAAGCGCGCCCGGCTCGAGGCGATGCGCGTGCTGTTGTCGCGGGTCGACTACCCCGACAAGGACCACTCCATCGTGGGCACCCCCGATCCGCTTCTGGTCGGCCGTCCGGAGTTGGTCTTCGACCAGGGCGAGCGTCCGATTCGTCCGCACCTGCACGTCTGACGACCGGGTGCCGGCACTGCTGCGCGAGGGGGTGCGGGGTCTCGGGGAGGTCCTCTCCGGGACCGTTGCCGCCCTCCTGCGGCACGGCCCGGTGCTCGTCGTCCTCTACCTCGCCGGCGCTACGGCGCGCATGGGCGTGTTGTGGCTGGCCGCGTGGTTGTCCGACCGGAGTCCCACGGCTGCTGTCCTCGTCGTTCCGCTGGCGTCCCTGCTGACCCTCATTGCCCTGGTCGTGATGATCCGGGTGGCGGGGGAGGGGATGGCGGGCTTCTCGGCGGCCGGCGCGGCGTCCGGGACGGCCGACCGATGGCGCACCCATTGGCGGGTTGCGACTGCGGTGCTCATCCCGTTCCTCGCCGTCTACAGCACTCAGGGATTGCTCCGTGAGGACACCGTCCAGTTCGTGCACGACACGACCCTCGACGAAGCCGTCTCGCAACCCCTGACCGCCGATTACTCTCGAGCGCTCATCGCCTCGGGCTGGCCCCTGCTGGTCATCATCGTCGTCGCATTGGTGCTTCGACGAGTCATTGCCGGCTATGGGCTGGTCGGTCGATCGTGGCGGTGGGCTGCGCTCGGAGGCTATGTCGAGGCGCTGTGGATGGTCACCCTCGCGGCTTCGTTGGCGTCCCATCTCGACGAGGTCTCCGGTTGGGTGCGGTCCCGCGTGATCGTGGCGGTCGTCGTCGACTGGTGGGAGGGCTTGCTCTCGCTCGCCGGGCCGGTCTCCGGTCCATTGGTTGCCGTCAGGGACGGGGTCGCGGCGATTCTCGCCGATCTCGGCGATCTCGTGATCGTCCCCGTCGCGTGGTTGGCCATCGGCGCGTCCATCTTCGGGGCCGCTCTCACCGCGTCGTCCCGCCGCGTCGCGGACCCCGGGACGGGCGACCTCGAACCGGCCGGGTCGCCAGGCGTCACACCGCACCGTTCGGCCCTGCGCCGGGTTGCTGATCGCCTGCCACAACCGGTCCGCGACCTGGCAGACACCGCCCTGGAGCCGATCACGAGCCCCATCCAGTCGACGCGCACTGCCATCGGCAAGGTGGCGGTCGCCGGAGTCGTACCCATGGTGCTGGTGGCTCTGGTCCTCGTCAGCGCGACGCTGGTGCAATCGGCGGTTGCGTGGCTCGCGCGGGGGGCGATCGGACCGCAGCCGGCCCTCGCCGGCGCGGCATACGCGCCGATGCTCAGCCTGGTGGCGCGCGGCTGCTACTTCGTCCTGGTCGCCGCACTGGTGGCGGCCGCGGTCAACCGGATCGTCCTCGCCCAGCGCGCCGCGTCAGAGTAACGGCAGCTGCGCGTAATCCGGAGGGCCCCAATGGATCCGCACCGCAGAGGGGGTGACGAAGGCCGGGACGGCGATGACCGCGCGCACCGGCCAGCTCGCTGGGCGGGTGGCTCCGGCCGCTGGGAGGACCCGGCCCTCCACGTCGAGATCCGGCCCCGGGGTGGCTTGCGGAACACAGGCCGGGTATGCCGTGGCGTCCCGTCCGCCGGCCGGCGTCACCTTGCCGCCGGCGGTGCCGAACACCCGCCCCGCCTGGTCGACCAGTTCGACGGAGCAGCCGGTCAAGGGAACGGTCGGCTCGGCCGCGAAGGTGAGTTCGATCTCCCAGAGCCGGGTCCCGGGAGCCGCCGTGAG
>JBGAQN010000039.1:0-23037 GCA_044220725.1 Dermatophilaceae bacterium
CGCGACCGGATCGACCGCGACTACGCGCAGCCCCTTGACGTCGAAGCGCTCGCCCGGGGTGCGCACGTGTCGGCGGGACACCTCAGTCGAGCGTTCAAGGCGGCCTACGGCGAATCGCCCTACAGCTACCTCATGACGCGCCGGATCGAGCGCGCGATGACCCTGTTGCGCCGAGGGGACCTGTCGGTCACGCAGGTGTGCTTCGCCGTCGGCTACGGCTCGCTTGGCACCTTCTCGACGCGCTTCACCGAACTCGTCGGTATGCCGCCCAGCACCTTCCGCGAGCTGGACGCCGAGGCGCTGCGCGGCATACCCCCGTGTGTGACCCAACGGGCCACCAAACCGGTCAGGAATCGAGAAGCGGGCACCCACCCCCTCCTCTAGCGTGGGGGAGGTGAACCTGACCATCCACCAGGCCTACCTTCCTGCCGACGATCCTGAGGCGGCAAGGCGCTTCTACTGCGACATCCTCGGTTTCGAGCTGCGCGGCGACGTTGGCAAGGGGGCGCTGCGGTGGCTCACCGTCGGGCCACCCGGTCAGCCGGGCACGTCGATCGTCCTCACCCCTCCGGGGGCGGATCCCAGCATTTCCGACGAGGAGCGGCGCGTCATCATCGACATGATGGCCAAGGGCACCTACGGCGCCATCAACCTCGCGACCCCGTCGGTCGACGCGACGTTCGCGCAGCTGGAAGCGGCGGGTGTCGACATCGTCCAAGAGCCTCTGGACCAGCCCTGGGGATTGCGCGACTGTGCCGTGCGCGACCCGGCCGGCAACCTCGTGCGGATCATCCAAGCCCCGTGAGCAGCCCCGTTGACACTCAGGAGAACCATGAGCCACGTTGTCGACTACGTCACCGTCTCCACGGCGGGCCTTGAGTCCTCGCCGCACGCGGCCGCGCTTGCAGGGCTGCGGGCGAACGAGTCGCGCTACTTCAAGAACAAATACGGCCACGACTTCACCGTCACGCCCGCTGCGCAGGCACCGGACCTCGTGGCCTGGGTCGCGGGCATCCTTGCGCAAGAGCGTCAGATCGTCATTGCCGCGCGGCCGTTGGAGGTGTCGGTCGCTGACGTCGACGGCATCCACTGGGTGCACGTCTTCTACGAATCGGGGCTGGCGATCAACGTCCTCTATGGCGTCGCTCCCGGGGCCAAGCGGGCGGTTGGCTTCAAGCTGTCCGAGGGGATGGACGTGCCGGAGGAATTGTCCGCGTTCAACTTCGCCCGGCAGAAGTCAAAGCTCGCCGGTGTCATCCGTGGGTCCTACTTTGTCATCAAGGGCGAGCACGACCCCACCTGAGCGCCGGGATCGGCCGGGCGGCGTCCGTCCGGCGACCAGAACCGGACCGCAGCCCGAAGCAGTTAGCTAAGGCCCCGGCGGGCGAGGACGGCTTCGATGGTCTGGACCACCCGGTCGTCGGCGTGACCCAGCTCGGCGATGACGGCCGCCTGCACCCGGTCCCGCAGCGATGGCCCGGAGCCCGAAGCACCAGAGCCCGAGCTGCCAATGCTTGAACCACCAGAGCCCGAGCCGACCGCCGCAGCTCCGGCATTGCCTCGTGCCGAGGCCCCGCCCCGCCCGAGCTGACCGAGCTGGTTGCCGACCCAGCCGCTCGGCGCCACGCCGACACCCGCACCCACGCCGACACCCGAACCAGCCCCTGCCACCGTCACGACCACCCGCAGATCCCGGGCCCGCGACCGCGCCTCGTCGGTCAGGACATCGGTCGGACCCAACGTGATCCCGACCCCCGCCCGCGCTGCATCCTCGACGTCGACGCGGGTGACGAAGCGGCGCCGCAACCCTCTAGCTTCGGCCATCGATACCCTCCAATGCCGCCACGACCGCGTCTCGCGCGGTGTTGATGTTCGCCTCAGTGCCGGCCATCCACAACCGGCCGAAAACGCCCACCGAGGTCACGTGCATGAGGTTGACGTCGGCCGCCTTCTCCGCTTCGTTGGCCGCATAGTTGATGTATGCCGCGGGCGTGCACTCCACGACGAGCATCGTCTGCCCGGCCACCAGCATCATGCCCCGCGTGAAGCGGTTGAGCAGCTGCGACTGATAGGGGCTGACGTTCGTGATGACCTGCAGCGACGCGATGCTCGGCCGCAACCGATCGCGCTCGGACAGCCCCAGCTCACGCAAGATCACCTCGCCGGCCTGCAACACCTCGGCCTGTTGCGGCGAGTGCAGCTCGAACATCCCGAACTGCCGCTCGACGATCTGCGCGCCAGGTCGAGAGTCGGTGGCCTTGACCGCCACGTCGACAATCCGGAAGACGTGGTTGCCGGGCGCCATCTCGACATACAGGCTGGCCATGCCCTCGACCGGCAAGTCGCCCTGGGTGATCGAGCCGACAAACGCGGCATACTGCGGCTGCATCCGGTCGATGTAGATGTAGGCGCGCAGCTCGAGTTGTTCAGCCATGTCGTGGGCTCCTTGCAGGCAGTGAGGACAGCGGTGTGGTGAGCAGGGGTTGGGTCGGGGCGGCGGGCGCGCTGCGCGCGATGCCCAGGGGGGTGACATACACCGGGTGCACCGGCACGAGGGCGGGCCGGCCGATGGCCTGGCTGACGACCTCGGCAAATCCAGGGAAGGCGACCGAGCCGCCGACGAGATAGAGCGTCGACTCCGGCCAGCGCCGCGTGTGGGCCGCGACGATCGCGGCGACCTTTTCCATGACGGGCCGCACGACCGGCAGCAACGAACGTTGTTGTGCGGGATCGGTTTTGAGCCGCTCAGCTTCCTCGATGCTCACCCCGAGAGCACCGGCGATGACCAAGGTCAGATGGGTGCCGCCGGTCGCTTCGTCAGCCGTGTGCACGACCTGACCGTCTTCAACGACCGCCACCCCGGTCGTGCCGCCCCCCACGTCGACGACGACCCCGTCGCGCAGCTGCAACACCGCGTTGGCGGCGCTGGGCTCGTCGACCAGCCCGGTGCAGTCCATCCCGGTCGCCTCGATGACGTGCTGCACCGCGCGCACGTCACTGAGCGGCACCCCCGGCGGATAGGCACCATGCGCGGCCGTCAGCGCACACCCGAGCTGCGCCTCGACGCGCGCTTTGAGCGAACGCACCAACTCGACCGCGCCGAGGTAGTCGAGCACCACCCCGTCGCGCACCACCTGTCCGCGGGCCGAAGCCGCTGCCAGCGGCCGGTCCTGCTCGTCCAGGGCTACGACCACCGTGTATGCCGTGCCCAAGTCGACGCCGACCTTCACCATCGCGGGCCTCACCAACGAGCGCGCCGACGAATCTCCGAGCGAGTCAGCCCGCGACCCCGCGCCCGAAGCGTCAGAAACACGCGCAGCCGAACCCTCGACCGCCCCGATCGACTCGGGGTCGAGCACCTCGGCCAACGCCGCCATCCGCGCATCGAGCACCGCGCGGTCGAGCCTCTCGCCGGGGGGCCGCTCGCCGGACATCTCCACCCCACGCGGCGCGGCGGCATACCCAGTGGTCGTCTGGTTCATCAGCCGTTCCAGTTCGCGGGGTAGGTGACATAGAGGAACTTCGCCCACGACGGCGTGCCGAACGTGATCGAGGTCCCCTTGGGGATGGCGATGATGTCGCCGGGCTGCCCGACGACCTTCTCCTGGCCGGCCGTGATCTCCAGGACTCCCTCCAACACGTATTCGATCTCGTCATAGTCCAAGTGCCACGGGAACGACCCAGCCCGCAGGCTGAGCACCCCCGCCGCCATCGGCAGCCCGTCGTCGGCACCCACGACGTCACGCAAGCGCACGTCCATGGCCGGGCGGTCGATCGGCGCGGGGAAGGGACCCAACGGCATACGGGCGACGTCGGCGACGTGCACGAGGCGCGGCGCCCGGGGTGGCCAGTCGATCGGTGGGTATGCCGCCCTCGCAGGCGCGGAGGGAGCGGCACCTTCCTGCACCACGATCGCTACGCCCTTGTCCCGCGCGGTGTCGCGGGCCATCGGCGTGAGGCGGTCCCGAGGGGACACGACGAGCGCGGTCATGCCGGCCGCCGCGACCCGCAGCACGTCGTCTGCGGTGAAGAAGCGAGGGCCGACGCTCCCCGCGCTCACGGTGATCCCCGTGACCGCGTCGTGGCGTGGTCACATGGTCGCACTAGCCGGCGGAGATCGCGCCGTTGGTCGGCAGGATGCTCTCCACGTCGGCGTGCGGCCGCGGGATCACGTGAACGCTGACCAGGTCGCCGACGCGCTGAGCGGCTGCGGCACCGGCGTCTGTGGCGGCCTTGACCGCACCAACGTCGCCGCGGACCATGACCGTGACGTAACCGCCGCCGATCTGCTCCTTGCCGAGCAACTGGACGTTGGCGGCCTTGACCATCGCGTCGGCGGCCTCGATGGCGCCGACCAGGCCCCGGGTTTCGATCATCCCGAGAGCGATGAGTTGAGCATTAGCCACGACGGGCTCCTTTCCTACTGCGGTGAATGTTCCTACTGGCGGTGAATGTTCCTACAGCGGTGAACTTGAGTGGTGAGCTGTGCGGATCGGGGGGCGGGGGTGCCCGGGGGCGGTGAGTGCATCAGGACCTCCCGAGGTCGGCGAGGACCCGGGCGATGATGCGCTCGATCTGCTCGGCGGTGGGGGCGGCGGCGCCAGTCGGTATGCCGGGCGCTGCGCTGGGAACGGGCGGCGCGGCATACCCGGGCGTAGAACTACCCGGGGCGGCGACGCCGCCGGGGACGGGGCGGACGCCTTGGGCGAGTTCGAGGGCCACTGCGGGGATGGGGCGCAACGGGTAGGCGAGGCGCTTGACGTTGAGCAGATGGGTGACCGTGACGTTGGCGCTGACCACGGACCCGCCGACGCCGCCCGGGCCGAGGGTGAGCGAGGGCATGACGCCCGTCGTCGCGCCGATCGCGCCGAGAGTCCCCCAGGTGTTGACCAGGATGCGGAAAGCGGGCTTCTCCAAACCGAATTGGAGGATGACGTCCTCGTCTTGCGCGTGGATGACGAGGGAGTGTCCGTCGCCACCGTAGTGCAGCAACTCCAACGAGCGCTCGCAGCCGTCGCGCCAGCCGTCGGCGACATAGAAGCCGAGGGCCGTCGTGAGCTTCTCGCCGGAGAGGGGTTCGTCGCGTCCGACCCGATCGAGGTCGGCGACGAGGATCCGGGCATGCGCGGGGACACTGATCCCCGCCATCGCGGCCAGGGACTGCGGGGTTTGCCCGACCGACTTCGGGTTCATCGCGCCGCCGGGACCGAAGAGGATCGCCGCGAGCTTGGCGTGGTCCTCCTTGGCGATCCAGTGGGCGCCGTTGGCCTCCATCTGCGCCCGCAGTTGTGCGGCGATGGGCCGGTCGGCGACGACTGCCTGCTCCGTCGCGCAGATGACCGAGCAGTCGAAGGCCTTGCTGTTGACGATCGCCGCTGCGGCTGCCGGGATGTCGGCGCTGCGGTCGACGTATGCCGGCACGTTGCCGGGCCCGACGCCCAGCGCCGGTTTGCCGGTGCTGTGCGCGGCCCTAACCATCGGCGTCCCACCGGTGGCGAGGATCATCGACGTCGCGTAGTGCCGCATCAGTTCTTGCGAGCCGGCCAGGCTGACGTGCCGCATGCACGAGACCAGGCCAGGCGGCATACCGGCCCGCTCGCCAGCCTGAGCCATGAGTTGCACTGCGGCGCAAGTGCATTCGACCGCCGACGGGTGCGGGGCGACGATGATCGCGTTGCGGGCCTTGACCGCGATGAGGGTCTTGAAGATCGCCGTCGAGTTGGGGTTGGTCGACGGGGTGAGCCCGACAACCACACCGACGGGCCAGCCGATCTCGACGATCCGGCGCTCCTCGTCCCGGCGCAGCACCCCGACGGTCGGGATGTCCTTGATGGAATCCCAGACGCCTTGGGCGGCGAACTCGATCTTGAGCTGCTTGTGCGCGACGACGCCGTAGCCGGTCTCCTCATGGGCCAAGCGGGCCAGGTGCGGGGCGTTGTCCATGATCGCCCGGGTCATCGCGGCACAGATCCGGTCGACGTCGGCCTGGGTCGCGGACAGGAAGGCCCGCTGGGCCTCGCGGGCAGCGACGGCGAGGGTCCGGGCCTCTTGGATGGAGACCAGGTCGGAGTCGAACTCGGTCACCTCACACCTCCCGTGGTGCCGCGGCAATGGCGATGACCGTGTCGCCGAAGGCCTGACAGGCCGCGACGACGGCGCTCTGATCGCCGATGAGATAGCCCCCGGAGAAGTTCGTCTCCGACGGTGGAGCGAACCATACGGCCAACTCGACCTCGGCGGCCTTGAGCGCGGCGTCCAGCGCCACGGTGGCTTCCAGCGGTGGCGCGATGACGTAGCCAAGCGGCGTGCCCGGCTCGACCCCGGCTGCCTTGCTCAGATAGGTGCCGGTGCGCGAGATCGGGTGGGCAAAGAAGGTGAGCGAGTCCGCCTCGTTGGCCGACTCGAACCAGGCGACGTTGGTGGCGTAGGCGACGCAGGCCTCCAGACCGGCGCGGGCCTCGGCGGGGTCGGGGGCGGCCAGGACACCAATGATCTCGCCGGACAGCGGGCCGGACGCATGCGCGGAGCCGGCGTAGAAGCTGTGGGCATAGACGACCTCGACGTCGCTCTTCTTGGTCGCCTCGTCGAGGGAGGCATAGAGGACGTCGTCGATGTCGGCGGTGATGACGGCGATGCTCCGTTGGTCGGGCCGCAGCGAAAACTGTTGGGCCAGGCCGGGATGCACCGACGGGATGATCCGGGTCGCGAGGATGCTGGCCTTGATCGGGGAGCGGACCGCCATCAGGAATCGCCTCCCTGGGTGCGCAACGCGACGCCGCTGGCCTTGGCGGCGATGACCTTGCGGATGTGTTCGACGACGAAGGCGCCGGCCTCCATCGGGTTGGTGCCGCCGTTCTCGGTGATCATGCACACGACGTCGCGGTCGGCGTCGGTTTTGCCCGGCCCGGGCTGCCAGCCGGAATAGACGCTGAGCGCGTCAGCGACCCCAAGGCCGGGACGCTCGCCGATGAGCAGGACGACGACGTCGGCCCCGATGACGGTGTTGAGGTCATTGATGACCCCGACGCGGCAGTAGCGGATGAAGAACGGGTCACCCAAAGACATTCCAGCCGAACGGAATCCGTCGACGAGCACGGGGTAGATCTTGTCGAGGTTGTTGGTCACCGCCGCCGCTGACAACCCGTCGCCGACGACGATCTGGACGTTGGGATTCTTTGTGCAGCGCGACCCGATGGTCGCTTTGGCCTCCTCGGTGAGCCGCCGGCCGAGGTCCGGGCGCAGCAGGAACTCGTCATGCGTGCTCACCTGGGTCTGCACGGCGAACATTCCGAACCGCTCCAACAACCCCTGCGGGACGTCGCCGAAGATCGCGTCCTGAGTGACCGCATGGTCGGCCTGGAAAAGCAACAGTGACCGGGTGAGCGGGCGCGGCCCGGCCCGACCGACGCCGATCCGGGCTCCCGTGGACGCGATCAAGTTGGTCAGCCCGGCCGGGTTCGCCGGATTCGGTATGCCGGGTGCTCGCCGATCCAGGGTCGGGTCACCGAGCTCGATGTGCGGGGTGGGACCCGATGCTGGGGTTGCCGGAGCCGCTGGAGCCGTCGGCGCCGGGGTAGCGGCGACCGGAGCGGCCGGGGCAGATGAGGCTGGGAGGTGAGCGGGCGGCATACCGGCTGACGGGTCGGAACCACGCTGGGAGCCGAGCTCGGCGAGGACGTCGGCAACGATGCTGCGCAGCTGGTCATCAGCGGTTGTTCGCGGTTGAGAGGTCATCGGATCACCGCCCCAGGAAGAACGACGCATCGCCGGCCGCAGCGGTCAGGCGACCGTTGCGCAGGAGCCCGAGGTCTTCCATCCACGCCTCGAACTCCGGCAGCGGCCGCAGGTCGAGCAGTTGCCGCAGGGTCGGCGCGTCATGGAAGCTCGTCGTCTGATAGCTGAGCATCGAGTCGTCGCCCATCGGGATGCCCATGATGAAGTTGACGCCCGCGGCGGCCAGGAGCACGGCGAGGTTCTCGTTCTCGTTCTGGGTGGACTTGGCGTGGTTGGTGTAGCAGACGTCGCAGCCCATCGAGATGCCGGTCAGTTTGCCCATGAAATGGTCCTCAAGGCCGGCCCGGGTGATCTGGGTCGAGTCGTAGAGGTATTCGGGGCCGATGAAGCCGACGACGGTGTTGACCTGGAACGGGTGGTAGCGCTTGGCCAGCCCATAACACCGGGCCTCCATGACGAGCTGGTCCGAGCCGAAGTGGGCGTCGGAGGAGAGCTCGGCGCCTTGCCCGGTTTCGAAGTACATGTAGTTGGGGCCGGTCGACACGGCATACCGCTGGGCCAGGGCGTAGGCCTCGTCGAGCATCCCGACGTCGATTCCGAAACTCTCGCAACCCTTTTGGGATCCTGAGAGGCTCTGGAAGACCAACCCGAGGGGGGCGCCGCGGCGCATCGCCTCCATCTGGGTCGACACGTGAGCGAGCACGCAGTTCTGGGTGGGGATCTCCCAGCGGGTGATGACCTCGTGGGTCATCTCCAACAGCCGCGACACGCTGCCGATCGAGTCGTCGGACGGGTTGATGCCGATGACCGCGTCGCCCGAGCCGAACGACAGCCCGTCATAGATCGCGGCTCGGATGCCTTCGACCGAGTCGGTCTGGTGGTTGGGTTGCAGCCGCGAGCCCAGCGTCCCCGGCAGGCCCATCGTGTTGTTGCAGTGGGTGACGTTGCGGATCTTCTTCGCTGCGAGCATGAGGTCGAGGTTGCTCATCAGCTTGGTGACGGCCGCGATCATCTCGGCGGTCATCCCGCCGGCCGCGTGCCGGATCATCTCGTTGGTCGTCGTGTCGGCGAGGATCCACTCGCGGAGTTCACCGACCGCCCATCCCTTGATCTGCCCGTATGCCGCCTCGTTCACCGCGTCGTCGATGACCCGGGTGACCTCGTCCTGGTCGTAAGGCACGGCGGGGTTGGCGCGCAAGGTCGCCAGAGTGACCTCGGCAAGGACGTGTTTGGCGGCCATCCGCTCGGCCGCGGACTGTGCGGCGATGCCCGCGAGGCGGTCGCCGGACTTCTCCTCGTTGGCCTTGGCCAGCAGGTCCTTGATGTCGCGGAACTCGTAACGCTGGCCGAACAGCGTGGCCGCGAGCAGGCTGTCACTCATCGCACACCATCAGTCCTTGGAAACCGTCAGTCATCGCACAACCGTCAGTCATAGAACACCAGCGTCTTGATTGAGAGTGGGACGGCCCGGCCGTCGAGCATCGGCAGGCCGATATCGATGTAGTCACCCTCACCCAAACCCACCTGGTCGATGACCAGCAGCGGGATGGCGGGAGCGAGAGAGTGGATGGTCTGCCCAAGGACCTGGGCGTAGTCCTGGGCCATGACGAGCACGAGCGGGAGGTCGCGCCCGCCGCCGCTGGAATGGTGGGCGACGAGGTCGCGCGCGACCGCCGTGATGTGGTCGTAACCGATGCCGGTCGGCATGTCGATGACGATGGCGGCGACCGCGCCGGGCTCCAGATCCCATCGGGCCAGGGCCGCGTCGATCGACTCGCTCAGCGGCGTCGAGGAGTCCCGCTGCGGGTGGACGACGGGGACGTTGCGCAACGGCAGGAGGTCGCGGTCGGCCCAGATGGTGGACCCGGACAGGGTGACGGTTTGCGCGGCGGCCCCCAGCACTGTCGCGCGGATTGTCTCGGGTGGCCGGCGCACGTCCAGCCGGGCGATCCGGGGGTTGTCCCGCATCGCTGCCGCCAACAACGGCCCGACATCCCCGTATGCCGCGATGTCGGCGAGCGCGGCATACGGCGTCTGGTCGTAGAAGCACGCGCCCACGCCGCCGGTGAAGAACACCGTCGTGGAGTTCTCGGTGTGGGCGAGCGGTGGGGTGATCGCGATGCCCGGCCCGACGACCACCTCCCGCCCGGTGGCGAGGTCGGCAAGGAAGTCGGCCATCGCGTCGCAGAACCGGCGCAGGTCGGGGAGCGAGGCGACCGCACCCGGTCGGATGTCCAGGTGCAGGTGCGCGATGAGCGCGGCCCCCGGCGGGGCGATCCGCACCACCCGGCCGGAGGGGTCGAGCTCGATGAGCCGGCCCCCAACCGCCAAGGCAGCCGAGGACAGGTGACGCCCGTTGCTGAAGACGGCGGCGTTGGACGTGCCCCCGCCGACGTCGATGGTGGTCACCTGGGCGTAATGATCGGCCGACCACCGGGCGACGCCAGAGCCGCGCCCGGCGATCTGGGCCTCGGCGTTGGGGCCGGCGACCGTGACGACGAAGTCACCGGCGGTGGCCGAAAGGGCCCGCAGGATCGCGTCCGCGTTGCTCGTGCGGGCGGTCTCTCCGGTGATGATGACGGCGCCGGTCTCGATCGCGGATCGGTCGATGCCCGCGAGGGCATAGTCGCGGGCCACGAGATCGGCGAGGGCGATGGCGTCGACCTCGTCGGGGCTGCGCAGGGGCGTGCGGTGGACGTCGCTACGGAAGACCACGGAGCGCTCGTCGACCTGGATCCGGGGCACCTGGCCAGGGCGCGCGACATCCTGCAGGGACAACTGCGAGAAGACCACCTGAGTGGTGGTCGTCCCGACATCGATCCCAACGCTGAGGACCTCGCGGCTGGCACGTGGCATGGGCTCTCGACGTCGCTTATGACTTGCGGAAGACGGTGGTCCCGTCGAGGTCCATGGAGTCGAGGATTCCCACGACGAGGGCGTCGCTGGCCTGGCCGCTGGTGCGCTCGCCGTGTCGGGCGGCGCTGCCGGTCGCGACCAGGACCAGCTCGCCCGTTCCGGCCCCCACCCCGTCGGCGGCGACGATGATCTCGCCCTTGCCCTTGCCCTTGGGGTCGGTGGGCTCGACGAGGAGCAACTTGAATCCGGTCAGGCTGGGGTCCTTGATCGTGCTGACCGCAGAGCCGCGGACACGAGCGATGAGCATCGGGCCTTCCCTTTCCTGCGCCGAATCTGCGCCGAGACGACGGATCAGCGGCCCTTCCGCCGGTTCGGGCGACCGTGGTGCCCCCATGTTTTCGGTCCCCACGCCCTGCCTGGAGCCTGCTGTGGTGACCAACGTAGGCGAAAGCGCGCTCGAACACGAGAGTGTCAGGAGAAACCCTGACCGTATGCCGCCGCTGGGCCCGGGAGGGCGGCATACGGAATCCGCAGTCTGAACCACCCTCTTGACGGCACCCCTAGTATCCGCTTGAAGCACTGACTGGCGACGTCGCATCGGGGCGGGCCATGCAGCGGTGAGTTCATCTGCCCGTCATCGGAGGTTGGCAATGTCAGTAGGTACATCCCCGGCACCCGCCGCGCACTTGAGTCGGTCGCTGGGAACCTGGGCGATCGTCGGACTGGGCTTGGGCTACATGACCCCGACGGTCATCTTCGACACCTTCGGCATCGTCGCGGAGGAGACCGGCAACCTTGTGCCGCTCGCCTACCTCATGGCCATGGTGGCGATGGCGTTCACGGCGATCAGCTACGGCCGGATGGTGCGGATCTACCCGTCCGCGGGATCGGCGTACACCTACGCCTCCGAAACGATCCACCCGAACGTCGGGTTCGTCATCGGGTGGTCCTCGCTGCTGGACTACCTGCTGCTGCCGCTGGTCAACGCCCTCATCCTGCGCAGCTACATGGAGTCGTTCTTCCCGGACGTCACGCCAGCCTTGTGGGTGTTCGTCGTCGTTGCCGTCGTGACCTCGATGGTGCTGTTCAGCATGAGCAACACCTCCAAGCTCAACGGCATCCTGGTCATCTTCTCGATCGTCCTCATCGTCGTCTTCGTCGTGCTGTCCTGGCAGGCGCTCGCGCGGGGCGAGGGCAACGGCACCCCGTTCTCGATGACCCCGCTCTGGCATGCCGACGCAGCCCTTGCCCCGGTCATCACGGGCGCGACGATCGTCTGCTTCTCCTTCATCGGGTTCGACGCGATCACGATGTATACCGAGGAGGCCAAGGACGCCGACACGGTCCCGCGGGCCATCATCATCACCTTGCTCATCGGTGGCGCGGTCTTCTTCATCGCCGGTTGGTTCGCTCAGTCGGTGTTTCCCACGCTCGACGGGTTCAGTGAAGACGCTCTGGAGAACAGCGCCCTGCCGGAGATCGCCTTCATGATCGGCGGGAACCTCTTCAAGGCGTTCCTCACGGCGGCGGCCTTCGCGGCCACGCTCGCCTCGGGCCTGGCGTCGCACGCGTCGGTCTCCCGGATGCTTTATGTCATGGGGCGCAACGGCCGCGGGCGCATTTCGCGGGTCTTCTCGTTCGTCCACCCCAAGTGGCAGACCCCGGCGCTCTCGGTGATCTTCGTCGGCCTCGTGTCGCTCTTGGCGATCCCGCTCAACCTCGACTTCATCGCCGCCCTCATCAACTTCGGTGCGCTGATGGCATTCACCTTCGTCAATCTCACCGTCATCGTCTACTTCGCCTTGCGCAAGAAGGAAGTTCGCACGCCGAAGGAGATCTTCACCAACGTCGTGTTGCCCGCCCTCGGCGTGATCGCCACGGTGATCCTCTGGGTCAACTTGTCGCCCGACTCGTTCCAGTACGGGATGATCTGGCTGCTCATCGGCATCGGCGTCGTGGTCTTCCTGACCCGGTTCTTCCGTCAGCCGCTGCGGGTCACCCTGGAGGAGTAGGCGATTTCCGGCCCAGACGGACCGGCACCCGCTCGTCAGGTTGGACGAGCGGGTGCCGTACGGCATACGGGCTCTGCCGAGGCGGTCGTGGCGGGAAGGGCCACCCTCGCCATGAGGGTGCCGGCCAGAGCGGCCGCGCGCCGGGCTGTGGGAGAGCGCATGCTGTCGAGTATGACCCGGGTCACATCTCGCCGCTCGGGTTTTGTCGAGCCGAGTCCTTGGGTCGTCAGATGCTGCGTTTGATGCTCGACATCTTCTTGCCTCGGGCGACTTCGTCGACCAACAGGTCGAGGTAGCGGATCTGCTGCATGAGCGGGTCCTCGATGTCCTGCACCCGATAGCCGCAGATCGTCCCGGTGATGAGCGAGGCGTTGGGGTTGAACGCCGGGGCCTCTCCAAAGAAGGTCGCCATGTCGACCTCGTTGGCGAGGACTGCGGCCAACCCGGCGGCGTCATAGCCGGTCAGCCAATGGATCACCTCATCGACCTCAGCTTGGGTGCGTCCTTTGCGTTCGGCCTTGCGGACGTAATGCGGGCAAATGCTCGCGAAGCTCGTCGTGAAGATCCGGTGTCCTGCCACGGCCACGCCACCTCCTTCGGGTGGACGGCAGGCTAGCCGACTCAGCCCGGTCACCGGGATGGCGGCGCCGGTTGCCGCGGCCTGGCGGGACGGCATACCGTGCCCGGTATGCCGTTCGTCAGGGCACGGGTGGGGGCAGGCTCCCGTCTGGGCTGGCGGAGCGTCGACCGGCGATCAGGGAGGTGGCCGCGGTGAACGAGGCTGATGTCCTTGCCCTGGTCAGGGCGGTCGAGGCCCAGGCTGGCCGGCCGGACCGCGAGTGGGACATCGGGAGAGTCGACGACCTCGGCTGGGTGTGCGCCGCGATCGGGGTGCGCTCGAACGGCGCGTATGCCGTGACGCCGACTGGTCGGATCGGTTCCTACGTCATCTCGATGACTCAAGACCGGGACGCGCTCGCAAGGCTTGCGGCGCTCCCGGAGCCAGGCCGAACCCGGATCGAGGACGGGGAGGCGGCCCAGTCGCTGCTCGAGTCGGCGCTGGTGCGCACGCTGGACCCGGTGCCCACTCAATGGCGCGAGGTCGAGGTCGGCGATCTCGGCTGGTTGTTCGGCAGCCCAGAGCTGGACCCGGCTGTGCGGTTTCTGGTTTCCCGGTTAGGACAGGTCGCGTTCTGTCTCGGCGATGACCCGACCGGCGAGGAGACGTTGCGAACCCTCATCGAGCGGGCTACGACCCGGATTCCCGTCGCGCAGCTGACCGTCACGCAACCACCTATCACGCACCTCAGGTAGACGGTCATCTCTTGACCTGGTGAGGACGGATCCCGTCACGTGACGGATAACGGGGCCCGGGCGGCATACCCGCACGGTCGGGGCGGCCCGACCGACGGCGGTGGCGTTCCGCCCGGGCGCCGACGTGGTCGCCTTCACGGGTCAGCGTGCGGCCCGACCCAGCCGCCAGGTATCTGCGGGCGCCCTCGGCACTCCTCCCCGCGTCGGCTCTCTCCCACTGAGCTGCGCCCGTCGACGACGAGGAGTCGCCATGCCCGGTTGGTACGTCCACCTGGAAGCCGCCCATGACACCGCCCGCGCCATGCGCGAGGGGACTATTCCGCCGGGCTTTGCGATCTCGGCCGGCGAGGCCAAGCAGATCGGCGAGCACTGCCATACCTGGCGCAACTACCTCGCGTTGGGTTCCCTCGGCCCGGACCTGTTTTATCTCCTCCCCGACTTCAAGAACACGACGGGCCAGGTGATCCGTCAGGTCGTCCAGTGGGCGTTGGACGTGTGGGAGGTCATCGACGGGGAGTTCGTCAGCAAGTGGGAGAAGTGGATCGACCCGATCTCGACGAACAACTCCCAGCTCGCATCGCAACTCACCGGTGGGCTGTCGACCCAGCTCGCCCAGGTGCTCGACGAACTCATCGCCGCCATCATGTCGGCCTTCAAGGGGCTGCTGGCCGAGATGGGCGACTGGTTCGGTGTGCTGACTTCCGGTGTGCCGCAAGGGTTCGGCGACGACGCCTTCTACTGGTCGGACATGTTCCACTACCGCAAGACCTACCAGTTCCCGTTCGTGCTCTTTCAGCAGGCCCAGGCCGCGCTGGCCGCCGCTGCGACCGATGACGAGCGCAAGGACGCGCAGGCGCGGATTGCCTTCGCCGTCGGCTGGATGTCGCATTGCGCCACCGATGTCACCGGGCACCCCTTCACCAACGCCAAGTCCGGCGGCCCCTACCGCAACCACTGGCAGCGCCACCATCTCGTCGAGAACCACATGGACTCGGAGAATTACGTCGCGAGACACCCCGGATCCCTGTATGCCGAGTACGGCACCTCCGCGCTGCACTTCCGGCTGGCGTTCCGCCGGCGCACCGATGCCCCCTACAACGGACGCGATGATGCGCCGGCCTACGACTATTGGACCGGCTTCCCGGCCTACGACAACGGTGACGGGCCCACGCCGACGGCGAGACGGCATACCTTCTTCGATCTGGACACCGGACCCCTGCCGAGCCATCTCATCGGCGGCATTCTCGACGCGATGCGCGATGTCTATGGCGCGGAGGGGCCGCACATCCTCTTGCAGGACCCGGCGTTCTCGGCGACCGATCCGGTCACCGGCCAACCGGACGGGCGACCCAACGCCGACGCGATGGCCCAGATGTGGGAGATCACTTACCGCTATCTCAAGATGACCAGCAGCGACGCGATCAGCCTGCGCCTGCCGCCGCCGCCCTCGCTGTTCACCGATCACTCGTTCCCCACGCCTCCAGGGGGTGGCGGGTCGGGCATCGACGACGACCCGAGCCGTGGCGCCGACGTGGACGACGATGACTCGTTCAATCTGCTTGACCTGTTGCTTGCCCTCTTTGCCTGGATCGTCTATCTCGCCCAAGTCGTGCTCTGGCTGCTCACCGTGCTGCCGGGCCTCATCATCGACATCACGACCTTCCCGGCGCGCGAGGTCATCTACTGGGCCGTCATCGTCCCGGCGTGGAACCTCTACCTGCTGGCCCGCCGCGCCCTGGTCATGGCGGGGTTCGCGATGCCAAAGCCGGCCGAGATCAGCCAGGGTTTGACCACCTTGGGCAACGAGGGCAGCTTCGACATCGGGTCGGCACTCGACTCGCCGCTGGGGGTCGGTCGGGGGCTGCGACCGATCACCGAGCCGTCCGGTCGGCTGTTCCCGACCGATGCGCTCGGCCTCGACCACGCCTACCCGCGCGGTATCGTCCGCGACCTCCCCTCCGCGATCTCGCGGCCCGACCTGGTCGGTGCGCTGGGACTCACCTCCCCGCTCCGGTATGCCGCCGACGCACCGTCCCAGGAGTTCAAGGCCTCGGAATGGATCGCCCCATGGCGGTATCCGCTGACCAACCAAGCGGGAGTGGGCGTCGCCCAGGAAGGGCCGGCCACCCACGTCGGGCCGTATGTCGTCGGATCCAACTCGACGGTGCTGCTGTCGGGAATGGCCGGGGACGACGGGGCGCGCGCCGAGTTGGAGAAGGCCGGGAGTCCGGCGGACACCGCGGCCGTGCTCGGGGTCCGGCTGCCGGCCAACCAGCACCTCGGCGCGCCCATCGACTACGGGCTCTACCTGGTCGGGCGAATGGCCAAGGACGTGGGCAACACCGCCTTTGGGGTGCCCGACTTCAACCTCGACTCTGACCGCGGCTATGCCTGGCACTGCTGGGATTGGGACCGCAGCGACATCCCGTGCGTGCCCGATATCAACCCGGCGTTCGGCGAGGACTACGGCTACCCCAAGCCGTGCACGTCTCCTCAGCTCTTCCATGCCGACCACGACTGCCCGTCGCTGCCCAACCGGTGGTACGAGGAGTCGGTCGACCTGGCCGTTCACTACCTGCCGGGCAAGGGTCCCGACACCTGCAAGCCCGGCCAACCCCACGACCTCAACACCGATCCGACGTGGCTCGATCGCGCCCGTCACGGGAAGGGCTGATCGGCATGCCTGGCACCAACGGCCACGACGAGCACCCGGACCTCACGCCGGAGGAGGACAAGACCCAGCGCGGCGAGAGCCCGCCGGACGCATTCGGCACGGCGAAACGACCCAGCGGCGTCCTCGACCCGCAGTGGCGCCCCTCGGACCGGACTCGCAACGGGGCCGAGGAGATCATCAAGGGCATCGGCCGCGAACACCGACCTCGGCGCGAGGATGTCCTGCCCTATCTCCTGATCCGCGCCTACAGTCCGGGCGACCGAGGCGCGCGGCCCACCTGGCCACCCAGGCCGTGCTGGGAGTCTCCCGACATCCTGCTCATCGACGCGGCATACACGGGGCCGTTCACCCCAACCCGGCTGGTGGCGAGCCCGACCGCAGGCCGGCGCTATCGGGTGTTCGTGCGGGTCTGGAACCTCGGGCTGTTGCCGGCCATCGGGGTCCATGTGCGGGCCTGGTTCGTCAACCCTGGCTTCTTCGGCGGGGATGCGAGCAACCCGGCATACACGCCGCAGCTCATCGGTGGCGCGATGGTGCACCTGGAGGATCGGACGCGGCCGGGCGCCATGGCCGTGGTCGAACTCGACCGGACCTGGGACATCCCGACCACGCTGACCGGTCACGAATGCCTCATGGCGAGCGTGAGCTGCCCGGCCGACCAGTGGAGCGGGACGCTGGACGCCAACCACGACCGGCACGTCGGGCAGCGCAACCTCACCATCCTGGCGGGCTCCGCGTCGGCCAAGGATCTGGTCTTCGGTCTCGGCGCCTTGGTGGCCAACGGCGGCACCCTGGAGCTCATCCACGGCGGCCCGGCGGTCAAACCACTGCTGCAAGCCGTCGGCGGCCGGGCCAAGACTGAGGCGGGTGTGCTTGGTGGGCTTGCTGCCCCACCGGCCAAGAGCCTGCGGTTGGGGGTGCCGATCGGCGGCGGTCAGCAGCATCTGCTGACCATGTTCCAGACCCCCCGAGGCTGGTTGGTGGCCGACAGCGCCAAGGTGCTGACTCTCGGGCTAGAGCTCGGCATCATCAACAAGCGCGCGCTGATCCGAGGCAAGGCGCACCCGTTCGCCACCCCTCTGACCACCCGACGAGTCATCGAGAAGCTCGGCGTCGACCATGGCGAGCTGGTCGGGGTGCTCACCGATCTCGAGCCCGGGCAGGCGCTCGTCGAGGGATTGCTCATGTTGTGGGGGCTGGGTGACCTGCGCGGGCTCGATCTGGCGCGGGCGTTGGCGGATGGCCGGACCGCCGCGCACCTGTTGCGGTTCGCCCATCACGATCCGGAGCGACGCGAATTCGGTGGCTACACGGTCGTCGCCGTTGGTTGAGCTGGGTCCTCTTCTGATTCGGCGGTGCGGTTCAGCGGTGCTGGACTTCTGCGGCTTTCGACGCTGAGCAGAGGCGCTCGCGAGTCAGAGTTCCGTCCTTCTTCTTGTGGTGCGAACTGGCGTCGCTCGGTTTCGCCGCGCGCCGAGATCCACCTTTCGCTACCCTCATAAACCTCGGGGTGGAGGGGTTTTGTCATGCGCGAGGAAGCGAGTTCACCCATGTTAAAGAGGCTTGCCGCGGGTGTTGTCGCGGTTTCCATGCTGGTGATGGGTCTGGTGGTCGGCCCGGTGTATGCCGAGGGCGGGCTGAGCGTCAGCGTGACCGGAACGGACTTCCTCGCTGGGAACAATGGGAACGGCTTATGGCGCATCGGGATCACCAATTCTGACCTTGATGCTCCAGTGGCGGGCCCGGTCACGGCCGTGGTGACGGTGCCCACTCCGCAAGTCATCGATACTGCCGTGGGCTCGGTGGGGTGGACGTGCGCTGGCGCCGGGACTGGCACGGCCACCTGCACGATCAATCTCGACGTTCCGGCCGGTGGTGCGTTGCCCACCCTCCAACTGCCGGTCGTCTTGCCGGATGGTGTCACCGGAACAGCAACCGTGGCCGTGGCTGTCACTGCAGGGGCGGCCGGGGAGGTGACGGCTTCGGGCGAGGGCTCGGCGCCGATCAGACCGGCATACGAGCCGGGGGTTGACCCTAGTGACCCGGCACCGGGCGTAGACCTCTCAGTGGACGCCCCCTTCACCAAGGTGCGGGCTGGCACCACGTCCACGCAGCAGGTCATCGTCCGCAACACCGGGACAGCGGATTCCACCGGCCCGACAACCGTCGTCGTGGGGCTGACCGGCGCGCAGATCTCGGCAGGAACGGGGTCGGGATGGTCTTGTGTGCGCACTACTCCCGCCAATCCCGCCGGGACGTGGACCTGCACGCACGCGTCGGGGGTGGCCGCCGGGGGGACCCTGCCGGTCTTGACGATGGCGACGGGGACGATTCCGTCGACCGTCACGCGCTTGACGTATGCCGTCGCCGTGTCTTCGCCGGATGCCGACGTCTTCCCGCGGGATAACGAAACGACGGCTTGGCCCCTGGTGGTGAGCCAGGCCAACCTCACGCTGAGCAAGACCGTTCAACCGACGATCCCTGCGCCCGGGAGCCGCGTGACGTACTACCTCGACCCGCGGGTCGACCCATACGGAGCCGTGGTCCTCGGCCCGCTCACCATGGTCGACCCCCTGCCGGTCGGTGCGACGTTCGTCAGTGCCACGGGGTCCGGGTGGACCTGCGGCTTCGACGCTGCTGCGGGACCCGCGGGCACGGTCCGGTGTCACCGACCCGACGCTGTTCTCGGCCGCGTCGCCATCGTCGTGGATCTCGACGGCGCGGACCTCGAGCCCGGCGACACCGTGACCAACACGGCGACTGTCACGTCTGGGACCACGGAGCTCTTCACCGATGACAACTCGGCCTCGGTCAGCGTGACCCTGGGCACTCCGGCCGTCGATCTGGCCGTCTTCAAGAACCGCGACTATGACTCGAGCGGTTGGGGAGCGATTCGCGAGGGGGACACGTTCCGGTACTCCCTGAAGGTCACCAACTTCGGACCATCGTTCTCAAGGTCCGTGGTGACGTTGGTCGACAGACTCCCGGTTGAGGTGGACTACGTCAGCGCAGTCGGTGACGGTTGGGCCTGCTCGTTCGACTCGGTGACCAGGGATCTGACCTGCACATCTTCGGCGATCGTCCCCAACGGCACGGGTGGACCGGAGTCGTCGTTCCCGACGATCATCCTCAGCGTCAAGGCCCTTCGGGCACCGGAGACGACGATTGGGGCGATGATCTCCTTCGCCAACACCGCCAAGGTGTCCGGGCAAGACCTCGACCCCAGCACGAGCAATAACACGTCCACCACGTGGGTGGGCGTCGACTTGCTCCAGGACCTCGGCGTGGCCAAGTCCGCGGATGGGCCGTTCTTCCAGGGTGCCGGGGCGGCTGCGTTCTATCCCACGAATGCCCAACTCGTCGCAGGCGTGCCGAGGTGGAACACCTGGAAGATCTCGCTCACCAACTACGACACCCGACCTATTGTCTGGCCTTCGTTCAACGACACGCTGCCGCTCGGGGTGAGCTTCACCGACCTCAGCGCGCCACCGGCTGGAGAAACCGACTACCGAGGGAATTGGCGGTGTTCCACCTATGGGCTGCCCACGGATCCAGTCCACGGCTTCGGCTGCTCGATGCCCAACTCGAGCACGTGGATCGCGCCCGGTGAGACCCAAGTCTTGTATGCCGTCACCTACGTCGACCCCTCGGTCGCAGCGGGGACAGAGCTGACGAATACGGTCACGCACAGCCTGGTCGGCCGCGACAACAACCCCGCCAACGACGTCGCCACCGCCACTACGGTCGTCCAGCCCCTGCACGCCGACCTCATCACCCGTAAGCACGGCCCATTTCAGAGCACGCAAGGTGTCTACTACAGCCTCGCCGCTGAGAACTCCGGGCCGTCCAACTACAAGGGCGCCTTCATCGTCACCGACATCCTGCCGGAGTTCCTCGAGATCGACCGGGTGGTGCCCAGCCCGATGTTCACCAGCGCCTGTGTGACGAGCACTACCGCGGACGGTCGGCCGAAAGTGGAGTGCACGGTCACCGACACTCCTGTGATGACACCGGGGCAGGCGTATTCGGTGGCGGACATCTTCGTGAAGCTCTCCGGTCAGGACCCAGTCTTGATCGACGGCAACTGCATGTCGCTCGGATGGGGCACCAGCACTCCACCTGAGGGATCTGGCCAGCACCTGTCGTGGTACGAATCGTGCACCGTGCCCTACTACTTCGACCCGTCGATCAAGCCGCTCGATCTGGAATACACCAAGTCAGCGACGATGGATACCATCAACTACTTCGATGTCGCGTATCGAGTTGCCGGCGAAGGGCAGTATGTCCAGCCAGGCAGCGTCATCACGTATCGACTTCAGGTGAAGAACACCGGCCCGGCTGATTGGACGAGCCAAGTCACCCTTGAAGACTGGTTCTACGAGGACACCTACTCGGACGTGAGCGTGGTTTCCGTGACTCCCCAAACGGGGGTCGGGTGGACATGCGACGAGCCGACGGGCTTCCTGTCCCCCACGGCGACCCGGCCGAGCATCAAGTGCCGGACGGACACCGACCTTCCGGTCGGCGAGGCGTTCTGGGTGGAGGTCACGGTCAAGTCCGAGTCAGCTCGCGGGCTCAATAACATCGCCTCACCGATCAACAACTTCGCCTTCTCGGACTCCAACAACCTGAACAATCAGGCCGGGGTTCAGTTGCCGCCGCTCCCGCAGTCCGACATCGGGGTGACCAAGACGTTCGGCGTCTATCGGCCGACCGGTGGGCTGGCGCCGGTGTCGAAGGGCGGACCCATCCCCGCTACCGGGACAGGACTGTGGACCATCCCGGTGCAGATGCACGGCTCGGTCGCCAAAGCGCCCATCGTCGTCACCGACACGCTGCCGCCAGGATTCACCGTAACCAAGGCGGTGGCCGAATCCTGGGGTGGCCCGTTGCCGTTTGACTGCGCAATCACCGGGGACGCCGCGACGGGTCAGACGGTCACGTGCACCTACGACGACACCGACTACGTCTACAAGCCTGCATGGAACTACTCGGACTTGCAGCTCGCTCAGATCGCGATCAACGTCAGTTGGTCGCTTCCGAGCGGGACACACACCAACCAGGTGGGGGTGTCGGCCGACAACGAGGCCACGTCCGGCCTGCCCAAGACCGACTCATTCCCAGTCACTGTGGCCGCGATCGACGCGGCAATTCGCAAGACGGCCGGCGTAACGACCAGCGTGCCGGTGGGTGGGCTGGTGCCCTTCTCGCTGATCGTTGACAACGCTGGTGGCGATCCCATCACGAGCACGATCACGGTCACCGACACCCTCCCGCGCGGGTTGGGCCTCGTCGACGTCCAGGGCATCGGCTGGAGTTGCAGCAGCGATGGCGCAACGCCTCCTGTGGTGACCTGCACCTCCGACGGCGACATCAGCAGCGGCAAGAGCTCGACGACGATCGTGCTCGTCGCGGAGGTCCTCAATGCCCCGCTCAACGCCACCAACACGGCCGTCGTTGCCGTCGACGGGGACAAGGTCCGCGAAAACAACACAGCGAGTGCCCGGGCAACCTCATCGGGCGGTCGCCTCGCGGACGACCTGAAGGTGACAACGATGTTGGGCGGCCGGATCCTGCCTGGTGATGAGGTGACTTGGACTGTCGACGTGGCCAACGTCGGGGTTCGCGTCGTTTCCGGCACGTTGGAGCTCACTATCCGAGTCCCCGACGGCCTCACGCCGACTGGAACGACAGGCGAGGGCTGGTCGTGCACCATTGACGGCCAGGTCCTTGTTTGTCATAACGAGCGGGATTCCGTGCCGGGCGTCGAGTACCCGCACTTGGCGATCGCGCTGACGGCCGACCCGGACCTGGACGGCACGGAGGTCTTCGTCTTGACCGCGATGCTCGGAGCTGACGGCCTGGTGGACGCGAACGTGTCCGACAACCAGGCCGATGAGATCGCCCTATCCTCGCCGCTCCCGCTCCCATCGATCGACGTCGTCAAGCTGACGAACGGGATCGACGTCTTCCCGGCCCCCGCGGTGGCTGTCACTGCCGGCGCAGACGTGACCTGGACCTACTTGGTGTCCAACACCGGGAACCGACCGTTGACCGACATCGTCCTGACCGATGACCAGGAGGGCGCGATCACGTGTCCGCAGACGACCCTGGCGGTGGACGAGCACATGGTGTGCACCGCTACCGGCACGGCAGCGCTCGGGACCTACGTCAACATTGCGTCGGTCACCGCCGCTGGACCCGGGCCCTCGGGCCCGACGACGATCGGTGACCAAGATGCGAGCAGCTATGTCGCAACCAGTCCGGGCGGCTCTGATGACGGCCCAGACGATCCCGGCGAGCTGCCGACGACGGGCGCTCCCACTCAATCGGTCGTGCTCCTTGCGGTGGCGTTGATAGCCGCTGGCTTGGGGTTGATCCGAGTCCGCCGCTACCGCGGTCGACACGAGCACTAGGGCCGGTTGGTTGCGGCCTCCGCGCCCTGGG
>JBGAQN010000040.1:0-23012 GCA_044220725.1 Dermatophilaceae bacterium
GCGACCGCCGCTACCTCTCAGAAGAGTCCATGGCGCTGCTCAACAACACCGTGGATACTGGTGCACACGCCGCCATCGAGAGCGGCGAGTAGGGCACCGAGGACCACCTCAAAGCCCACCACCACGCGGGGCTCTGTCCCACACAGGTCCTCGGCGGGTTAGTCTTGCGACCATTCGTACAACCTGTGTTATTTGCACGACCCCGGGTCTCCCGGGTCCAACCTCCGCAGCAGTTCTCGCCAATGAATGGAGTTCTCACCGTGGCCAAGCGTGTCCAGGTCGTCCTCGAAGACGACGTCGACGGCAGCCTCGCCGACGAGACCGTGTCGTTCGGTCTTGACGGGGTGTCTTACGAGATCGACCTGTCGGCCGCCAATGCGGCAGCCTTGCGCGACCAACTCGCCTCGTGGATCGGTGCGGCCCAGCGCATCGGTGGGCGACGGAGCGCAACTCGTCGGGGGGCGAGTGCGGGCAGACGTCAGGACGTGTCCGCGGTCCGAGCGTGGGCTCGGGCCAATGGGCACCAGATCAACGACCGCGGCCGAGTTCCGGCTGCGGTCCAGGCCGCCTATGACAAGGCGAACGCCTGAGCAGTGCGGACAACCCGCGACGGCGGGCCGCCCTCCACGTCGGAGGGTGGCCCGCTGGCCGTTTCGGCACGAGTTATCCCGGGATGATTGCCGCGGCCAAATCACCGAGTCGCTCGACGCGATCAAGGACATCCTCGGCGGTGGCCTGCAGGAGAGCCCCTGGGGCGGCCGCGCCGGCCTCCACTTCGGACCACGAGCGGGGGGCGGCGACAAAGGGCGCGGCTCGCCCCCGCAGTGAATACGGCGAGATCGTCGTCTTGGCCGCGACGTTCTGACTCCAGTCGAAGAACACCTTCCCCGGCCGCAAGGACGTCGTCATCTTCCAGAGCACCAAGTCCGGATGTGCGGTCGTGAGTTCTTGGGCGATGGCTTGAGCCACTGCCGCCATGTCCCGTGAAGGGAAGGCGCCCGGCAGGGCGGCATACACCTGCATCCCCTTGGACCCGCTGGTGACCGGAACCGAATCCAACCCGAGCGCGGCAAGACGGTCGCGGGCGAGCAAGGCCACCTGGGCGCACTCCTGCAAACCGGCACCCGAGCCGGGGTCCAGGTCGACGACGAGCCGGTCGGGGTTTGCGGGGGTGCCGTCCGATCCCACCCGCCATTGAGGGACGTGCAACTCCAGGGAGGCGAGATTCGCCAGGTAGATCAGGACGTCGAGCCCGGTGACCATCGGATACGTGATGGGATCACTGGTGTGCGACAGGGTGACCCGGGGCAGCCAGGCCGGAGCGCCGGACGGGACGTTCTTCTCGAAGAAGTTCATGCCATCCACACCGTGGGGAAAGCGCACCCGGGTCACTGGGCGCCCGGCCAGGTGAGGCAGGAGCACGGGCGCGATCAGGGCGTAGTAGTGCAACACCTCGCCCTTGGTCGTCTCGGTGGCTGGATAGAGGATCTTGTCGAGGCTGGAGACGACCAGTCGTCGCCCGCCCGCCTCGACGGTCTCCTTCGCGGGTGGGGTCGGCTCAGGCATCGAACCACTCGCCGGGGTCGACGTCGCCCGGGGTGAGGTCGGGTCGGAGCCCGCGGTATGCCGGTTGGCGCAGTCGGTGGCTCGGGGTCAGGCCCAGCGCGTGGACGTCACAGACGAGGACGGGATGAACCCACGTGGCGCCTGCCGAGTCTTCGGGGGGAACGGCGCCGGAGAACGGGCTGTCGGTGCAGGTCAGGGGGGTCAGATCCGCCGCGAGGGATCTCGCGGTCCTGCCGGCGATCCCGGACCCGACGCGCCCCAGGTAGCGCAGCCCGCCCACCCCAGGCACGCCGACGAGCACGGCTCCGATCCGGTCGACCTGGTCGGTCTCCGGCCGCCAGCCACCGATGACCACCGAGGCAGAGGTTCGGTGCGGGCGTTTGACCCAGTCCTCGGATCGGGCACCGGCGGCATACCGGCTGCTGCGACGCTTGCTGACGATCCCCTCTAGGCCCTGTTCTCGGGTGGCGGCCCACAGCGCCTCGCCATCCTCGAAGGTCGGCGGCACCCGCCACTGCGAGCCGGCCAACTCCAGCCGTTCCAAGGTGGCGCGTCGATCGCTCCAGGAGCGGGCAGTGAGGTCCACTCCGTAGAGCCGCAGCAGGTCGAAGGCCATGAAGGTCGCCGGAGCGTGGGCGGCCAGGACGCGGGCCTTCGCGGGCTGGGTCACGTGGAAGCGCTCGGCGAGGGCAGCAAAGCACGGTATGCCGTCGCGCAGCAGGACCACCTCACCGTCCAGGAGCATGTCCTCGAACTGGTCAGCGAGGCCGTGAAGCTCCGGGAAGGCAACGGTGACGTCCCGTTCGGTCCGGCTGGTCAGCCGGATCTGACCGTGCTGAACATCGGCCAGGATGCGCATCCCGTCCCACTTGACTTCGTGGGCCCACTCCGGCCCGGCCGGAACCCGGCGAGCAGGGCTGGCGAGCATCGGTCGCATGAGCTCATCTTGGCCCACGAATCCGGGCCGACCGGTCAATCCAACCCGACGCTCCGGTCCGGGCGTCGGGTCTGGGCAGCCTCACAGGATGGCGACCAGGACGGGGGCGCCGACCCGAGCGGCCCGTCGGTAGAACTTGCGAAGTTGCTTGTAGCGGGGGCGAAGCCAGGTGAGCAAGACGTCCTCATGGTCCCAAAACCCGGGGTAGATGTCGGCTTCGAGCATGGCGTCGAAGTCGACGCGGGCCGCGACGTCCGACGGTCGCATGGTGTCCAAGGCCGTGCTGATCCGCTTGACCGTGCGAGCGTCGATGAGGTGCGCCGGGCCGTGCCCCAGGTCGGCCCCGACGGGGTCGCCGCCGAAGATCGCCTGTCCAGCGTGGGTCTCGGTGTCGTAGGCCGTGCCGGTGAGCAACCAGTGGATGCCATGCCACGCGGTGTCCAGGTCGACACCGCGCTTGGGATCCGGAGGCTCGTCCTCCATCAGGGCCGCCGCCGCCGCGCCGTTGGAGCACACGGCGTCGTGCTCTTCCTCGGTCAGAGCTCGAGCGGTCCAGGTCATCACCATGATCGGGATTATGCCGGTCTTGCGTGAACAGCAGTCGGCCAAGCGGGGATCTCTCGGGTGGCCCGGGCCACGGTGGGCGGGTGGGGCGGCTCTGCCGGTGCGCTTGGATGAGGTTCATGACGCCTGGATGAGTGTGCAGCCTCATCCAAGTGCCACGAACCTCATCCAGGCAGAGGACAAGCCAGATGACTGGTCGGAGCAATGGCAGCTGGGATTGCGGCGGGTGGGTGGGCGGCATACCGGATGGGTCGCTGCGTTGTGGGGAAGGCGAGGGGTGAGTCATGCTGGTGACTCACGTGACCACTGGGAAGGGTGGGGCCGATGCGGGCGATGTGGAAGGGTGCGGTGTCCTTCGGGCTGGTCAACGTGCCCGTCAAGCTCTACTCGGCGACGGAGAACCACGACATCTCCTTCCGTCAGGTGCACCGGGCCGACGGGGGCCAGATCCGCTACCAGCGGGTGTGTAGCGCATGCGGTGAGGTGGTGGCGTTCGACGACGTGGCCAAGGGGTATGAGACGCCCGACGGGCAAATGGTCGTGCTGACCGACGAGGATCTGGCCGCGCTGCCCAACCAGTCGAGCAAGGAGGTCGCGGTCGCCAAGTTCGTCCCGGCCGGCCAGATCGACCCGATGCTGTTCGACAAGGCCTACTACCTTGAGCCGGAGAAGGCCGCGACCAAGGCCTATGCGCTGCTGCGGGACGCGCTGTCGAGCGCCGACCGCGTGGCGCTGGTCACCGTGTCGATCCGCCAGCGGATGACGATGGCAGTGCTGCGCGTGCACGAGGGGATCATCGTCCTGCAGACGTTGTTGTGGCCCGACGAGATCCGCGCCGCTGACCAGATCAACCTCGGCGACACCGGACACGCGAGCGACAAGGAGTTGGCGATGGCCAGCATGCTCGTCGACTCGTTGTCGGGTGACTATGACCCGGGTGAGTTCGAGGACGACTACGCGGCGGCGGTGGCGTCGCTCGTGGACGCCAAGGTCGCCGGGGGAGTGGTGGCGGAGGCTCCTGCGGCGGCGGCCGACACCGGCGAGGTCGTCGACCTGTTGGAGGCCCTGCAGCGCAGCGTCGACCGGGCCAAGGCCGCTCGAGGCGAGCCGGTGACCGGGTCGACGTCGGCGTCGGCCAAGGCCACCCCGGCCAAGGCCACCCCGGCCAAGGCTGCCCCGGCCAAGACTGCCCCGGCCAAGACTGCCCCCGGCCAGTCAACTCCGTCATCGGCCGCGGCTGGCTCGGCCGCGACTCCGGCCAAGAAGACCGCCGCCAAGAAGACGACCGCGCGCAAGGCCGGCTGACCGGATGCCCGAAGGTCACACCCTGCATCGGCTCGCGGGGTCACTCAACGGTGCGTTCGCAGGGACGGTGCCCGCGCTGTCCAGCCCGCAGGGACGCTTCGCCGAGGGGGCGGCATACCTGTCGGGACGCGAGCTGCACGAGGCGGCGGCGTGGGGGAAGCATCTGTTCGTCGAGTTCGCGGGCGAGGCACATCTGCACGTCCACCTGGGATTGATCGGGTCGTTCGACGTCACGGCATACTCCGCGCGTGGCGACGACGACGAGGGGTATGCCGCGGGCTCCCCGGGGGACGCGCTGCCTCCCCCCGTGGGGGCCGTGCGGTTGCGGATGTCCACCGGCACGCATGTTGCAGACCTGCGGGGCGCGACGCTGTGCCAGGTGGCGACCAGCCAGGAGGTCGATGCCGTCATCGCCCGGCTGGGCCCGGACCCATTGCGGGCCGACGCCGACCCCGACCGGGCCTGGCGACGGATCACCAAGAGCCCTCGGAGCATCGCGGACCTGCTGATGGACCAAGCGGTGTTGGCCGGGGTCGGCAACGTCTATCGCAGCGAGATTCTCTTCCGACACCGGGTCGACCCGTGGCGCCCCGGCCGCGAGATCCGGTTGGCGACCTGGCGGGCCCTGTGGCGTGATCTGTTACTGATCATGCCGATTGGCGTGCAACTCGGGCAGATCATCACGATGAGCGACCAGGTCGAGACGGTGCTGGCCGGTGACTTCGACCCGGCTGCCGTGCCCACATCGCCGACCGGAGTTTCGGCGTGGCGGCCCAACCCGCATGGCGCTCTGGAGCGGCGCTACTACGTCTACAAGCGCCAGGGCGAGCCGTGCCGGGTCTGTGAGTCCCGCGTGCGGATGGCCGAGGTAGCGGGTCGCACCCTCTATTGGTGCGGCCGCTGTCAGCGCCGCCGCTGAGAGCGTTGACTGCCCCGCTGCCCCGCTGCCCCGCTGCCCCGCTGCCCCGCGGAGCCGCTGAGCCGCTGTGCCGCTGAGCCGCTGAGTGTGGTCGAACGCGGCAGGCAGCCCTCGACCCACCGCACGCAATCACCCGCGGCCGCCGAACGAATGGCGGTCTGTGAGCAAGCGGTGAGCGGGCGGCATACCTAGACTCGCGGCTCGTGGACGACTACCTGCAGACCAACCGTGCGAACTGGGACGATCGGGCGCCCGCGCACGCCGCCTCCCCCGGGTATGCCGTGTCCCGCCTGCTAGCCGACCCCGCTGGCCTTTCCGGAGTGGTCGAGTTCGACCGACCCCTGCTGGGCGACGTGACCGGGCTGCGCGGCATACACCTGCAGTGTCACATCGGCACCGACACGCTGTCCCTGCACCGGCTCGGGGGGCGGATGACCGGGTTGGACTTCTCCCCGGCGGCGCTCCAGCAGGCCCGGGCGCTCGCGCGCCAGGCGGGGGCCGACATCGACTACGTGGAGTCGACCGTGGACGGGGCGGTCACAGCGTTGGGTGCGGGTGGGTTCGACCTCGTCTACACCGGCATCGGAGCGCTGTGCTGGTTGCCCCGGATCCGGGACTGGGCGCAGACGGTCGCCGCGTTGCTTCGCCCGGGCGGGCGGCTGTTCATCCGGGAGGGGCATCCGGTGCTGTGGTCGATGGCCGATCCGACCGGCCCCGACAGCCCGCTGGCGATCGGCTACCCCTACTTCGAGCAGCCCCACCCGCAGATGTGGGACGAGCCGGGGACCTACGTCGAGACCGAGACCGAGTTTGACCACAACGTCACCTATGAGTGGAACCACGGGCTCGGCGAGATCGTCACCGCGCTGCTGGACGCCGGCATGCAGATCACCGGGTTGGTCGAGCACGACAGCGTCCCCTGGGAGGCGCTGCCGGGGCTCATGGTGGCCGATGAGCAGGGCGAGTGGCGGCTGCGCGAGCATCCCGAGCGGCTGCCCGCGAGCTACACCCTCCAG
This sequence comes from Dermatophilaceae bacterium, assembly GCA_044220725.1. Classification (GTDB taxonomy): domain Bacteria; phylum Actinomycetota; class Actinomycetes; order Actinomycetales; family Dermatophilaceae; genus Phosphoribacter. The sequence goes on from JBGAQN010000040.1 coordinate 6,308, forward strand.
GCGGCCAAGACCGGCTGAACCACCCAAGCCCACGACCGGGCAAGGGTCAGACTCGACACACTCGCGGTCTGCTTCGCGCCGCCACGAGAGCAGCGCCCCGTCCGGTATGCCGGGTGCTGACCCCCGGCCTACCGATGGATCACCGCGACCGGCACGGGCGAGGCCGCCAGAGCCTTGAGGGCGTTGGAACCGAGCAACAGACCGCTGAACCCGCCACGCCCACGGGCTCCGACGACCAGCAGGTCGGCGTCCTTGGCTTGCTCGACGAGGGCTGAGGTCACATCACCCTCGACCGACACTCCGGTGAAGGTCACCTCGGGGTGGCGCTTCTGGGCGGCCGCGGCGATGTTGCGGACCCCGCGCGCATGCCGGGCCCGGATCTTGTCCTCTTCGACGAGGTCACCGCCGGCGAGCGAGCCGCTCTCGGTCATGCTGAACCACCAGCCATTGACGACGTTGACGTGCCCGTCTGTGCCCGCGAACTCGGCAGCGACATCGATCGCGATCGAGGAGTCCCTCGACCCGTCGACACCGACGACGACGTGCGCGGGGCCTTTCGCGTGGGCAGTGGCGCGGTCGGGGTGGACGATGACGACTGGGCACTTGGCGTGCATTGCCGTGGTGGAGGCGGTGGTACCAAGGGCCGCGAACGTGCGCTTGTGCCGCCCATGGCTCCCCACGACAACCAGAGCCGCCGACTTTGAGGCCTTGATGAGTCGGCGGGCGGGCTGCCCCTCCGGGCGCATAGTGCTCACCTTGAGGCCGGGGAAGGCGTCGCGGGCGGCCTCGGCGGCGGCCCGTGCGGTGACATCGGTGTCCGCTTCGGTGATCGCGGTGACCTCGTCGACACCTCCACCGAAGGCCAGGGCGTTGGTGTGGGCTTCCTGCACCGTCATGACGATCAAGCGGGATTTCCGGCGGGAAGCCTCAGCGGCAGCCCACAGCAGTGCCGCCTGCGTGGTGTCATGACCGTCGACACCCACGACGACTGCACCGGCGAACGACGGGACCTGAGACTGTTTCTTTGCCATGCCACCATTATCGATTGTCAACGGCCTGACAACCAGGACTGAAGGCCCGGCGGATCGCCAATGTGACCAACGGATCTCACGCCGTGGGGCCGATCTGGACGGACGCGTGCCGAACGACGCTCGTCAACTCCTCAACGTCCAGCCCCGTGCCCTCGAAGCGCAGCCACCTAGCGTCGGCGCCCGGCATGCGCTGCCACACGACGACGATCCCAGACGCGTGAGGCGGCTCGGCTCGCAGCCGCGGGTCACCGTCCACCGGCCGCGCCAACTCGTCCGCGGGTCCGTCCGGGACGACTCGCGCACTGACGGTCACCACATTCGTCACGGGGACATCGCGCAGCCCAACCCGGACCATCTCCCCCATCGGGCAGGTCACCGGACCAGGGTCGCGCAGGCATTCGGAGGGCGTGACCTCGATGTCAAAGGTCAGTTCCATCGAACGAACCGCCGGGCCACCCGCCGTGGCCACCGCCACCGCCCCGCCCCGTGCCCCCGGCGTCAACGACATGACCGACGGGTCGCTCGTCGCTGACGGCCGCCAGCCGCCTGGTGCGACGGCCAGCCACAGGCCCAGACCCGCGGCTCCCAGCGTCGCGCCCGCCATCCTCCCGCGCCGGGCCCGCTGGATCCCCACTCGGGCGGCGACGACGAAACGCTCGCCGTGACCGACCTCGCCCAGGTCGTCGGTCATCGAGCGGAAGGCGGCGCGCAGGTGCGTCTCGAGGTCGAGAGGTTCAGGGGAGCGCATGGTCGGTCTCCTTGGGCGCTGCGCCGTCAAGGGCCGGAGTCGCAACGAGCGCGCGCAGCCTGACGAGGGCGTGGTGGGTCTGGGACTTGACCGTCCCGGTCGAGCAGCCGAGGATCTCGGCGACCTGCTCGACCGGCAGGTCCTCGAAGTAGCGCAACACCAGGACGGCCCGTTGCCGCGGCGGCAGGGCCCGGGTGGCCCGGACCAAAGCGTCGCGCAGCACGATGGCCTCCACGTCCACGTCGGCTCCGGTTGCTGCGGGGCCACGGTGTGTGACCGGCATACCGTCCAGCGGAGTCTCCGCGACGCGCCGCGAGCGGGCGCGCACGCGGTCCTTGGCGAGGTTGACCAACACGGCACGCGCGTATGCCGTGGGCGCGGCCTTCGCGTCGCGCCATCGGCGGGCGGTGCGGACCAGAGCCGTCTGGACCAGGTCCTCGGCGTGTCCGAGGTCGCCGACGAGCAGGTATGCCGTGCGCACCAGTCGCGGGGACGCGGCGCGGACGAACTCGTCGAAGTCCTCACCGAGGGACTGCCTCAGCATCGCCACCCCCTCTCCCGCCGCTGCTCATGCCCCATCAAACTCCGCTGCGGGCTCACCGGTTGCTCTCGGGCTGGTCCATCGGTCCCGGATGGTCTCGTGCGGGGTTGGGGCCTTCGATGAGGCCGGCGCAGGTGGTGTGATCACCCGGGTAGCCACTGCGTCTACGCGTGCTTCAACCCCGGGCTGGGCAGGCGGACCAACGTCAGGGTCCACAGGGCTGAGGTCGCCCCGCCGACCTGACGTCCGCAACATGCGGCATACCCTGGCTGAGTGAGCGAGGCGGCCGGACGGATGGACGAGCAAGCAGCCGCCCGGAGGGTGCGCCGCCTGGTCGTCGCGCCCGATGGGATCCCGCCGGTCGGACGAGTGCTCGTGCGGACCGGCCGGGTGCTGCTCGTGGACGTCAGCGTCAGCGAGCTGTCCGACCTGGCCGCCAGCGACCCCGAGGCCGCGGACACCCTGTGGGCGCCCGGGGAGCCGGAGCCACCCGGCATACCCGACCTCACCGTTGCCGAGCGCGATGCCGTATCAGCGGCGGCGCTGGCGGCTCCTTCAGATGCAGCGCGCCGACTCGAGGGGGCCGACTGGGGTGACCCGGCGGCCGTGCCACCGGACCCGACGCGCTGACCCGGCCACGGGGCCGCCGTGGCGCCTCTCCCCAAGGAGCACTGCGATGCCCAAGGCCACAGCGGATCATCACCACCCGCACGCGTCGGAGCCACCGCCCACGTCGGTCGTCGTCCTCGACGCTCCCAAGCGTCCTCGCGGCCCCTTGCCCGGGCCAACCCAGGTGCAACCGCTTCCCGACGACCTCGCGGGCCGGGTCCTCGTCCGGTTCGGCGACCGCGTCCTTATCGTCGACGACACGGTCGCGCCGCCGGGAACCGCCCCGTCAACCGGTCGAACCAGGGGTGTGACCAAGGGCGTCGCGCCGGGGAGCGTGGATCGGGGGGTGATCGCCTCCCTGTCCGAGACCGAGCGCCTCGGTCTGGATGCCCTCAGCATGCGGCGCACCAAGGCGTGGGGACGGGTCAAGGCGAACCGACCCCGCGCTGGCGAGCCGTGGGACATGGTCAGCTGCGACGGGTTGCGTCCCCGACTCGACGACGGGAAACTGCGCGACCTGCTCCCCGACGTCATGCCCGGCACCGAGGACGAGGACGAGGACGGTGCCGCCGCCCGGCGCGACCTTCCCGGGCCGGCCGAGGGCCTCAACGACTATCTGGAGGGCCCGGTGGCCCTGTCGGTCGTCTTCGTCAACGGGCCAACGGCCGCGGTGCAGATGTCGGCGACCGAGCGGCTCAAGGTGGTCGCCGAGATCCAGGAGGGCTACGTCTGGCTCGCCGCTGCGAACCCCTCGGCCCACCTGAGCTTCACCGTCGAGACCCACACGGTGAGCATCACGACGGCCGATGCCACCGACCTGGCCGAACTCACCTGGCGCAACGCGGCCATGGGCGCTCTCGGGTATGCCGCGGGCGACGCCGGCGTCGAGGCCATGGCCCGCGAGATCCGGGACCGGACCCGATCTCGGTGGGGTTACGTCCTGTTCGTCACCCGCTACAACCTCTGGCACTTCGGCTACGCCAGTGGCAACCGGATTGTCATGGACCCACGTAACGACGGCTGGGGCATCGACAACTTCGACCGGGTCTTCATTCACGAGACCGGCCACATCTTCGGCGCGCCCGACGAGTATGCCGTGTCGGGCTGCGCCACGGGCGGGTCCTTCGGGCGGTTCGGCGAGCCCAACACCAACTGCGCCAACGGTGCTGCGGCAAGCGTTGACTGCCTGATGAAGGCCAACTCCTGGGCGTTCTGTCCGAGCACGCCGCGGCACCTCGGCTGGGGGCTGGACCGGCTGCGGCTGCCCTCGACCTCCTCGCCGGTGCATGTCGTGTCGATGGGCCGCAACAGCCTCACCGCCCTGGCCGCCGACGAACTCGGTGACATCCGGTTCGCCTCCTGGCAACCGGGCGGACCCGCGTGGTGGCAGGGCTGGACCTATCTCCTGCGCGGCAAGACGGCCCCCGGTGGTCACGTCACGGCGGTCAGCCGCCGGCCGGGCTATCTCGACGTCTTCACGGTCGGCACGGACGGACGGGTGTGGACGGCGGCATACGACCCGTCCAACTTCTGGAAGGGGTGGTGGCCGATCGGGACGCTGCGTGCGCCGGTGGGGTCCTACGTCGGCGCGGTGTCCCGCAGCCTGGACAAGCTGGACATCTTCGTCACCGACAACTCCGGCCGGATCATGTCCGCGGCCTGGGAACCGGCCTTCGCCGACGGCTGGCACGGCTGGTGGCACATCCGGGGCGGCATGGCGGCGCCCGGCGCCCCCGTGACCGCGGTGTCGCGCAGCAGCAACAAGCTAGACATCTTCGTCACCGGCGTCGACTGCCGCGTCTACACCGCGGCCTGGGAGCCGGTGTTCGCGGACGGCTGGCATGGGTGGTGGCGCATCGGTGACGCGGTCGCGGCGCCCCGGGCGTTCGTCACGTGCGTCTCCCGGTCGACCGACAAACTCGATGTCTTCGTCGTCGACGGGGCGCGGCGCACCTTGACGGCCGCCTGGGAGCCCACCTTCGCCGACGGCTGGCACGGGTGGTGGCACATCCGGGGCGGCCTGGCCCAACCCGGCAGCCCCATGTATGCCGTGTCCCGCTCCCGGGACAAGCTCGACGTCTTCGTGGCCGGGCTGGACGGCGGGACCTTCACCGCCGCGTGGGAGCCGGGGTTCACCGATGGGTGGCACGGCTGGTGGCGGCTGCGTGGCGGCGTCACCGGCCTCGGCGGGACGATCGACGCGGCGGTTCGCAGCGCCGACCACCTCGACGTGCTGACAGTCGGACTGGACCGCCGGGTCTACACGGCGGCCTGGGAGCCGGCCTTCACCGACTGGTGGCACGGCTGGTGGCCGATGGGCGGCTGATCCGCTGTCGGCGCGATCTGCAAACCCCGCGCCGACCTCGTCCGTTCGTCTTCTGCCGTGACGTGTGGGGCCCTTGATGGTCCTGGGGCCCGATCGTGTTCGCTCAGCGCGGACGCGATCGGGCCCCGCACGCCTGCTGGGAGGGAACAGCACGGCATACGGGGGCGTTGCACGGGGACCACCCCGTAACGCGCCGGTAACCACCCGGGGTCTGTGGTGTGGCACGGTTACCATCGAGGCACCTCGATCGACGGCAGGAGTGTTCAACGATGTTCGAACGGTTCACCGACCGCGCCCGGCGGGTGGTCGTGCTCGCGCAGGAAGAGGCGCGAATGCTCAACCACAACTACATCGGCACCGAGCACATCCTGCTGGGCCTCATCCATGAGGGTGAGGGCCTGGCCGCCAAGGCCCTGGAGAACCTGGGAATCTCGCTCAACGCCGTCCGCGAGCAGGTCACCGAGATCATCGGCAAGGGGCAGCAGTCGCCGACCGGGCACATCCCGTTCACGCCGCGTGCCAAGAAGGTGCTCGAATACTCGCTGCGCGAGGGGCTGCAGCTTGGCCACACCTACATCGGCACCGAGCACATCCTCCTCGGTCTCATCCGCGAGGGTGAAGGCGTTGCCGCCCAGGTCCTGGTCAAGCTCGGCGCCGACCTCAACAAGGTGCGCCAGCAGGTCATCCAGTTGCTGGCTGGCTACCAGTCGGGGCAGGGCGAAAAGGCCGCGGCGGGTGTGGGGCCGGCCTCCGGGCCCGCCGAGGGCACCCCGGCGGGTTCGCTCGTGCTCGACCAGTTCGGTCGCAACCTCACTCAGGCCGCCCGCGAGGGCAAGCTCGACCCGGTCATCGGGCGCGAGAAGGAGATCGAGCGGGTCATGCAGGTGCTGTCCCGCCGCACCAAGAACAACCCGGTCCTCATCGGCGAACCAGGCGTCGGCAAGACCGCCGTCGTCGAGGGGCTGGCCCAAGACATCGTCCGCGGCACCGTGCCCGAGACCCTCAAGGACAAGCACCTCTACACCCTCGACCTGGGCGCGCTCGTCGCTGGGTCGCGCTACCGCGGTGACTTCGAGGAGCGGCTCAAGAAGGTCCTCAAGGAGATCCGCACCCGCGGCGACATCATCATCTTCATCGACGAGATCCACACCCTGGTGGGTGCGGGTGCGGCCGAGGGCGCCATCGATGCGGCCTCGATCCTCAAGCCCATGTTGGCTCGCGGTGAGCTGCAGACCATCGGGGCGACCACCCTCGACGAATACCGCAAGCACATCGAGAAGGACTCCGCGCTCGAGCGGCGGTTCCAGCCGATCCAGGTGGCCGAGCCGACGCTCGCGCACACCATCGAGATCCTCAAGGGGCTGCGGGACCGTTACGAGGCCCACCACCGGGTGTCGATCACCGACGGGGCACTCGTGGCCGCGGCCTCGATGGCCGACCGGTATGTCAACGACCGGTTCCTGCCGGATAAGGCCATCGACCTCATCGACGAAGCGGGTGCCCGACTGCGGATCCGCCGGATGACCGCGCCACCGGACCTACGCGAATACGACGAGAAGATCGCCGACGTGCGCCGCCAGAAGGAGGCCGCCATCGACGGGCAGGACTTCGAAAAGGCCGCCCGCCTGCGCGATGACGAAAAGCAGCTCACCCTGGCCCGCAACGAGCGCGAGGCCCAGTGGAAGTCCGGCGACATGGACGTCGTCGCCGAGGTCGATGAAGAACTCATCGCCGAGGTGCTCGCCGCATCGACCGGCATCCCGGTGTTCAAGCTCACCGAGGAAGAGTCCGCGCGGCTGCTCAACATGGAGAGCGAGTTGCACAAGCGAATCGTCGGCATGAACGACGCCATCAAGGCGCTGTCCCAGGCGATCCGGCGCACCCGGGCTGGCCTCAAGGATCCCCGCCGCCCGGGTGGGTCGTTCATCTTCGCCGGCCCGACCGGCGTCGGCAAGACCGAGTTGGCCAAGACGCTGGCCGAGTTCCTCTTCGGAGACGAGGACGCCCTCGTCCAGCTGGACATGTCCGAATACTCCGAGAAGCACACCGTCTCGCGCCTGTTCGGGTCACCCCCCGGCTATGTGGGCTATGAGGAGGGCGGACAGCTCACCGAGAAAGTCCGCCGGCGCCCGTTCTCGGTTGTCCTGTTCGATGAGGTCGAGAAGGCCCACCCGGACATCTTCAACAGCCTGCTGCAGGTCCTCGAAGACGGTCGGCTCACCGATAGTCAGGGCCGGGTGGTCGACTTTAAGAACACCGTCATCATCATGACGACCAACCTGGGCACCCGGGACATCACCAAGGGCAGCCTCGGCTTCTCGGCCGGCCCGGACAGTCGCTCGGAATACGAACGGATGAAGAACAAGGTCACCGACGAGCTGAAGAACCACTTCCGGCCCGAGTTCCTCAACCGCGTCGACGACGTCATCGTCTTCCCGCAGCTGACCCAGGACGAGATCGTCGCGATCGTCGATCTGGAGATCGCCAAGCTGGACAAGAGGTTGCGCGACAAGGACATGGGCATCGAGCTCACCGTTGCCGCCAAGGCCCTGCTGGCCAAGAAGGGCTACGACCCGGTCCTGGGTGCCCGCCCACTGCGCCGCACCATCCAACGAGAGATCGAGGACATGCTCTCCGAGAAGATTCTCTACGGTGAGCTGCGCAGCGGCGAGTTCGTGCTGGTCGATGCCACAGGCGAGGAAAAGGACTCGACCTTCACGTTCGCTGGATCGCTGCGACGGGATACGATTCCTGACATTCCAGACGTGCCGCCGATCGACACGGTCGGCGGACCTCAGGACGCGGCTGCGAGCGCATCCGGGTCATAGGACTGCAAGGAGGCGCGGGAGGCTGTTGGTGCCGTACCCTCAAGGCATGACCGACGCGGGCCTGGACTCCCACGTCCGGGAGGAAGCGACGCACTACGCGTTGCCGTTGGTTGGACGCGAGGTCGATCAGTTGTGCATCGACTACGCCGTGACGCTCGTTGTCGACGGGACGGACACCATTCGGCTGGAGAGCGCGTTCACCCTCTTCGTCGACGGAACGGCACACATCGTTGACCCCGAGCGGCTCGACACGGTCGCCGTTGTCCTGTCGTTGCATCGCGCGATCGTCACCCGAGCCGAAGCCGGCAAGGACGGATCGCTCACCATCGATTTCGACGGCGACCGCTGGTTGCGCGTCGACCCCCTCGATGACGGCGAGGCCTGGGAGATCGGCGGCGGCCTGCCGCCAGTAACCCCGAGTTACTTCATCGCGGCTGAACCCGGTGGTGGCGTCCGGCTCGCCTAGGCGGGAACCCCTACGATCGACACTCGTGGCCATCACGACTCGACACGCGCGCACCGAGGACGTCCGCGCCATCCGGGACATTGTGGCGCCCTTGGTTGCCGCCCGCCGACTGGTCGCCAAGGATGCGGTGGCCTACTACGAATCCATCCAGCAATTCCGGGTCGCCGAGATCGACGGGGTCGTCGTCGGGTGCGGTGCCCTGCATGTGTTGTGGGACGACCTGGCCGAAGTGCGGACCCTGGCCACCGCCCCTGGCCACGCGCACCAAGGGGTCGGCCATGCCGTCCTGGCGGCCCTCATCGAGGATGCCCGAGTGCTGGGCGTGGGGCGCATCTTCTGCCTCACCTTCGAAACGGGGTTCTTCCGCCGACATGGCTTCCAACCCATCGACGGGCAAGCCGTCCCGCCCGAGGTGTATGCCGAGTTGCTGCGGTCCTACGACGAAGGCGTCGCCGAGTTCCTCGACCTGGAGCGCGTGAAGCCCAACACTCTCGGCAACACCCGGATGCTGTTCACCCTCTGATCCCTGTCGGCCCCGTGATCCCGCCGGCCGGAGCGGAGTAGATCCGCCGGACCACGTCTTCGATGTCGGGCTCCTCGATGCTCAGGTCCCGTAGGGTCGCCCGCTCGGCCACAGCCGCCAGCACCGCCGCGGCCGTCGTGTCAGCGGCGTCGAAGGCCAGCCGCTGCCGGACTCCCTCACCTTCGGCGCCCAGAAACTGGGTGTGCGGTATGCCGTGCAGCGCCTCCGTGGGCCGGTCCAGGTCGACGACGAGAACCCGTTGCGCGCCGACGGTTCCCGCGAGACCGGCCAAGGTGCCGTCGAAGGCCAACCGGCCACGGTCGACGACGAGCACCCGGTCACAGAGCCGTTCGATGTCGCCCATGTCGTGAGTGGTGAGCAACAACGTGGTGCCGTGCTCGCGGCGCTGGGCGATGAGGAACTCCCGCAGCCGAGCCTTGGACAGCACGTCAAGCCCGATCGTCGGCTCATCGAGGATGATCAGCTCGGGCTCGTGCAGCAGCGCCGCGGCCACCTCGGCTCGCATCCGTTGGCCAAGGGAGAGCGAGCGCACTGGCTGCTTGAGTGTCGGGCCCAGGTCGAGCAGCTCGACCAACTGGCCGACCCGCGCCACCGCTCGGCCGGAGTCGAGGCGGTGGATGGCGGCCAGGATGTCGAACGACTCCCGCAGTGGCAGGTCCCACCACAGCTGCGAGCGTTGTCCGAAGACGACGCCGATCCGTCGGGCCAGCGCCCGGCGCTCGCGCATCGGGTCCAGGCCGCAGGTTGTAGCGGTGCCCGAGCTGGGGGCGAGGATGCCGGTGAGCATCTTGATCGTCGTGGACTTGCCCGCTCCGTTGGCGCCGATGTAGCCGACCGCCTCGCCGCGGCCCACCGCAAAGGTCATCTCGTCGACGGCGGTGAGGTCGCTGGCGCCACGACGCCGGAACACCCGGGTGAGCCGTTCGACGGAAATGATCACGTCCGCACCCGCAGGCGCGCTCGCACCCGCAGTCGCGCCCGTGCTCGCACCGGCAGGCGCGCTCGCACCTGCAGTCGCGCCCGTGCTCGCGCTCGCAGGCGAGGGCTGCCCGGCCTGCCCCGACTCCGGCCCCAAGGACCTGTCCGTCGTCATCGTTCATCCTCCCGCGCTGTGATAGTGCCGCACGCCGCGGCCCCAGGCCAGCAGCGCGACGCCCCAGACCCACGCCGCCGCGATCGGCAGCCACCAGGCCAACGACGGGTTGGCGAAGTCGCCGCCGGGCAGCCCGAGGATCACCAACGTCGGCAGGTATGCCGTGAACGCCGCCGGCACGACGAAGGTGAAGAAGATCCGCACTGGGTCGGGGAAGACCAGCGAACTTTGCTGCGCGGCATACGCGCCGCCGTAGGTGAAGACGTTGGCGAACTCGCGACCGTCGACCAGCCAGAACTGCAGCCCGGCGACCGCGACGAACAGCGCGGCCATGATCGCGGTCCCGAAGACGATGGCCAGAGCAAGCATTCCGACGGTTGTCGCCGTCGGCTGCACGCCGCCACGGATCAGCGCAATCGCCAGGACGACGAGTGCCACGCTGATCCGACCCAGCCGGCGCAGCGACACCTCGCTGGTCATGAGCTGCCCGAGCAGGGAGAGTGGACGCAGATAGAAGACGTCGAGCTTGCCTTCCCGGATGTAGGTCGGCAGCCGGTCGCAGTGGCCGACGAGCAGGTCGGCAGCGGCGAAAGTGAGGTTGGCCAGCGCAAAGACGAGCAGCGCGCCGGTGAAGTCCAGGCCGCCGAGGCGCGGGGTGTTGTGGAAGATGACGTAGACCTCGGTCAGCTCGGCCAGCCCGGCAAACAGGGTGGCGAACAGGTCGGTGGCGAACGACACGCGGTAGCCCGCCTGGGCGCGCACCCGCCTGCGCAGGATCGTCCGGTATGCCGCCCACGACCCTTCACGGTTAGCCACCCTGCACCTCCAACCGGCGTCGACCCGCAGCGGTGGTCAGAGCAGCGCCGATCCCAAGCCCGAGCACCCAGCCGACCTGGATGGCGACCAGACGCGCGGCACCCGGGCCCGCGGCATACCCGCTGAGGATGTCGATCGGAGTCTGGATGAGCGATGGGAACGGGGTCGCAGCGGCGAGGGCACGCAGCCAGTCGGGGAACCAGTGGACCGGAACGTAGAGGCCGGCGAACAGCGTCGCAACGATGCCGTAGGCAAGGAGGATCCCGCGAATCTCGATGATCCAGAACGCAATACAGTTGACGACGTAGTGACCGAGGAACGCGATCGCGACAGCGAGGGCAATCGAGACCAGGCCGAGGGCCCACTCAACCGGGCCTGCTGGGAAGGTCATCCCCGAGTAGAGCGAGCCGATGACGATCATCGGTGCGCCGCGCACGAGCAGGGCCAGCGCGGCCCGGCCGAGGTCGGCCGCGAGGTAGCTCAGGTAGGGCGGGATCGGGCGCAGGAAATCGGCGGCGACATCGCCGGTGCGCACCCGATCGGCGAGCTCGCTCCAGCCCCAGAGAGCCACGGAGCCGAGCAGCACCTGGCCCCACCACGCATAGGACGACACGGCGCGCGCGTCGTAGCCGGCCAGACTCGTCCCGGCGCCGACCACTGCGCCGACGAGGATCGAGGCGCGCAGCACCCCGAAGACCGAGTTGGTGACGATCCCTGCCGCCAGCGCCAGCCGGTAGGTCGCTTGCCGCCGGAACCCAGCCCGGGCAAGCAACCCGTAGGTCCGTAGGTCAGCGCGCACAAACTCGCGAGCCTACGCCCGGGTATGCCGCCCGGCAACCTCGGCCCGCGGCTGTCGGCGGCGGATGGGCGGGCGCGTCCGCGGGCGCGTCGGCGGGCGGGTGATCGCTGGCGTTGGCTGGCGGGTGATCGCTGGCGTTGGCGTGCGGCATACCGGCCTGGCGAGGGCTCAGAGGCGGGCCTGCCACTTGCCCGCCCAGACCAGGTCGTTGGGCGTGCCGCGGAAGGGCGAGCGCCCCTCCAACTTGTCGATGACCTGGCGGATCGTCTCGGGGTTGGCGTCGTAGGCGTTGACCAGGCACTTGACCATCGTCGCGTCGTGCAGGTGGGTCGTGTAGTTGTGGCTGACCATGAAGGTGGGGACCTCCCAGACGTACCACGGACATTCGTTGCTCATCGCGGTCTTCCAGATGATCCGGTAGTTGTTCTGCGCCCCGTAACCGACGACCTCGGCGACGATGAGGGCTGCATCGACCTCGCGGCGGTAGGCCAGGGTCGAGCCCTTGACCCGGCTCGTGCCGTCGTTGACGGTCACCTCGTAGCCCCGCTCGGTGAGCAACCGGAGGTAGGTCTGCACCGTGGCGTCAGAGGCAGCCATGATGCCGCCCTGCTCGCCGGTGAGGTGATAGAGCCGGATCCGGCGATGGTCGCGGGGGTTCAGTGGCAACTGGTCGAGGGTGTTCTTGACCAGGGTGATGCCCCGGTCCGCGGCGTCGGCCCGCATGGCCAGGTGCTCCTCGCAGCCGACGACGGCGAGGTCCTCGGGCGTGCGCAGCAACGTGCCGGCGGCCTGCTGGAGGTGCAGGTTGAGCTTGGCCTTGAGCCCGAGGATGCGCCGGTTGGCGTCGTCGAGGCGCTCCTTGGTGATGATCCCGCGCTCGACGCCGGCCTTCATGAAGCCGAAGTCCTCCTCAAGGTCATTGAAGAAGAGGAAGGCGTCGCAGCCAGCGGCGATGGCCTTGGGGACGTAGTCCTCGCGACGCATCGCCGAGGTCATGCCGAGCATGTGCGAGGCGTCGGTGATGACGGCCCCGTTGAAGCCCAACTGGGTCTTGAGCAGCCCGTTGATGAGTTCCTCGGCCAGGGTGGCCGGAAGGATGTCGGCGTCGGTGAGCGCCGGGTTGAGCTGCTGTTGGTAGTGCGGCAGCGCGATGTGCCCCGCCATGACCATCTCGACGCCGTTGGCGATGTGGGCGCGATAGACCTCGCCGAAACTGGCCTCCCACTCGGCGGGGGTGAGCTCGTTGACGCCGAGCACGAGGTGCTGGTCGCGCTCCTCGGTGCCGTCGCCGGGCCAGTGCTTGATGCAAGTGAGCACGCCCGACTCGCGCTGCCCCTGGACGAACGGGATGGTGTAGCGGATGACGTCGGCGGCGTTCGTGCCGTAGGCGCGGGTGTTGACGATGGTGTTGCGCCAGTTGTGCAGGACGTCGACGCAGGGGTCGAAGTTGAGGTTGGCACCGATGGCCCGCATCTCTCGGCCTGAGACATAGCCCGCGTTGAAGGCGACCTCGGTCGAACCCGACGCCTCGGTCTGGGCGCCCGAGGCGACGTAGGTGCCGTCGGACATGGCGCCGTTGCCGCCGGAGTCGCAGTTGGCCGCGACCAACATGGGGATCTTGGAGGCGTGCTGCAACCGGTTGAGCAGGGCCTGCACGGCTGCTGCGTCGCCGCCGTGATAGCGGGCCAGCCCGATGTGGAACTTCTCGATGATCTGCTCGGCGGTGTAGGCGTTGCCCGAGAAGCTGTCCTCACCGAAGAAGAACAGGTTGGTGAACAGCTGCCCGACCTGCTCGTCGAGGGTCATCGAGGCCAGGGTCTGCTCAACCCAGGCGAGTTGGTCGGCGTCGAGGTGGTAGGGAGCGGCGGTGAGGTCGACGAGGGTGGGCATGTCAATGGATCCTTTTCACTTGACCTGGGGCATGGTGATGGTCGTGATGCCGGAGCGGGTCTTCCAAGGGACCTCGCCGGGCAGGGTGGCGTTGAACTCGTCGATGAGGCGGAGCTGATACTCGCCAGCGAAGGTCCCGTCGAGGAACTTCGGCAGCGCCTCGTCGGTGAATCGGCGCCACGAGCCGGCTTCGTCGCCGGGGAGGATCGGGTAGTACAGGCACCCCGCCCTGGCGGCTGCGTCGCGGTCGCCGGGGGCGTCGCCGATGAGCAGGATCTTGTCGTCGGCGTACTTGCCTTTGGCGGCATACTCGACGTGCTCGGCCTTGCTGCCCATCTCCTGGCCGGCGATGACCTTCATGTAAGGCGCCAGCCCGTGCGCCGCCCACTCGTATTCCAGGGCGTGCAGCGGCGTCGCCGACACCGTCATGCAGTCGACCTCGGCCTGCATCGCCTCAAACGCCTCGCGGACTCCCGGGAACGGCCCGCATCCGTGCACCATGTCCGCAATCGCAGCGTTGACCGCGTCGCCCCACCCGATGGCGCGGTGGATGGTCTCGGAGGGGTATGCCGCCGCGAACGCGGCAATTCCCTTGTCGGTCAACGGATATTCGCTCTCGATGAAGTCGGTCAGCTCGGGGTAGTCGGGGATCACGACGCCCCGCTCGGCCACGTCGACCCGGTCCCGCAAAAGGTCGAGCACCTGGCGCAGCGCCAACCACCGGTTGAGGCCGCGAGTCACCGAGCCGAGGTTGACGAACAGCGCCGTCTGCCGCGCCAGGGTCGAGATCGGCTGCAACCCCCAGTGTTTGATGTAGCACGGCGTGAAGCACTCCTGGTGCTTGATGTCCATCGCATCCATGGCGCAGCCGTCGGAGTCGATCCCGACGAAGAACCGATGTTGGGGCCGGAAGTCGACGAGGACCTGGGCGATGTCGGGGATGGTGCTCATCGGTGACTCCTGCGCGTTCGGGGCGGCGGCTGGCCGTGGCTTCGTGTCCAGACCAGTCCACTCCGACCCCGCTCCCACGGCCATCGATTGCCGTCGGTTGCCATTGTCGGCAGCACCCAGGGGGTTATGCCGTGCCTCCCGTATGCCGTGCCCCCTGATGCAGTGCCCGCTCATGCCGTGCCCACTCGCACGCCAGGTCCCGGCCACGCGGCAACGGATGGCAACGCGCGGGCGGACGGGGGAGGGCGGCATACGGTATGCCGCATGGTCCAGCCCCGGGAGGTGACGGTCCCCTCCGTCGTCGTCATCGGGGTGTCCGGCTCGGGCAAGTCCACCGTGGCAGCGCGCCTGGCCGCGCGCCTGGGCCGTGAGTTGGTCGAGGGGGACGAGTTCCACCCGCCCGAGAACGTCGCCAAGATGTCCGACGGAATCCCGCTGACCGACGAGGATCGATTGCCCTGGCTGCGCGCGCTGGCGGGCCGGCTGGCGGAGGGGGCCGCGAACGGCATACCGATCGTGGTGTCCTGTTCGGCGCTACGGCGGCGCTACCGCGACATCCTGCGCGCGGGCGACCCTGCTCTGGTTTTCGTCCATGCGCACGGAACGGCCGAGGTGATCCGCGCCCGGATCGAGGCGAGGCGCGACCACTTCATGCCGCCGAACCTGCTGGAGAGCCAACTGGCGACCATGGAGCCGCTCGCGCACGACGAACCGGGCGTGACAGTGAGTGTTGCGGGCACTCCGGACGAGGTGTTCGAGCGGGCTGTCGCGGCGTTGGCTGGGCTGAGCGCCGTCAGGACCGGTTGAGCAGCGCGTCCACGAACACACCCGTGATCTGCTCGGGTGCTGTCGCTGTGTAAGAGCGCCCGCCCGTGACCTGGGTGACCCGTTGGAGCGTCGCGGCGTCGGCCTCCGGCCCGATGGCCACCGTGATGACGACGATGGGCTTGGCGGGGTCTTTGGCGGCGGCCAGCTTCGCCAGTAGATCGTCCAAGGTGATCGACCGCGGGTCCTCGTTCTTGCCGTCGGTGAGCAACACGACCGAGTTGACCCGGGACGGGTCGTAGCCGGCCTTGGCTCGCTCATAGGCCGCGAGGATGGTGTCATAGAGGCCGGTGCTCCCAGCGGGGCGGGCTGCCAGCCTGCCGAAGCCCTCCACGAGCAGGGTGCGTTGATCCTTGCCGTTGACGACCTCCTCTAGCCCCCGTTGCGGCACGATCTCCTGCCAGTCCTGTGTGGGCGGGACGAGGTGATAGCCAAAGCGCCACAGGCCGATCACCGAGCCGGGCGGGAACGCCGAGAGGGCAACGAGCCCAGCCTGGTGAGCCAGGGCCATCCGAGTGCTGGCTCCTGCCGGGTCCTTCATCGAGCCGGAGGTGTCGACGACGGCGAGCATCCGCATCTCCGTGCCGACGGCCGCCCACGAGCGCTGCAACGCGGAGACCGCTTCGGCGGGGGGAGTGGGCAGATAGCGGGGCGTGCCACCCACGAGGGTCGACAACGGCGACACGGAGTCGCTGAGCGCCAGGCGGTAGCCCGCTGCCGTGATTGCGGCCTTGCCTGCCTCGCTCCGCAGAGCGGCCAAGAGCGCGTCGGCGCCGGCCTTGACGGGCTCGCTCAGGGCCGCGCCGACCGTGAGGAAGGGATGGTCGAAGGAGCTCGTCCCATCGGCGGGTAGCGCGGCGGTCAGCGGCCCGGTCGGATGGGCCTTGTTGTATGCCGCGACCTCGGCCTCCTCGGCGGGGAAGGCGGTGGCGGGGGTCGCCCCGGACGACGCCCGGGCGAAGAGGTCGGTGTCCGCGGCAACCTTGGTCCGGCTCAGCCGGATCATCGCCGCGCCTAGTGCGGTCCGGGCTTCGGCGCTGGTGCCGAGCGCGGCATACGCGCAATTGAGGGCCAAGCGCGAACTCGTGCTCACGGTGGGGTCGGCAAAGGCCAAGGGGAGGGTGAAGCCGACGAGCTCGGCCCAGGTCGGGGCCGCGCTGACCTTGTCGGCCAGCGCGGTCGGCACAGCCAGGACCAGTGGGGAGACCGCGACAGACGGCCCGCCGCTGACTGCTTTT